>CAYUYC010000177.1:0-7061 GCA_964448945.1 uncultured Burkholderiaceae bacterium
GCGTTCAGTGCGCGGACCGGCGCCTTGACTTCGACGGTCTGCTTCTTGCCGTCCTTGCCTTGCACGACCAGGGTCAGGGGCACGGTCTCGCCTTCCTTGAGCGGCGCCTTCAGGTCGATGAGCATGACGTGGTAGCTGCCCGGCTTGAGCTCGACGGTCTTGCCCATCGGCAGTTCGAGCCCGCCCGCGACGGCGCGCATCTTCATCGTGTTGTCGACCATGACCATCTCATGCACCTCGACGATGTTGGCGACCGGAGAACGCGCTTCGACCAGACGCAGATCGCTTTGCGCGGTCAGTTGCATGAAGGCACCGGTGGCCTTTTGTTCGGCAACGGTGCCGCGCACCCAGGGGTCCTTGACGGTGACCTGCGCGAACGCGGAAGTGGCGACGACGAGACCTGCAATCGCGACGAGAAGTTGACGCAGCATGATGATTGACTCCTGTTTCATGGTGGTGGTGTAAGCCCTGTGCTGGCGGCGTCAGGCTGCCGATTGCAGCAAGGTACGGATATCGGCAGCAAACTGCGCTGCCGTCAAGTCGTGCCGCATGGCCAGCCTGAGCTTGCCTTGCGGGTCGTAGATGTAGGTCAGCGCTGTGTGGTCCATGGTGTAGGACCCGCCCGTGGGTACCTTCTGATAGAAGATCCGGAACTCCTGAGCCACTTCGGCCGTGCGGGCGACATCGGTGCGCAAGCCCAGAAAACTCGGATCGAAAGACTGGGTGTAGGCACGCAACAGGTTGGGCGAATCGCGCTCCGGATCGACGGTGACGAAGATGACCTGGATCTTGTCTGCGTCCGCGCCAAGCAACCGGCGCACCTCGGCCGCACGCGACAAGGCGGTCGGACAGACATCCGGGCATTGGGTGAAGCCGAAGAACAGCAACACCACCTTGCCCTTGAACTCCGCCAAGGTACGTTCGCGACCGTCGGGGTCGGTGAGCCGGAACTCCCGGCCGTAGGTCACCCCGGTGATGTCGGTGCCGATGAACCTCGGCTTGGATGGCGCACATCCCGCCAGCCAGACGCTCGCGGCGAATGCCGTCAGAACAGTACGTCGATGCATGGTGGTTCCTCCTTTCCGATGGGCCAAGCGCATCCGGCTCAGTCGAGCGCGATCTGCGCCTTGATCCAGACCGTGCGGCCCGGCTCATTCACGCGCAGGGTCTGGGTGTAGCCGGTGACCATCGCACCCGAACGACTGATGTGCTCGGCATAGGTACGGTCGAACAGATTGTCGATGCCGGCTGAAACGAGCAGGCCCTTCTTCGCACGCCAGCCGCCATTGATCGAGAACACCGCGAACCCGCCCGTCGCGCCGATGTCTTGCCCGACGATGTTGCCTTGGTTCTTCGCAAACCGATCCTGGCCCGCGACGATGCGCAACAAGGCGCCGGCATTCCACACGCCGTTGTCCCACGCGAGGTTGAACCGCGCTTCGAGCGGCGGGATCTGCGCCAGCGGTCGATCATCGGTGTCGTTGTCGCCATGCGTCCACGCCAGACTCGCGTCGGTGCGCCAGTGCTCGGCGAATGCGTAACCCGCGCCGGCCTCGGCACCCCAGGTGGTCGCGTCGACATTGCGCACGATGCTCACGGTGCGCGTGGCCATGCCCAGCGTGCGGCTCACCCCCGACTGGATCAGGATGAAATCCTCAATGTCGCTATAGAAACCCGACACGAACGCGGAGTACGGCCCCTGCTTCCAGTTCGTTCCGATGTCGAGCTGGGTGGTCTTTTCGGCGCGCGTGGTCGCGAAGGCGCTCAGATCGCTCGCGGTCGGGCCTTCCTTGCTGGCCGACACCAGCTCCCAATAATCGGGGAAGCGTTCGGTATGTCCGACGCCGGCGTAGACCGTGCCGGCGCGATCGGCGTAATCGCGCTCATACCGCATGAAGCCGCTCTTGAGTGTTTCATCGCGCTCGGCATTCGCGGTCGGATTGGCAACGCTGGTCATGCCCAACTTGAGCATCGCGCGCTTGTCTTGCGCATGCCAGCGGTCCGCTCGCAGGCCTGCCACTGCACGGCCCGATGCATCGAACTTCCAGACGCCTTCGCCAAACAGACCCACCTGCCGGAAGTTCGCGTCTTCGGTACGGACCATGGCCTCGTAGGGCATGGTGGTTTCGTTCATCGTCGAGCGCAGCGTGTGCTCATTGCGTTGCGCGTCGAGGCCGACCTTGGCCGAAAAGGCGTCACTGGCTTGCAGTCCCGCCATTACACGCGCACCAACCGTCTTGCGATCGGGATTACTCACCGCCGGATTGGGCATCGTCGCCGTCGCGCTGAAAGTGCGCAGGCTGTAGTTGTCCATCACATGGTCGACGTAGTTGTAGTACACCTGAGCCTCGATCGACGTCAGCAGCGGCGTGATGTTCTTCTTGTCGAACTTGAGCGCGACGTTCTCGCGCGCGAACTTCACACCGTCCATCGCGCGATCGGCATAGGCGGCCTCGCCGTCGCTGCGAATGGCCGACAGTTCGATGCGCGTGTTGTCGTCGGGCGTCCAGCCCAGGCCTGCATTGGCGCTCCAACGCTTGTAGGCCGAATGCACTTCCCGACCATCGCCGTCCTGGTAATCGTCCGATCGCGAGTACGTGGTGTTGCCGCGCAGGTAGAACTGCGCATTGCCCGTGCGGGCATCGGCCACCGCATCGGCGCGACCGAAGCTGCCCGCCGTCAGGCTGCCATCGAAGGTCCAGCCGGGTTCGACGAATCGCTTGATGTCGCGCTCGAACAGCACCGTCGCCGCCGATGCGCCGGGACCGTACAAGACCGTCTGCGGGCCCTTGAGCAGGACCACGCGATCGAAGGTCTCGGGAAACACATAGGCCGTGGGCGGGTCCATGCGCATGCCGCAGCCGCCGAGGATGTTCTCGCCATCGATCAGGATGTTGGTGCGCGAACCGGCCATGCCGCGAAACACCGGATCGCCGTCGGTACCGCCCTTGCGGATCACGCTCATGCCCGGCACGGTCTTCAAGAAACTCGCACCATCGGACGCGGGCAGCGGTTGTTGTGGCGCCTTCGGATCGAACTCCACGCGCAAGGGCGCATGCATTGCGGGAGCCGTGACCAGCACCGGAGCAAATTCGACTTCCTCGGCCTGTGCGGCCAGGGAGTATGCGCACGCGACTGCGAACGCAAGCGGGGAAACGACGAGGTGCGCCGAGCGCACGAACGGAGCAATGGACTTCATATGGATCGACCAACCCGAAAACTGAACACGCCCGACACGGCGGGCACATGACGACCGCATGGGGGCAATGCGCCCATGGATCGCGTCGATGGTCAGGCGTGGTGCGGCGCAGTGGGCTCGAATGCGCAGCGCGTCAGGACGCGCGCTGCGGCTTCGACACTGGCGTGGAGAAACGCCCGACGAGATCAGTCGAGCGAAGGCGGCGCGCGTACGCGCGCATGAAGATGGACCGGTCCGCGAACCTCGTTCGCGACTACGCTTTGCAATGGCGCAACGGCGTGCGCGGTCGGCACGAAGAAGACCATCGAGACCGGCGCGAGACCGAACGAACCGGCATGCACGGCACAGAACGGGCACTGCTCGGTCGCGGCTTGCGTGACCGGTGACGCCGGATCTTGCGAAGACGCAAGATTTTGATCGACCGCGACCCACCGCAATCCGGCGAGCGAGCAGATTTGCGTCCACCCCGTGGGCTGACCGTTGGCCCGCGCGATCGCTTGCGACACGCTGGGCGCGAGTGCGTTCAGCAGAATCGCGAAACACGCAATCCAATGAACGAGACGATGACGGGTCGAGTGGCGCATGACGATCACAGAAGTGCGCGCAGTGTATACGCACCCCTCTCGGCGATGTTGATGTGCATCAGTGGCATCCATGCGCCCGGACCACGTGCACCGATCAGAGCTTCGCGCGCAAAGTCAGCATCACATTGCGCGGATCGCCGTAGGTGTTGTAGGTGTTGAGTCCACCCATGCGCGTGTAGTACTTGCGATCGAACAGGTTCCTCACCGCAAGACTCAGATCGACGCGCGCATTGATGCGATAACCCACGGTCGCGTCGTAGACCGCGAAGCTGCTTTGCTCGCGGACGTCGGTCGTGCCGGTGCCGTTCACGCGCACCGGACCTTGACCGACCATGCCCGCACCAAAGCTCCAATCGGCCCATGCGCCGCCGGGCCGATACATCGCCCAGAGCTTCAATTGATTGGGCGGATACCAGTAGCTGATCTTGCGCCCCTGGTTGTTCTTGTCCTTGAGGTACTTGGTCATCAAACGCGTGAAGCCGGCCGACAATTGCAGGCCTGCCATCGGGCTGCCGGTCACCTCGGCTTCGTAGCCCTGCACTTCCACCTTGCCCAAGGGCAGGTAGTAGTTGGGATGATCGGGATCCGCATATGAGCGATTCAACTCATGGGTGCGGAACAGCGCCAAGCTGGTGTCGAGCTTGCGCTCGAAGAAATCCGCCTTGACGCCGAGTTCGTACTGCTCGCCGGTGCGCGGATCGAGCGTCTGGCCATCGAAGGTCTGCGCGGTCTGCGGCATGAAGATCTCGGAATAGCTCGCATACAAGGAGGTATTCGGCAGCACGTCGTACATCACCGCGCCGTAGGGCGTGATCTCCTGTTCCGCATGCGCGCCCTCGCCCCATGGGGTCGGCGTGGCGGGCGCCTTGTTGTGCGACTTGGTCTGGAAATCGGTCATCCGCGCGCCGAGGGTCGCGGTCCATGCGTCGCTCAGGCTCAAGCGCACCTGGGTATACAGGCCGTGTTGCGCGGTCTGGCTTTCGCCGCCGAGGGTGTAAGTCACCGTCGGTTCGAGCACCACTTCCGGATGGAACAAGGGCACGCCGGTGACGTTGGGCGCGGTCCCTCTCACATAATCGGTTTGCAGTTCGTCGTAGTTGAACCCGAGCAGCGCGGTGTGCTTGCGGCCGAGCAATTCGAACGGACCGGTCACGAACATGTCGACCGCGTTGCGGTGGTAGTGATAGTCCGCTTCACGCCGCGCATAGGTCATGGTCAACGTCGCGGGGTCGACGCCGGTGGTCGGGTAGCTGTCCTTGAAGTAGAAGTCCTGATTGCGCCGCAGTACCTTGACGCTCGCCTGCCATCCGTTGTCGAAGCGATGTTCGACACTGGCTTGCAGCTCTTCGGTGTGCCAAAGGTATTTGCCCCAGTCGGGGTAGACATTGGTCGAGCGATCGACATCGAGGAATTGCCCGTTGGTGTACGCAGGCAGCCCCGAGAACGTCGGGCTATCGTCGTCTTGCACGGTGGCGGCGACCGAGAATGTGGTCGACGGCGCAAGGTCGATATCGAGCGTCGCGTAGCCCAGCCATTTGCGATCGTGGGCGCGATCGAAGAAGTAGTCGCGCTCGTTCCACATCGCGATCGCACGCGCGCGCACCGAGCCGCTCTCGTTCAACGGACCGGTCACATCCACGGTGGCGCGGTAGTAGTCCCACGAGCCCAGGTCCACCGTCGCGTTCAGCGCCTTCTTGTCTTGCGCGCGCTTGCGCACGAAGTTCACGACCCCCGACGGGTTGTCCGAGCCTTGCAGCAAACCGGCGGGTCCGCGCTGCACCTCGATGCGGTCGTAGATCGCCAGGTCGTATTGTTGATAGCCGCTCAAACCGCTGTAGGCAGGCATGCCGTCGTACATCACGCCCAGGGCGTAACCGCGCGCGTGATACTGCGATTGCGAAGCGTCGTTGGACACCGCGGTCACGCCGGTGGCATAGGTCATCGCGTCCCACGCAGTCTGCATGCCCTGGTCGTCCATGCGCTGGCGGGTGATGACCGTCACCGATTGCGGGATCTCGCGCGGCGCGAGCGTCGTCTTGCCGAGCGTCGTCGCTTGCGCCCGGTAGTTGCCGGTACCCTCGGATTGCGTGCGGCGCACGGCCTCCTCGACGGTGACCGGCGCAAGTTCCACCGCACGATCGCGCTCGATCGCAAACGATCCGTCGGCAAGCGTCTTGAACGACCACCCGGTGCCGGCGAGCAAAGCCTTGAGCGCATCCTCGGGCGCATAGCTGCCCGACAAAGCCTTGGCCTTGGCGCCTTCTTGCAATGACGCGCCGGCGATGTCGATCTGCGCGCCGCTTTGCTGCGCAAAACGTTGAAGCGCTTCGGTCAAGGGCGAAGCGGGAATATCGAACTGTGTTGCCGGCACCGCGTGCGCGGCAACGGATGCGAGACCGGCGCTCAGCCATGCGAGCGCCAGCAGACTGCGACGAAACTGAACTGAATTCATCGAAGCAACCTCGTGTGCAAAGGAAACCGAATCAAGAGAAACGAATGAAGGCGAGGCGACTCATGAGCGCGCCGGAACCACGCTCGTGCCGAGCTTCTTGCCCAAGCGCCGCCAGCCGATGACCACGCCGGTCAGGCTCACTGCGGTGCCGCCGATGCTGAGCACGATCAACAGCAGGTCCCACCACGGTCGATGGGCGAGCAGCGGCCACCAGTCCCAGCTATGCAAGAAGGCGAACAGCCAGCGCCGCAGCCGCCCGCGATCGTCGAGCCGGCTGACCACCGAACCCGTGGCCGGGTCGATGTGCAGCCAGGTCGACGCCGCATCGGCGAACTCCATGCGCAGCATCGGCAGGCGGCGCTCGTTGCTGCCGCTCATCGTGTGTTCGGCGCGCGCGTAGTAATAGGCGTCGTACTCGGTGAGCAGCGTGCTGCGCGCAAGCGCCACGCCGGGCATGACACGCAGACCCTCGGCAATCAGGCGGTCGGTATCGATGACCGCCAGTACCTGTGCATCGGGCGCTGCCGTCAGGACGCGCGTGCGCCCGGCGCCATCGATCCCCACATACAGGCCCTTGCCTTCGAAGGTGCGCCATTCGAGTTCGACCGGCACGAAACTCGCGGCCCGCATGCGCGCGAGTGCATCGCTTGTGCCCAGACGAAAGTCCGCGGCATCGACCGCAGCGCGCATCGCACCGCGCACCCGGGGCGTGCTGCTGCCGAGATCGAAGACCTTCCACGGATTCATCGACAACAGACCGCTGAGGATCCAGGTCACGCAGATCGCGCCGAACGCAAGGCCGAGCATGTGATGCCAGCGCATCGCC
>CAYUYC010000178.1:0-7048 GCA_964448945.1 uncultured Burkholderiaceae bacterium
CATGTGTCCTTGTTCGACGGCACGCTGCAAGGCTTCAAGCGCACCGACAAGCCCGCGTTCTGCTTCCAGGGCCACCCCGAGGCGAGCCCGGGCCCACACGACATCGGCTATTTGTTCGACCGCTTCATCGGTCTGATGCGGGAGCGCGCATGACGGTCGCCCAGGTACGCGCCGCGCTCGGCGAAGCCGCGCAGGCGCTCGACGCCTTGCTGGCCGACGAGGCTACGCAGGCGCTGATCGACCAGGCCGCGGGCTTGCTCGCCGACGCGTTCGCCGCGGGCGGGCGCGCCTACAGTTGCGGCAATGGCGGCTCGATGTGCGACGCCATGCATTTCGCCGAAGAACTGACCGGGCGCTTTCGCAACAACCGGCGCGGCTTCGCGGCGATGGCGATTTCCGACGCCGGCCACCTGAGCTGCGTCGGCAACGATTACGGCTACGACCAGGTCTTTGCGCGCTTCGTCGAAGCGCACGGCCGCGCGGGCGATGTGCTGCTCGCCATCACCACCAGCGGGTCGAGCCGCAATGTCATCGAAGCGGCCAAGGCCGCGCGCGCGCTCGGCGTCAAGGTCGTCGTCCTGACCGGCAAACGCGACGCGGCTATTTGCGAATGGGCCGACATCCTCATCGCGACGCCCGGTGGGCGTTACGCAGACCGGGTGCAGGAACTGCACATCAAGGTCATCCACATCCTGATCGAATTGGTGGAGCGCCGCCTGGCGCCCGACAACTATACGAACGAGGCCACCAACCATGCCTAAGCGCACCGACCTGAAAAGCATCCTCATCATCGGCGCCGGCCCGATCATCATCGGCCAGGCCTGCGAATTCGACTATTCGGGCGCCCAGGCCTGCAAGGCGCTGCGCGCCGAGGGCTACAAAGTCATCCTGGTCAACAGCAATCCGGCGACCATCATGACCGACCCCGAGATGGCCGACGTCACCTACATCGAGCCCATCACCTGGCAGGTGGTCGAAAAGATCATCGCCAAGGAACGCCCCGACGCGATCCTGCCGACCATGGGCGGCCAGACCGCGCTCAACACCGCGCTCGATCTGCACAAGCATGGCGTGCTCGACAAATACAAGGTCGAGCTGATCGGCGCTTCGCCGGCCGCGATCGACAAGGCCGAAGACCGCCTGAAGTTCAAGGACGCGATGACCAAGATCGGCCTGGGCTCGGCGCGCTCGGGCATCGCGCATTCGATGGACGAAGCCTGGAGCGTGCAAAAGACGATCGGCTTTCCGGTCATCATCCGCCCGAGCTTCACGCTCGGCGGCACCGGCGGCGGCATCGCCTACAACGCAGAGGAATTCGAGACCATCTGCAAGCGCGGCCTCGAAGCTTCGCCGACCAATGAATTGCTGATCGAAGAATCGCTGATCGGCTGGAAGGAATACGAGATGGAAGTGGTCCGCGACCGCGCGGACAACTGCATCATCGTCTGCTCGATCGAGAACCTCGACCCCATGGGCATCCATACCGGCGATTCGATCACGGTCGCCCCGGCGCAGACGCTGACCGACAAGGAATACCAGCTGATGCGCAACGCCTCGATCGCGATCCTGCGCGAGATCGGCGTCGACACCGGCGGCTCGAATGTGCAGTTCTCGATCAATCCGAAGGACGGTCGCATGATCGTCATCGAGATGAATCCGCGCGTCTCGCGTTCGTCGGCGCTGGCCTCCAAGGCCACGGGTTTCCCGATCGCCAAGGTCGCGGCCAAGCTCGCGGTCGGCTACACCCTCGACGAATTGCGCAATGAGATCACCGGCGGCGCCACGCCGGCGAGCTTCGAGCCGACCATCGATTACGTCGTCACCAAGATTCCGCGCTTCGCGTTCGAAAAATTCCCGCAGGCCGATTCGCATCTGACCACGCAAATGAAGTCGGTCGGCGAAGTGATGGCGATCGGCCGCACCTTCCAGGAATCGTTCCAGAAGGCGCTGCGCGGGCTCGAAGTCGGCGTCGACGGCATGAACCAGAAGACCGTCGACCGCGAAGTGCTCGAAGAAGAACTCGGCGAGCCCGGCCCGGAACGCATCTGGTACGTGGGCGACGCCTTCGCACAAGGCTATTCGGTCGATGAGGTGTTCAACCTCACCAAGATCGATCCGTGGTTCCTGGTGCAGATCAAGGAGATCGTCGATCTCGAACTCGAAATCGAAAAGCACACGCTCGCCGATTTCGACGCCGACACGCTGCGCGCGCTCAAGCGCAAGGGCTTTTCCGATCGCCGCCTGGCCTATCTGCTCGACACCACCGAGAACGAAGTGCGCAAGGCGCGCCATGCGCTCGGCGTGCGGCCGGTGTTCAAGCGCGTCGATACCTGCGCGGCCGAGTTCGCGACCAACACCGCCTACCTGTACTCGACCTACGAGGAAGAGTGCGAAGCGCTGCCGACGAACAAGAAGAAAATCATGGTGCTCGGCGGCGGACCGAACCGTATCGGCCAGGGCATCGAATTCGATTATTGCTGCGTGCATGCGGCGCTCGCGCTGCGCGACGACGGGTACGAGACCATCATGGTCAATTGCAACCCGGAAACCGTCTCGACCGATTACGACACCTCCGACCGCCTGTACTTCGAACCGCTGACGCTCGAAGACGTGCTCGAAATCGTCGACAAGGAAAAGCCGGCCGGCGTGATCGTGCAATACGGCGGCCAGACCCCGCTCAAGCTTGCCAAGGCGCTCGAAGCCAACGGCGTGCCCATCGTCGGCACCTCGCCCGAATCGATCGACATCGCCGAAGACCGCGAGCGTTTCCAGAAGCTGTTGGTCAAGCTGCAATTGCGCCAGCCGCCCAACCGCACCGCGCGCACCGAGGCCGATGCGCTCGCGCTCGCCAACGAGATCGGCTATCCGCTCGTCGTGCGCCCGAGCTATGTGCTGGGCGGCCGCGCGATGGAAATCGTGCATGAGCAAAAAGACCTCGAGCGCTACATGCGCGAAGCGGTCAAGGTCTCCAACGATTCGCCGGTCCTGCTCGACCGCTTCCTCAATGATGCGATCGAAGTCGATGTCGATTGCCTGTGCGACGGCAAGCGCGTCTTCATCGGCGGCGTGATGGAACACATCGAACAAGCCGGCGTGCATTCGGGCGATTCGGCCTGCTGCCTGCCGCCGTATTCCTTGTCGGCCGAAACCGTCGAAGAGCTCAAGCGCCAGACCGTGTTGATGGCCAAGGCGCTGAATGTGGTCGGCCTCATGAATGTGCAATTCGCGATCCAGCAATTGCCCGACGAAACCGGCGTGCGCCGCGATGTGGTCTATGTGCTCGAAGTCAATCCGCGCGCCTCGCGCACGGTGCCGTATGTGAGCAAGGCGACCGGCTTGCAACTGGCCAAGATCGCCGCGCGCTGCATGGTCGGCCAGACCCTCGACGAGCAAAAGATCGGTGCCGAAGTGATTCCGCCTTACTACGCGGTCAAGGAAGCGGTGTTCCCGTTCGTGAAATTCCCGGGCGTCGATACCATCCTCGGGCCCGAGATGAAGTCCACCGGCGAAGTCATGGGCGTGGGCCGCAGCTTCGGCGAAGCCTTCGTCAAGTCGCAGATCGCGGCGAGCACCAAGCTGCCCAAGGACGGCACGGTGTTCCTGAGCGTGAAAGACCAGGACAAGCCCAAATGCGTCGAAGTCGCCAAAGGTCTCGTCGAACTCGGCTTCAAGCTGGTCGCGACCAAGGGCACGGCGGCTTACCTGGCCGAACGCGGCATCGCGGTGCAGCCGGTGAACAAGGTCACCGAAGGCCGGCCGCACATCGTCGACATGATCAAGAACAACGAGATCGCGCTGGTCGTGAACACGGTCGAAGAAAAGCGCTCGGCGGTGGCCGATTCGCGGTCGATCCGCACCACCGCGCTTTCGGCGCGCGTCACGGTCTACACCACGATCGCGGGCGCCTGGGCGGCCGTCGAGGGCATGCGCCATATGCACGCCCTCGAGGTGTACGACGTGCAAACCCTGCACCGTAGCCTGACGACCGCCTGAGTCCGCGCGGCCGTCGTCCGCGGTGCGCTTGCAACGTCTTGCGCGCCGCGCGAATTGGGCTATCATCCGCCCGAACACGAGCCCCGAGGCAGCACGCTTCGGGGCGATTTTTTTGGTCCTTCATTCCGAAGCAAAGCGAAGCACATGGCCACTGTCCCGATGACCAAGCAGGGCGCGGAGCTGCTCAAGTCTGAGCTGCAAAGGCTCAAGGCCGTCGAGCGGCCCAGCGTGATCCAGGCGATCAAAGAAGCGCGTGAAAAAGGCGATCTGTCCGAGAACGCCGAATACGACGCCGCGAAGGAGCGCCAAGGCTTCATCGAAGGGCGCATTCTCGAGCTCGAAGGCAAACTCGCCGCCGCGCAAGTGATCGACCCGACCGAGCTCGATGCCGATGGACGCATCGTGTTCGCCTCCACCGTCGATCTCGAAGATCTCGAATCGGGCGACAAAGTGACCTACCAGATCGTCGGCGATGACGAAGCCGATCTCAAGCTCGGCAAGATCTCGGTATCGAGCCCGATCGCGCGAGCCTTGATCGGCAAGTACGCGGGCGACGCGGTCGAAGTTCAGGCGCCCAGCGGCAAGCGCGAATACGAAGTCATCGACGTACGTTATGTCTGACGCGATCCCGTCGGCGCCGGAACGCGCGCGTCGCGTCTGGGCGCTTCAATGGCGCCGGTTGCGCCTGCTGATCATCGCCGCGTGGTGCGGCCTGACGTGGACCATCGGCTACGTCGTTGCGCCCGCCTTGTTCGGCATGTTGTCGGGTCGCACGCTCGCTGGGGACATCGCAGGGGCGATGTTCCAGGTGCAAGGCTGGGTGTCGGTCATCGCCGGATTGCTGCTGCTGGTGTTTGCGATGTTCGTGCCGCCGCCGCCCGGAGAGGCGCGCAAATCGACGCTCGACCAGACCGATGTACGCATCGTGATCGCGATGGTGATCTGCACCTTGATCGGCTATTTTGCCTTGCAGCCGCTCATTTCGGTCTTGCGCGGCGCCATTGCGGCGCATGCGCAGATGTCGGACGGCGGTTCGATCGATACCCAGTTCGCGATCGTGCACGGCGTGTCGGCCGGGTTCTATCTTGCGCACTCGTTGCTCGGCGCCTGGCTGGTGATGCGCCAGGCGCGTTGAGCGCTCAATCGGTCGAACGTTTTTTTGCCGATTTCAGACGCGGTTTGGCGCGTTTGACCAAGCCACCGGCGGTCACGCGCTCATTGCCGAGCAGGGTGACGAGCTTGCGCGTCGGCGGGCGCCGGCCGGTTCGCGAAGGCTTGATGACCGTGACTTCGCGCGGCTTTTGTCCGCGAGCGCGACCCGGGGTGGGGGCGGCGGCAGCGGTTTGGCGTGCGGGCTTCTTGGCCGGCGTGGCCGGTCGCGGGCGCCAGACCACCAGCAATTTGCCGATGTGCTGTACCGGCGCGGCGTCGAGCGCGCCGCAAATGCGGTCCATGAAGGCCGCACGTTCGTCGCGATCGTCGCCGAGCACGCGAACCTTGATCAGTTCGTGGGCCGCGAGGTTGGCATCGATTTCCTTGAGGACGGCCGGGGTCAGGCCGTCGCCGCCGATCATTACGACCGGGTTCAGGGGGTGTGCCTGGGCGCGCAGCGCGGCGCGTTCGGCGGGCGTCAATTTGAGTTCCATTTGCGTATTGTCGCATTCATGAGCAAGAACCGATTCAGCAAGCAGTGGCTGCACGACCATATCAACGATCCCTACGTCAAGATGGCGCAGCGCGACGGTTATCGCGCGCGTGCGGCCTACAAGCTCAAAGAGATCGACGAGCAGGAGCATTTGCTGCGTCCCGGGATGACCGTGGTCGATCTCGGCGCGGCGCCCGGCAGTTGGAGTCAGTACGTGCGCAACGTGTTGGCCGGCAAGGCCGGCGCGCCGGTAGGGGCTTTGCGTGGTCGCGTCATCGCGCTCGATCTCCTGCCGATGGAATCCGTTCCCGACGTGACGTTCTTCCAAGGCGACTTCCGCGAAGACGAGGTGCTGCATCAGCTCGAATCGCTGCTCGGTGATGAAAAGGTCGATGTCGTCTTGTCCGACATGGCCCCCAATCTGTCCGGGATCGCCTCGGCGGACGCCGCGCGCATCGAACATGTCTGCGATCTGGCCCTGGAATTCGCGCGAACCCACCTCAAGCCCGAAGGCGTATTGCTGGTGAAGGCCTTTCACGGAAGCGGGTATTCGCAGATCGTCGAGTCCTTCAAGCGCACTTTCCGGACCGTCAAACCGATCAAGCCAAAAGCGTCACGCGACAAATCGGCCGAAACCTTCATCCTTGGGCGCAATCTCAAGTGAAGCCATCTGCGGGTTGTTACCGGGAGCGCAAAGCATTGAAACCCGTTGAATCCGTCGCAAGATAGGGGCAACGAGCGGGTTAGAATCCTTAGACCGGCCGATCCATACGGCCCAGGAGCACACGTTGGACAAAAACATGCTTTCGAAGGCAGCGATCTGGATGGTGATCGCACTCGTCCTGTTCACGGTCTTCAAGCAGTTCGAAAACCGCCAGCGGACTACGCCGGACGCGATTTCGTACACCCAGTTCCTGGAAGACGCCAAAGCCGGCCGGATCAAGCGCGTCGACATCCAGGGGCACCAGCTCTTCGTCCAGAGCAAGGACGACAAGCGCTACCAATTGATTGCCCCCCCCGATGACGGGATGGTCTACGACCTCGTCAAGAACGGTGTCGATGTCTACGGCAAGCCCGAAGAAGAACCGTCCTTGCTCATGGGAATCTTCGTGAGCTGGTTCCCGATGCTGCTCCTGATCGGTGTCTGGATCTTCTTCATGCGCCAGATGCAAGGCGGTGGCAAAGGCGGCGCGTTCAGCTTCGGCAAGAGCCGCGCCAAGATGCTCGACGAGAGCAACAACCAGGTCACCTTCGCCGATGTCGCCGGGTGCGACGAAGCCAAGGAAGACGTGGTCGAACTGGTCGAATTCCTGCGTGACCCGTCCAAGTTCCAGAAGCTCGGCGGGCGCATCCCGCGCGGTGTGCTCATGGTCGGCTCACCGGGTACCGGCAAGACGCTGCTGGCCAAGG
>CAYUYC010000179.1:0-7016 GCA_964448945.1 uncultured Burkholderiaceae bacterium
GCTCTGGCAGCTCGCCTATACCGAGTTGTACTTCACCGACGAATATTGGCCTGATTTCGGCGCCCAGGCGCTCGACCGCGCGATCGCGTCGTATCAACAACGCGAACGCAGGTTCGGCCGCACCAGCGCCCAGATCGATCCGGCGGCGGGTGTACAGCCGGTCGGCACAAGCGCCGACACGCTCACGGGCGCTAACGCGCGGGCAGAGTAAGCATGCTGCGCGCGCGCGTCATCACCGCGCTGGTGCTCGTCGCACTGCTGTTGCCGGTGCTGTTCTTCGCATCGCCGCGCATCGGCTCACTCGTCGCCCTGGGCGTCATGGTGCTCGCGTGTTGGGAATGGACCCGGCTGCTCGGCATTTCCGACGGCGTCTCGGCCGTCGTCGCTGCGTTGTTCGGCGCGGCTGCGCTCATCGCCGACGCGCTGTTCGCCGCGCCGATCGCTCAGGTGGTGATGCTGCTGGCCAGTGCCTTCTGGTGCATCGTCGCACCCTGGTGGCTGCGTGTCGGCGTGCCGCAATCGTTGCGGTCGGCCAAATGGCCGTTGATCGGTCTCGGCTGGATCGTCCTGGCCGCCACCTGGTGGGCGATGACCGCGGCGCTGTTGCGCGGTCCGGTGTATCTCTTGTCGATCCTGCTGATCGTCTGGGCGTCTGACGTTGCCGCCTATTTTGCCGGGCGAACCTTCGGCCGCCACAAACTCGCGCCATCGATCAGCCCGGGCAAGACCTGGGAAGGCGTCGCCGGCGCGGTGATCGGTGTGCTCTTGCTCGCGGGCGGGCTGCTATGGGCGGCGGGTACGACGCTGCCGCAGACCTATGTCGGCCTGCTCGGCGCGACCACGTCCTTGCCGGTATTGGGCGTCATGCTGATCGTGCTGGTGGCCTTGGGCATCATCGGCGATCTGTTCGAGTCGATGCTCAAGCGCAAGGCGGGGGTGAAGGATTCCAGCCATCTGCTGCCGGGGCACGGCGGCGTGTTCGATCGCGTGGACGCACTGCTTCCGGTGCTGCCCGCAGCACTCGTGATCGAACTGGTGCTGACCGGTCGGTCGTTGCTGTCGTGACCAGCATCAAGACCATCACATTGCTGGGTGCGACCGGATCGATCGGGCGCAGCACGCTCGACGTGATCGCGCGGCACCCGGATCGTTACCGCGTCTTCGCATTGACGGCGAACGAGCGCGTCGACGAACTGATCGCGCTGTGCGCTGCGCATCGCCCCGAAGTAGCCGTCATCGGCAATGCGGCCTTGGCGTCGCGGCTCGAAGCCGGTTTGCGCGCACGCGCGTTGCCGACCACCGCGCTTGCCGGCGTCGATGGCCTGGTGGCCGTCGCCAGCGATGCGCGGGTCGACGCGGTGATGGCGGGCATCGTCGGCGGAGCAGGGCTCGAACCCACGCTTGCGGCCGCGCGCGCCGGCAAACAAGTGCTGCTCGCCAACAAGGAAGCGCTGGTCATGGCCGGCCAGCTCATGCTTGACGCGGTGCGCGCGCATGGGGCGACCTTGCTGCCGGTCGACAGCGAACACAACGCGATCTTCCAATGCCTGCCGATGGCCGATCGGCAGCGCGATGCGAGCATCCAACCCTCGGTGCGCCGCTTGCTGTTGACCGCATCGGGCGGGCCGTTTCGCACTGCATCGCTCGATGCGATGCACGCCGCCACGCCGGATGTCGCATGTGCCCATCCGAACTGGGTGATGGGGCGCAAGATCTCCATTGATTCGGCCACGCTGATGAACAAGGGTCTCGAAGTCATCGAGGCGCGCTGGTTGTTCGGTCTGCCGGTGGATCGCATCGATGTCGTGGTCCATCCGCAAAGCGTGATCCACAGCATGGTCGAGTACGTTGATGGCTCGGTGCTGGCGCAGTTGGGCACGCCCGACATGCGCACGCCCATTGCGTATGCATTGGCCTGGCCCGAGCGCATCGTCTCGGGTTCCGCGCAACTCGACTTCATGAAGCTGGCGGCGCTGACTTTCGAGGCCCCGGATCTCGTGCGGTTCCCGTGTCTGGGCTTGGCCTATGCCGCATTGCGTGCCGGCGGCGGAGCGACGATCGCCCTCAACGCCGCCAACGAGGTCGCGGTGGCTGCATTTCTCGACGCGCGGATACGCTTCACCGACATCGCGCGGGTGGTTGAAGCGGTGGTCGAGCACGATTGGTCCGGCGCGCCCGGCAGCGTCGACGACATCCGCGCGATCGATGACGAAGCGCGTCGACGCGCCCGCGAACAGATCGACACAATCGTCATTCCGTCGCTCAAGTAGGATCGCCGCTCCGATGCTCCTTTCGACCTGACATGAACCTTCTGCACACCCTCGTTGCCTTCATCGTCGCGCTCGGTGTGCTGGTGGTCGTGCATGAGCTCGGCCATTACCTGGTGGCGCGCTGGTGCGACGTCAAGGTGCTGCGGTTCTCGGTCGGATTCGGCAAGCCTTTGCTCAGCCGACGCATGGGTCGCGACGGCACGCAATGGGTGCTGGCTGCCTTGCCGCTCGGCGGCTATGTGAGCATGCTCGACGAGCGCGAACTCGCCGAAGGCGAAGTGTTGAGCGAGGCCGATGCGGCGCGTGCCTTCAATCGCCAATCGCCGCTCAAGCGCATGGCCATCGTGGTGGCCGGTCCGGTCGCCAATCTGTTGCTGGCCATCGTCTTGTATGCCGGCTTGTTCATGACCGGCACCGACGAACCGCGTGCGCGCATCGGCGCACCGCCCGCGGCGACGATCGCGGCCAACGCAGGCATGCGCGAGGGCGACGAGATCGTGGCGATCGGCGACGACGCCATCCGCAGCTGGCTCGATGCGCGCTGGCGTCTGATGCAAGCGGCGGTCGATCAAGAGAAGGTCGAATTGTCGGTGCTCGATCGCGAAGGCGGTCGCGCCGTGCGCGTGCTCGATTTTTCGCAGGTCGATCCGAACGCGATCGAGGCCGGATTTCCCAACAGCATCGGGCTGTTGTTGCATGCGGCGACGCCGGTGATCGGCAAGGTCGAACCCGACAGTCCTGCGCAACGCGCGGGCTTCCAGTCCGGCGACATGCTGGTGGCGATCGACGATCAACCCATCGCCGATGCGCGTGCGGCGGTCGACATCATCCGCGGCGCGACCGATCGCGACCTGCGCGTGAGCGTGATGCGCGAAGGCGCACGCGTCGATCTCGCCGCCCGCCCGATCGCGGTGACCGAGACCGACGCCGCAGGCAATCGCAGCACGATCGGACGGCTCGGCGTGGCGATCCAGCCCCGGCTCGAGATGGTGACGGTGCGCGATGGTCCGATCGATGCGCTCGGTCGGGGTGTTGCCCGCACCTGGGAGATGTCGGTGTTCTCGGTACGCATGCTCGGCCGGATGCTGATCGGACAGATGTCGCTCAAGAATCTGAGCGGCCCGGTGACGATCGCCGATTACGCCGGGCAATCGGCGCGCATGGGCGTCGAGGCGTATGTCGGTTTCATCGCGCTCATCAGCATCAGTCTGGGCGTGTTGAACCTGCTGCCGATCCCGGTCCTCGACGGGGGACACTTACTGTATTATTCGGCCGAACTTATCAAGGGCCGGCCGTTGTCGCAGCGCTTCATCGAATTGAGTCAACGCGCTGGTTTCGGTGTCTTGATCGCGTTGATGGCGATCGCGCTCATGAACGACATTACCCGCCTATTTGCCTGAACCCGCAGGGCACAAAGCGGGGCTTCATCTCCTCATGAAACATCGCTTCGTCGTTCAAACAAACCAGCATCGTTCGCGCTTTCCGCTTCGCTCGCTCGCCGCCGCAATAGCGTTCGCGATGTCGGCGAGTGCCTATGCGGCCGATCCCTTCGTGATGCGCGACATCCGTGTCGAGGGCATTCAGCGTACCGAGCCCGGGACGGTGTTCAGCTATCTGCCGTTCAAGATCGGCGATACCTATACCGACGACAAAGGCGCGGCGGCCATCCGCGCCTTGTTCGCGACGGGCTTTTATCGCGATGTCCGGCTCGAAGTCGAAAAGGATGTGCTCGTGGTCGTGGTCGAAGAACGGCCCGCGATCTCGTCGATCACCTTCACCGGCGCCAAGGAGTTCGAGACCGACAAGATGAAGTCCGCGCTCAAGGACATCGGCATTGCCGAGGCGCGGACCTACGACAAGGCCGCGATCGATCGCGCCGAACAAGAACTCAAGCGCCTGTACCTTTCGCGCGGCAAGTACGGGGTGCAGATCACCACCACCGTCACGCCGCAGGAACGCAACCGCGTCGCGATCGACTTCACGATCGACGAAGGCGAAGTCGCGACGATCAAGCAGATCAACATCGTCGGCAATTCGGCCTTCTCCGAAAGCGAACTGCTCAAGCAGATCCAGTTGCGCACGCCGGGCTGGTTCACCTGGCTCAGCAAGTCCGACCAGTACTCCAAGCAAAAGCTCACGGCCGACCTCGAATCGCTGCGCTCGTACTACCTCAATCGCGGCTACCTCGAGTTCAATGTCGACTCCACGCAAGTCGCCATCACGCCCGACAAGCGCGACATCTACATCACCATCACGATCACCGAGGGCAAGAAGTACACCGTCTCGTCGGTCAAGCTGGGTGGCGATTTGCTCGACAAGCGCGCCGAACTCGAGCCGCTCGTCCTGATCAAGCCCGGCGACACGTTCAACGGGCAGGTGATGAACGAGACCATCAAGCGCATCACCGAGCGTCTGGGCAATTACGGCTATGCGTTTGCGAACGCGACCCCGGCACCCGAGATCGATCGCGAAAAGGGCACTGCAACATTCACCATCGTGGTCGACCCGGGCCGCCGCGTGTACGTGCGCCGGGTGCAGATCTCGGGCAACGCAAAAACGCGCGACGAAGTCATCCGCCGCGAGATGCGCCAGCTCGAAAGCGCGTATTTCGACGGCGAACGCGTGCGCTTGTCGCGCGACCGGATCGACCGTCTGGGCTTCTTCGAAGAGGTCAAGATCGATTCGCCGCCGGTACCGGGCACCGCCGATCTCGTCGATGTGGCGGTCGCGGTCAAGGAACGGCCGACCGGCAGCCTCAACATCGGTGCCGGGTTTTCGTCGACCGACAAACTCGTGCTGACCGGTTCGATCTCGCAGAACAACCTGTTCGGCACCGGCAATTCGGTATCGCTCGAACTCAACACCAGCAAGGCCAATCGCACGATCGCGATTTCGCAGACCAACCCGTACTTCACGATCGATGGCGTGTCGCAAGGCATGGACATCTATACGCGTAAATACGATCCGTCGTCGGTCAGCCTGGGTTCGTACGCGATCACCAGCACCGGCGGTGGTCTGCGCTTCGGCTTCCCGGTGTCCGATTTCGACACCATCGTGGTCGGCACAGCGATCGAGCGCACCGATTTGTCCGTCACCTCATTGAGTCCGAACCGCTATCAGGACTATGTGAACCGGTTCGGCGAAGTTTCCACCGCGATGACCGGTACGCTGGCCTGGATCCGCGATTCGCGCGATTCGAGCATCGCCCCGACGCGCGGGCGCATGCAGCGCGCCACGCTCGAAGCGACCTTGCCGGTACTCGATCTGCGGTATTACCGCGTGGGCTATCAGCATCAGTGGTATTGGCCGCTGAGTTCGAGCTTCACGCTGGCCCTCAACGGGCAGCTCGATTACGCGCACGGGTTCAGCGGCAAGCCCTTGCCGCTGTTCAAGTACTACTACGCCGGCGGCATCGGCTCGGTGCGTGGCTACGAAGGCGGCACGCTCACGACGCGCCATGACACCGACGGCACTTCGCTGGGCGGCGCAAGCCGGACCATCGGCAATGCCGAATTGCTGTTCCCGATTCCTGGCGCCAGCGACCGATCGGTGCGCATGTTCGTCTTCCTCGATGGCGGCAATACCTTCCAGGAAGGCGAACGCATGGATTTCGGCAACCTCCGCTATTCATCCGGCGTTGGTATAAGCTGGCTATCCCCCATCGGGCCGCTGAAGCTGTCCTTGGCCAAACCGCTCAACGAGAAGCCGGGCGACAGCACCCAGCGCTTCCAGTTCCAGCTCGGAACTGGCTTCTAGTGTGAGAGAACGATGAGTCTGCTTCTTGTTCGACGTTGGGTTGTTGCCGCCGGTGCCGTCGCTGGCCTGGCGCTTGGATCGACCGCTTTCGCGCAGGCGCCCGAAACCCGCATCGGGTTCGTGAATACCGAGCGCATCTTCCGCGAGTCCGGTCCAGCGCGTCAGGCGCAGCAAAAGCTCGAGGCCGAGTTCGCCAAGCGCAACAAGGACCTTCAGGACTTCGCCGCGCGCGTCAAGACCGCGTCCGAGAAGCTCGAAAAAGAAGCGCCCACCCTGTCCGAATCCGAACGGATGAAGCGCCAGCGCGAAATCGCCGAGTTGGATCGCGACTTCCAGCGCAAGGACCGCGAGTTCCGCGAAGACCTCAATCAGCGCAAGAACGAAGAGCTCGCCGTGGTGCTCGATCGCGCGAACCGCGTGATCCGGCAGATCGCCGAGACCGAGAAGTACGACATCATCTTCCAGGAAGCGGTCTACGCGAACCCGCGCATCGACATCACCGACAAGGTGATCAAGGTGCTCAACGGCAATACGCCGGCTGCGAAGTGATTCGCGGGAAGTCCGACGCATGACGGTCCGGCTTGCGACGCTGGTCGCACAATGCGGCGGCAGACTCGACCGCGCCATCGATCTCGATATCTCGGGGTTTGCGCCGCCCGAGCGCGCGCAACCCGATCAACTCGCTTTCGTGTCCGATCCCAAATGGCTGGAAGCCGCACGCGGCACGCATGCCGGCGCACTCATCGTGCGCGAGGATTGGGCGGGGCAGGTCGGGACGATCGACGGCGCGCTGTGGCTGCATCCCCAACCCTATCTGGCGTTTGCGCGGGCATCGCAATGTCTTGTGGCTGCCGCCGAAGTTGCACCGCCATCCGGCATTGACGCGAGTGCGGTGGTCGACCCGTCGGCAGTCGTCGCGCCCGACGCGTCGATCGGCCCGCTGTGCGCCATCGGTGCCGGCAGCGTGATCGGGGCGGGGGTGCGCATCGG
>CAYUYC010000180.1:0-3139 GCA_964448945.1 uncultured Burkholderiaceae bacterium
GCATGCGCCGACGCCGTACGGCGTGGGCGGCGCCGGCGCATGCTGGACGATGCGCTTGAACATCGCGTCGAACTCGCCTTGCGCCCCGCGATACGGATCGGGGTTTGCTTCAAACTCGGCATCGATCGCGCGCCATTCCTCGGGGCTGAGCACGCGCCGCGCCAGCGGCATGATCTCGCGCTCTTCGAGGCTCATGTGTTCCCAGATCGCACGCACATAGTCGTCGACCACGCGCTTGAACTCAGGGGCTGCGTCGACACCGACCGCGACGAAATGCACGAGCGCGCGCGTCAGGTGGTCGATCATCTGCGGCGAATCGCGATGCTCGGCGAGCAGGCGATCGAGACTGGCGGCGGCCTCGGGCGCCTTGGGGCGCAAGGCCTTGTGCAGCAATTGTTCTTCCTTGGGGTGATGCAGCTTCTCGGGCACTTCGGCGAGGTAATCGAGCATCGTCGCGAGCAACTGAAAATCCGGCGCAGTCTGGCGCTCGGCATAGTCCGCTGCGAGTTGCCGCATGGTCTGCAGCACCGCCGCCAAGGCCTGATGTTCGCGGTGAATGATGTCGAGCGTCTTGGACATGGCGTGTTCCCGGGATCAAAGACGGGCGCGGCGCATCAATGCGCGGCCACGCCGAGCCAGCGTTCGAGCAAGGCCGGGTCGTCGGCCAGGGCGGTGCTCGGGCCGTGATGCACGACGCGGCCGCGTTCGAGCACCAGCGCCTGGCGCGTGAGCGGCAGGATCTGATGCGCATGCTGTTCGACCAGGATCACCGCCATGCCGCCGGTCTCGACCATGCGGCGGATCACTTCGAGCAATTCGTGGACGATGAGCGGAGCCAGCCCTTCGAGCGGTTCGTCGAGCAGCAGCAGCTTGGGGTTGAGCATCAGCGCGCGGCCCATCGCCAGCATTTGCTGCTCGCCGCCCGAAAGCTGGTTGCCCAGGTTGGCGCGACGTTCGAGCAAGCGCGGAAAGGTCTCGTACACGCGCGCCAGCGTCCAGTGGCCCGGACGGGCGACCACGGTGAGGTTCTCTTCGACCGTGAGCGAGGCGAAGATGTCGCGCTCCTGCGGCACCCAGCCCAGGCCCAGATGCGCGCGGGCGTGGCTGGGCACATGCGCGATGTCGCGGCCCTGAAACGCGATGCGGCCTTGCTTGAGCGTGGTCGCGCCCATCAGCGTGGCGAGCAAGGTGGTCTTGCCCATGCCGTTGCGGCCGAGCAAGGCGAGGCTGTCGCCTTCTTCCATCGCAAAGCCGATGTCTTCGAGGACCACGGCATCGCCATAGCCGGCCCACACCCCGTCGAGTTGCAGCAGATCAGCCAAGGGCCGCCTCCCCGAGATAGACCTGCTTGACCAAGGGATCGGCCGCGATCGCTTGCGGATCGCCTTCGGTCAGCAGCGCACCGCCCACCAGCACCGAGATGCGATCGGCGAAGCGGAACACCAGATCCATGTCGTGTTCGATGAGCACGATCGTCACGGTGCGCGGCAAGGCGGCAATGGTGTCGAACAGTTCGCGGCTCGCGCCGGTGGGCACGCCGGCCGCGGGTTCGTCGAGCAACAGCACGCTGGGTTGGGCTGCGAGCGCAAGTGCGATCTCGACCAGGCGCTGCTTGCCGTAAGGCAGGTTGCGCGTGCGCGCATGCGCGGCGTCGGCCAGACGCAGCGTGGTCAGCAATTCGGCGGCTTCGGCCAGCGCAGCGTCGTGCGCGCCGAGCGGCTTCCACCAATGGCCGCCTTCGCCGCGACGTTCGCACACCGCCATCGCCACCGATTCGAGCACCGTGAAATCGGCAAACAAACGATTGATCTGGAAGGTGCGCGCCAGGCCGCGCTTGACGCGCGCATGCTGGGCCAGATGCGTGACGTTCTCGCCCGCGAGCAGCACTTCGCCCGCACTGGGTTCGAGAAAGCCGGTGAGCAGATTGATGAGCGTGGTCTTGCCCGCGCCGTTGGGGCCGATCAGCGCATGACGTGCGCCGGGCACGACCCGGAGGTTGACTTCATTGGTCGCGACAAAGCCGCCGAAGCGTTTGACCAGGCCGCGGGTTTCGAGCGCGAACGTCACGCTGCCTCCTTGCCGCCGCGGCGCGCGACGAGGGCCTGGATGCGATCGATGCCACCCATGATCCCGCCCTTGGCGAACAGGACGATCACCACCAGCAGCGCGCCGAGCCAGAACTGCCAGTACTGCGGATTGATGTCGGCCAGGAAGTGATGCGCCACCATGAACACCACCGTGCCCAGCAGCGCGCCGTACAAGCGGCCGGTACCGCCCAGCACCAGGATCAACATCAGCTCGGCCGAGCGATTGAAGCTCAGGACATCGAGTGCGACGAATTGCGTGGTCTGCGCGAGCAGCGCGCCGGCCACGCCCGCATACGCTGCCGCGATGGTGTAGACCGCCACCAGACGCGCGCGCACCGGCGTACCCAGCGCGGGCATGCGCGCCGCGTTCAGCCGCACGCCGTTGAGGCTTGCGCCGAAGGGCGAACGCGACACGCGCCGCGCCAGCCAGAACAGCACGAACAACACGATCACGCTGTAGAGGTAGGCGACCTTGCCGTACAGATCGAAGCGGAACATGCCGAAGATCGGCGCGATCTCGATGCCTTGCATGCCATCGACGCCGCCGGTGATGTCGGTGAGCTTGTTGGCCGCTTCATAGAACATCAGCGCGATGCCCAGCGTCACCATCAAGCGGGTGAGGTCCGAACCGCGCAGCACCAGAAAGCTGGTGACGAACCCGAGCGTTGCCGATACTGCCGCGGCAAACGCGAGCCCGAGCAAGGGGTCGCCATACCCGTGCTGCGACAAGAAGCCCGCCGCATAGGCACCGCAACCGAAGAAGGCCGCGTGCCCGAGCGAGACGATGCCCGCGTAGCCGAGGATCAGATCGAGCGAAAGCGCGAACAAGGCGGTGATCGCGATCTGGCTCATGAACAACAGGTTGTCGCCGAGCGTGAAATAGCCGAGCACCGGCATCAGCCAGAACGCGTATTCGGCCGGGTGCCAGCGCGATGCCCGGCGCAAGGGATGGAGGTCGATCGCCGGTGTGGTCATCGCATGCGGATCCGGGCGCGCACGTCGGATTGCACGTGCGCATGAACGGGAGTGGGGGCTGCGTCGTGCTTGCGGCC
>CAYUYC010000180.1:3239-6995 GCA_964448945.1 uncultured Burkholderiaceae bacterium
CTTGCGGCCGGAAGATGAGCATGGCCACCATCACCGCGTAGATCACGAACGCACCCACCTGCGGTACGTAGTACTTGCCCACCACGTCGCACACGCCGAGCACGACCGCCGCGACCAGCGATCCGACGATGCTGCCGCTGCCGCCGGCGGCGACGACGATGAGGAAGTAGACGAGGTACTTGACCGCGAAGCCCGGATCGAGCCCGAGCATCTCGACGCCGAGTGCGCCGCCCAGTCCGGCCAGGGCCGAGCCGAGCGCGAACGCGATGCTGAACACGCGATCGACATTGATGCCCAGGCCGCGCGCGGCGCGCGGGTTGTCGACCGAGGCGCGCAACTGCGCGCCGAAGCGCGTATGCGCGACCATCCATTGCAGCGCAAGCGCGATGCTCAGGCCGACCGCGATCAGGAACAGGCGGTAGATGCCGACATCGAGTCCCGGCAACGCGATCTGCCCGCGCAGGAAGTCGGGCAAGGTCAGCGGTTGCTGCTGGGCGCCGAAGAAGTAATGCGCCGCGGTGATGGACATGAACATCAGACCGATCGAGAACAGCACCTGGTCGAGATGCGACGCGCCGTACAGACGGCGGTACAGCGCGCGCTCGAGCACGACGCCGATGGCGGCGCTGGCCAGGGTGACGATGGGCAAGGCCGCGAGAAACGGGATCCCCGCACGCGACAGCAGGACGACGCAGACATAGCCGCCGAACATCGCGAAGGCGCCGTGCGCGAGGTTGACGAAGTTCATCAACCCCAGCGTCACCGACAGGCCCACGCTGATCAGAAACAGCAGCATGCCCGACGCGATACCGTCGAAAAAAACCGTCATGACGCGTCCTCAGCCGGCGTGCGCGGTGTGCCGTTGCATCAAGGCTGCTTACCCGGGTCCTTGAAGTCGGGCACCTTGTCGAATTCGACGTTCTGCAACTTGCCGTTCACCTTCTCGACCTTGCGGATGTAGATGGTCTGCACGATGTCGCGGGTGGCCGGATCGATCATCACCGGGCCGCGCGGGCTGGTCCATTTCATGCCCTTGGCCGATTCTATGAACTTGTCGGCATCGGTGCTGCCGCCGTTCTTCTTGAGCACGAGGTCGATCAATTGCATGCCGTCGTAGCCGCCGACCGACATGAAGTTCGGGCGGTCGTTCGGGTAGGCCTTGTAATAGGCCGCGACATAGGCCGCGTTTTCGGGTGATTTGTGGGCTTCGGCGTAATGGAAGGAATTGATCACGCCGAGCGCCGAGTCGCCGACCGCGTCGAGGATGTCTTCGTCGGTCAGGTCGCCGGTGGCGATGAGCTTGATCCCGGCCTTGTCCAGACCGCGTTCGACGAAGCCCTTCATGAAGGCGATGGTCTGTTCGCCCGGCGGCACGAACAGGAAGACCGCGTCGGGCTTGGTGTCCTTGATGCGCTGAAGGAAGGGCGCCATGTCGGCGTTCTTCACCGGGCTGCGCACTTCGCCGACGATCTCGCCGCCGGCCGCGGTGAAGGTCTTCTTGAACTGGCCTTCGGCATCATGGCCGGGACCGTAATCGGCGACCAGCGTGAATACTTTCTTGATGCCGTTCTTGGCGGCCCAGCTCGCGATCGGTGCGGTGTTCTGCGGCAGCGTCATCGATGCGCGCACGATGTAATTGGATTTGGTGGTGATGATCGACGTGGCCGCATTCATGATCACCATCGGCTTCTTGGCTTCGGTCGCGAGCGGGGCGACCGCGAGCGCCGAGGGCGTGAGGCCAAAGCCCGCGAGGAGGTCGACCTTGTCCTTGACGATCAACTCCTGCGCGACGCGCTTGCTGATCTCGGGGGCCACGCCGGTATCGTCCTTGACGATCAGTTCGACCTTCTGGCCGCCGAGCTGATTGCCATGCTGCGCCAGGTACAGCCGCGCACCGTGTTCGATCTGCTTGCCGTAGGCGGCGAAGGGTCCCGACATCGGCAGGACCAATCCGATCTTGACGTCGGCATGGGCCGGCACCGTCGCGATCAATGCGCACGCGGCCGCAAGCGACCGCCAAGAGAAGTTCTTCATTGCCTGTCTCCGTCCTGTTGGGGTGCGGCGCGGCGATGGTTCGCCGGTCGCATCCGGGCCGCCATTATCGTGGTTATGCAAGGCGATGCGCGTCGGCATCAACCCTGGACGCATCCTGCGCGGGCCTCTGCGGGCTCGGGCGGGCGTCGTTTGCGGCTCGGACGAAGGGGATTCTGGAAGGGGCCCATGGCGTCTGCATAGGCGTCATGGGCATTAGCTGCTATCGCGTTTCGCGATGGCGGCGCGGCCGGCCGCCATCGCAAGATGCGTCGCTTCAGACGTTTTCCATGACCATCAAACCAGCGGCCGTGTTGGAGATCGGGATGTGATAGTTCGCGTGCACTTGATTGACCGTGCCGGTCAGCGCTCCGCGGGTGGTCAGCCACATCAACAGCTCGACGCCCTGGGTGCCGGTGAGTTCGACCAACTCGTGGATCGAATACTGGGTGGCCCAGGCCGGATCGCTGATCAGGCTTTCCATGAACTTGAGGTCGAAGTCCTTGTTGATGAAGCCGGCGCGCTTGCCGTCGAGCTGATGCGACAAGCCGCCGGTGCCGATCACCACCACGCGCGCATCGCTGTCCCAGGATTCGATCGCGCGGCCGATCGCCTGGCCGAGCTTGTAGCAGCGCGCCGCGCTGGGCAGCGGGAATTGCACGGTGTTGATGCAGACCGGCACGGTGCGGATGGCCTGGGTCTGGCCGGGCCAGAGCAGGGCCAGCGGCAAGGTGAAGGCATGGTCGACCAGCATCTCCTGGCAGGTCGTGATGTCGAATTCGTTCTCGATCAGCGCATCGATCAGATGCCAGGACAGATCCTGATCACCCGCGAAGGGCGCGAGCGTGGGAATGCCCCAGCCTTCATCGGCGTTGACGTACTGCGGCGCGGCGCCGACCGAGAAGGTCGGCATCTTGTCGAGGAAGAAATTGAGTCCATGGTCGTTGTAGACCACGACCGCGACATCGGGCTTGACGGTTTCGAGCCAACGATGCGCAGGCGGAAAGCCGTCGAAGAAGGGCTTCCAGTACGGGTCCTGGTGCAGGTTCTGCGCCATGGCGCGCCCGATTGCGGGCACGTGTGAGGTGGTGATGCCGCCGACGATCTTTGCCATGTCATTTCCCCGCGGCCACGAGCTTGGCCTTGAATGCATCCTTGGTCATGCCGGTTTGCTGCGCCCCGAGGTCCTGCACGTCGAGGCCGAAGATGCCGGCGAATTTGGCGAGGTAGTACACATTGCCGCCGGCCGCGAGCAAGGCGAGCACATTGCGCTGCGCAATCGCGTCGCGCTGTTCGGCGTTGAGGCCGTACTTGCGGCAATACGCGTCTTCGTCGCGCTTGAATTCGGCGCGGTTGTCGGCCGAGTTGAACGAAAAGCACATCTTGTTCAACGCGTATCCTTTGCGGGCCTGACCCGCATCGAACAGCGTGGTGCCGAATATTTCCTTCTTCGTACCGCTGGCTGCCATGAACTGTCTCCTTGCGATGCCTTTTGATGGCGTGATCCGTCGCCACGAGGGCGTGGAACGGGTGGGCGCAGTATTCGGATCGGGCCAGGGCAGATCAACGCAAGGACACTCATTCCATTCATGAGCCAATTCGATCATTTGGATTTGGACGGCCGGCTGCTGCAGCTCCTGCTCGCGGTGATCGAAGAAGGTTCGATCACGCGCGCCGCCGCGCGCCTGGCCGGTACGTTCGACCAGCCGGAGGGACTATTGACTG
>CAYUYC010000181.1:0-6906 GCA_964448945.1 uncultured Burkholderiaceae bacterium
GGTAGGTTTCGTGATGAACCATCTCGGCGAGATTGCGATGGGTCGCCGAGACCAGCCGGAAATCCGCGCGCAAAGTGTCGAGCCCGCCGACGCGCCGGAAGGTGCCGCTTTCGAGCAGCCGCAAGAGCTTGACTTGCTGCGACGGCGGCAGTTCGCCGATCTCGTCGAGAAACAAGGTGCCGCCGGCCGCAGCCTCGACCAGCCCGGGTTTGCGGTGATGGGCGCCGGTGAACGCGCCTTTTTCATGACCGAAGAGTTCGCTCTCGAACAAGGACTCGGTCAGGCCCGCGCAATCGACGGTGACGAACGGGCCTTTGGCCCGCGGACTCGCCTCATGGATCGCGCGCGCCACCAGTTCCTTGCCGGTGCCGGTCTCGCCCAGCAACAGCACCGAGGCTTCGGAAGTCGCTACGCGCACGACCTTTTCGAGCATGCGCTTGAAGGCTTCGGAGCGCCCGACCAGCCCCTTGGCCGCGGGCTGGGTACTGACCTGACGGATCGCACGCAGGGTCTCGACATAAAACCGCGGCGCACCGGCGCCACCGAGCAAGGGCGTGGTCTCGACATCCACATGCTCGGGTCCGCGCGGGGTGTGATGCACATGCAGGACCCGCTGGATCACCCCGGTCTGGCGACATGCGGTCAATGGACAGGATTCGCCGGCCTGATCGCAAGGCACCGTAAAGCCATGCGACAACGCGAAACAGCGCCCGCCGGTGATCGGCCGGCCATCGTGAAACTCGCGGCAGTAGGCCTCGTTGGCGGCGAGGATGTTGTAGTCCTCGTCGAGCACGATGCGCGGCTCGGGCAGGGTATTGAGAAACGCCGCCAGGGCGTCGATGCCGTCCTTCATGAGTTCACCGCCTTGCCAAAGTTGGCGGTGACTTTGCCAACTTTGGCATGCCATCACAGTGCCCGGAGACACACAACCCCGGTGCAAGGGCCAAAAACCGCGGAATCGCCGGCTTTACGAGCCCGGCACGCGCTTTGCGATGGTCGCCCCACGCCGACGATTCGACGCTCGGCGATTCCAAAGTCGGAGGAGATCTCATGTTGAAGTTGATCGCCGCATTCGTGGCCGGCGTGGTCGCGGTCTGCGCGCTCGCCTGGACCCTGGGCAAGGAACTCGTGTTCCGCGAAATTCCCAGTCCGTTCGGTGTCGAAGAAACCGTCGCCCGCATCCAGCAAAACATCCAGCAGACCGGCAACGGCTGGGCACTGGCCGGCTTGCGCAATCCGGGCAAGGCGGTCGAACAAGACGGCGGCAACACCTTGCCGGTCTTGATGGTCGAGGCCTGCAGCACGCGCTACTCCGGCCCCATCCTCAAGAACGACACCGTGCGGTACCTGTCGATCCTCATGCCTTGCAAGATCAGCGTCTACAAGAAGCATGACGGCAAGGTCTACATCGGCCTCATGAATGCCGAACTCATCGGCAGTCTGTTCGGCGAGGAAGTGCGCGTGCTGATGAAGGACGTCGCCGCCGATCAGGCGCGCTTCGTCACCTTCGATCCGAGCAAGCCCGCGCCGCCGCTGATCACCACGACGCCGGGCAGCGGCGGTTCGGGCTCCGGCTCGGGCGCTGCCGGCGGTTGCTGAACACACGCCCCGACGTCCGAGGAGTTCGACGATGCCCCCCAAGATCCGGGTCGTCGCGGCGCTGCTGTGCGCAGCGCTCGCCGCGACCGCCTTCGCCCTGCCCGCGCCGACCACCGGCGCGCCCAGCCCGGCGCCCACCGCCACGGCCCCCGTTGCAACCGCACCCGCGCCCGCGACCGCGCTCAGTTCCAAATCGACCGCCGATCACCGCAAGTTCAAGGCCTTGCAACAGGCGTTCAAGACCGGCCCCGAAGTCACGCAGGCCTGCCTGAGCTGCCATACCGAAGCCGCGAACCAGGTCCAGCACACCAAGCACTGGACCTGGAAGACCGTCGACACCAAGACCGGCAAGACGCTCGGCAAGCGCGGCGTGGTCAACAACTTCTGCACCAGCACCATCTCGAACGAGAAGGACTGCATGGCCTGCCACGCGGGCTATGGCTGGCAGGACGCGAGCTTCGACTTCAACAAGCAAGAGAACGTCGATTGCCTGATCTGCCACGATGCCACCGGCACCTACCGCAAGCTGCCCGGCGATGCCGGCCACCCGGTGTATGAACGCCGCGAGTTCCCGGCCGGCTCGGGCAAGTTCGTCGAGGCGGTCGATCTGCAACGCGTCGCGCAAAACGTGGCACTGCCCAGCCGCGCCAATTGCGGCTCGTGCCATTTCTTCGGCGCGGGCGGCGACGGCACCAAGCACGGCGATCTCGACAGCGCGCTCAAGAACCCGAGCAAGTATCTCGACGTCCACATGGACGCCAAGGGCCTGAACTTCAGCTGCACGACCTGCCACGCGACCTCGGGCCATGAAGTCTCGGGCAGCCGCTATCAGCTTGCCGCCGCCGAGACCGGCCCCGCCCACATCCGCGGCAAGGCCGACGATGCGCCGGCCGCGTGCCAGTCGTGCCACAGCAACCGGCCGCACGACGCGTCCTTGCTCAACGATCACACCGACAAGCTCGCTTGCCAGACCTGTCACATCCCCGAATTCGCGCGCGATTCGGTGGGCACCGAGTTGTCGTGGGATTGGTCGACCGCGACCAAGATGGGCCCGGAAGGCAAGCCGATCCTGGTGAAGGACAGCGCAGGGCGTCGCGCCTTCGATTCCAAGAAGGGCAACTTCGTCTGGGACTCGTACGTGCGTCCCGAGTACCGCTGGTTCAACGGCCATTTCGACTACACCACCGTGGGCCAGCACATCGACGCGACCCAGGGCGTGGTGCAGATCAACACCCCCGAAGGCGCACCCGGCGAGGCCGGCGCACGCATCTGGCCGATGAAGGTCCATCGCGGCAAACAGGCTTACGACAAGGTCAATCAGACCTTGCTCATCGTGCATACCGCGGGCGAAGACGACACCGCGCTGTGGCACAACTTCGATTGGGACAAGGCCATCCGCACCGGCATGCAAAAGGCCAACCTGCCCTATAGCGGCGAGTTCGGCTTCGTCAGCACCGAGATGAGCTGGCCCATCACCCACATGGTCGCGCCCAAGGGCGACGCAGTGCCCTGCCAGCAATGCCATATGAAGAACGGCCGCCTGGAAGGCATCGAAGGCATCTACATGCCCGGCCGCGACCGCAAGCCCTGGGTCGACTACATCGGCTGGACCCTGGTGATCCTCGCGGCGGGCGGCAGCCTGTTGCACGGCTTGATGCGCATCTACCTCAATTTGCGCGCACGGAGGCAGGCATGAGCGGCGAACGTATCTACGTCTACAAGCGCTACGAGCGGTTCTGGCATTGGTCGCAGGCGCTGTTGATCATCGTGATGATGATCACCGGCTTCGAGGTCCACGGCAGCTACACGCTGCTGGGCTACCGCAAGGCGGTGAACCTGCACACCCTCGCGGCGTGGACACTGCTGACGATCTGGGCCTTCACCATCGTCTGGCAATTCACCACCGGCGAATGGCGGCAATACCTGCCCACGCTCAAGAAGGTCGACGCGATGGTGCGCTTCTACGCCTTCGGCATCTTCAAGGGCGCGGAACACCCATTCAAGAAGAGCGCCGCGCAAAAGCACAACCCGCTGCAACGGCTGGCCTACCTGGGCTTTCTCGCGGTGATGTCGCCCATCATCTGGGGCTCGGGGCTGCTGTACCTGTTCTACGGCCAATGGCAGGCGCTCGGCCTCGATCATGTGCTCGCGCTCGAATGGGTCGCCTTCGCGCACACCGTGGGCGCCTTCATGATCACCGTCTTCTTCTTCGTGCACGTCTACATGACCACCACCGGCCACACCGTGTTCGCGCACATCAAGGCGATGATCACCGGCTGGGAAGAAGCCTGATGCCACGCACCGGGCGGACCCGCCGGGTCCGCCTGCTGCGCGCGTGGCTGCTGGTGGCGATCGGCGCCTGGCCCGCCATCGCGCTCGCCGCGCCCGCAGCCGGCACGGCCTTGCCGCCACTCGGCCCCGAAGGGCAATCCGCGTATGCCGAGTTCCGCGCCGCGAACGCTCACAAGGCGTTCGTGATCGCGCCCGGCGGCGCCTGGGCCTGGGTCGCCGATCAAGCCTCGCGCGACGCCGCGCTCAGCGCCGCTGCGCAGGAATGCGCCGACGCCACCGCCGAGCGCTGCGTGCCCTACGCGGTCGATGGCGACACCGTGTTCGATGCGCGCGCCTGGGGCCGCCTGTGGGCGCCCTACCCGACGCGCGAGCAGGCGCAGCGCGCCAGCATCGGCACTGCGCGCGGCCAGCGCATGATCGACCTCGCCTTGCGCGATCCCGCGGGCAAGCCCACGCGCCTGAGCGCATTGCACGCGCGCGTGGTGGTCGTGCATTTCTGGGGCAGTTGGTGCGGACCCTGCCGGCACGAGCTGCCGCAGTTGCGCGACGCGATGCGCGCGCTCGGCGCGAACAGCGGCGTCAAGCTGGTGTTGATCCAGGTGCGCGAGCCGGTCGATGCCGCACGCGCCTGGCTCGCCGCGCAAGGCATCGATCTGCCGGTCTACGACTCGGGCGCGCGCGACGAACGCAGCGCCAGCCTCACCCTCGCCGACGGCAGCACCGTCAACGATCGGCGGATCGCTGCGGTGTTTCCGTCGACCTATGTGCTCGATGGCCAGGGCATCGTCTTGTTCGCGCACGCAGGCGCGATCAGCGGCTGGCGCGACTACCTGCCCTTGTTGCGCGACGCCGCCCGCGGCAGCGCACGCTGAACACGCGCCGTGCTCAGACGGTGCGCCCGCCGTCGACCGGAAACTCGACGCCGGTGATGAAGGCCGCGTCGTCCGACGCCAGAAACACCGCCGCCTTCGCGATGTCCGACGGCCGCGACAAACGCCCGAGCGGAATCGTCGCGATGAACTTCTTGCGGTTCTCGGGCGTATCGGCCATGCCCATGAAGGATTCGAGCAATGCGGTCTCGCCCATCACCGGGCAGATCGCGTTCACGCGGATGTTGTCGGGGCCGAGCTCGACCGCCATCGACTTGGACATCACGTTCACCGCGCCCTTGGTCGCGTTGTACCAGGTCAGGCCCGGACGCGGCCGGATGCCCGCGGTCGAACCGACGTTGAGGATCACCCCGCGCCGCTTGGCGCGCATCAAGGGCAGCACCGCGAAAGTCATGTGGTAGATCGACTTCACGTTGATGTCGAACATGCGGTCGTAAGCCGCTTCGTCGACATCGAGCAAGGGCTGGTTGGGCGCGGTCCAGCCCGCGTTGTTGACCACCACGTCGATGGTCCCGAACGCCTCGACGGTGCGCGCCACCAGCGCATCGATGTCGGCGCGCTTGCTCACATCGCACCGGACCGCGATCGCGGCCGGTCCCAGCGCCGCCGCCACCTGCTGGGCGCCGGGCTCGTTGATGTCGGCCACCGCCACCTTGGCGCCTTCGGCCACATACATGCGCGCGATCTCGGCGCCAAAACCGCTGGCCGCACCGGTCACGATCGCAACCTGATTCTCGAGTCTCATCTTGTCTCCTGGTGGTGGTCGTCAGACGCCGTGGTATTGCACGACGGTCTTGAGGCGGGTGAATTCCTCGAGCGCGACAAACCCCTTCTCGCGCCCATGACCGCTCTTCTTGACGCCGCCGAAGGGCAGCTCGACCCCACCGCCCGCGCCGTAGCAATTGAGATAGACCTGCCCGCATTGCATGCGCTTGGCCACCCGGGTCTGGCGCGCGCCGTCGCGCGTCCATACGCCCGCGATCAGGCCGAAGTCGGTCGCATTGGCCAGGGCGATCGCATCGTCTTCATCCTCGAACGGCAGCGCCGCGAGCACCGGACCGAAGACCTCCTGGCAGGCCAGCCGATGATCGCGCGGCACGCGGCCGAACAAGGTGGGCGGCACGTAATAGCCGCCCTTGGGCACGCCCTCGGCCACCTTGCCTTGCGCAAGCAAAGGCACACCGCTGTCGAGCGCCTGCCGGATGAAGCCCTCGACGCGTTGCTGTTGCGCGCGGTTGATGAGCGGCCCGCAATCGCGGTCCATCGCCGGTGCGCCCGCGACCGATTGCGCAAAGCGCTCGGCCACCCGCGCGACGAAGGATTCATAGATCGACGCCTGCACCAGCAGCCGACTGCCCGCCGAACAGGTCTGCCCCGCGTTCTGGGTGATCGCCTTGAGAATGGTGGCCGCCGCGCGATCGAGGTCGGCATCGTCGAAGACGATCTGCGGCGATTTGCCGCCGAGTTCGAGCACGCACTTCAGATGCCGGTCGGCGACCGTCTTTTGCACCAGCGCGCCGACCTCGGGCGAGCCGGTGAACGACAGGTAATGGATGCCCGCATGCGCGGTGAGCGCCGCGCCGGCTTCTTCGCCATAGCCGGTCACGACATTGAGCGCGCCATCGGGCATGCCCGCCTCGCGCGCGATGTCGCAGAACGCGAGCGGCGTCAGGCACGCGTCTTCGGACGGCTTGAGCACCGCCGCATTGCCCGCGGCCAATGAGGCCACCACCGACCGCCCGAACATCTGCGCCGGATAGTTCCAGGGCAGGATGTGCGCCGTCACGCCATAGGGCTCGCGCAGCACCACGACCTGATAGTCGTTGAGATAGGGCAGGGTCTGGCCGTGGAGCTTGTCGGCCGCGCCGCCGTAGTACTCGCAATAGCGCGCGGCCACGGTGATGTCGTTGCGCGCCTGGCTGATCGGCTTGCCGGTGTCGCGCGCCTCGATCTGCGCGAGTTTTTCGTGCCGCGCCAGGATGCCCTGCGCCATCTTGAGCAGGATGCGTCCGCGCTCGGTCGCGGTGAGCCGGCCCTATGCGCCGTCGAACGCCGCCTGCGCCGCCGCCACCGCGCGGTCGACATCCGCCGCGCGCCCGCGCGCGAGTTGATCGAACGCCTCGCC
>CAYUYC010000182.1:0-6904 GCA_964448945.1 uncultured Burkholderiaceae bacterium
CGAAGAAGTACGGCGTCGAATTGCGTTCCGACGACGAGAACAACACCCAGATCTTTGCGTCCTTGCGCAGTCTGGCCGCCTGGGTGCAAGCACACCGGACGCGCTAGATGTCGGTACGCCGCGGCTGGGTCGTCAACGTCCTGCTCGGCCTGCTGCTGATCGGCTACCAGATCCTCGCGCATCGCATCACCGCGGCCGATGAACTGACCCCGGTCGGGGTCGCCGTCATGATCGTTCCCTTGATTGCGGGCGCCGCCTGGGCGCTGGCCGCCGAATTCGGCTGGCGCGCGACCGCGACCGGTTTGCTGGCAGGGGCGCTGATCTGCGGCGCGGCCTATGCGGTGGGGGGGCGGCCCAGCGCGGCCCTGGTCTATGGCCTGCCGCATTTCTCGGCCAATCTGTTCTTGCTGTGGTTCTTTGCGCGTACCTTGCGCGCCGGACGCGAACCGCTGGTCACCCGCATCGCGCGCCGATTGCAGCGCGACGCACTGCCCGAAGAGATCGTGGTCTATACCCGTCGCGTGACCATCGCCTGGGCCTTCTTCTTTGCTGCCCAATTGCTCGCCTCGGTCGTGCTTTATGCGCTGGCGAGCCGTACGGTCTGGTCCTTGTTCATCAACATCGTCAGTTCGCTGCTCATTCCGGCGATGTTCGTCTGCGAATTTGCCTGGCGCTGGCTGCACTATCGTGAACATGCGCGCGGCTCGATGTTCGCGGGCGCCGACATCTTCTCGAACCCGCAGCCGAGTTCGGCGCCGGCCGATCACCCCTGAAGTTTCTTGCCGTATGCATTCCATTCCGCTGATTCGTCCGCGTCCGATGCACGCGCCGTTGGCAAGGCGCGGTACCCAGGTGCTGTCTGCGACGCAATTCGTCGCCGATGTCTGCGCGTTGGCCGCGCGGCTGCCCGAGCGCGGGCATGTGGTGAACCTGTGCGCCGATCGCTATCGGTTTGCGGTCGGTTTCGCGGCGGCGCTCATGCGCGGGCAGGTGAGTCTGCTGCCGCCCAATCACACCCCCGATCTGGTGGCACGCCTCGCCACGCGCTATGCCGATGTCTATGCCTTGCGCGACGCCGGCCAGCCGATCGAGATCGAGACTTTCGAGTTTCCCGAACTCCCCCCGGCGCCCGCGACGATCGACGTGCCCGCGCTGCCGGCCGATCGGCTCGCCGCGATCGTCTTCACCTCGGGTTCGCAAGGCGATCCGGTGCCCAACCGCAAATACTGGGGTTCGCTGGTGGAGAGCGCCGAAGTCGAAGCGCGCCGGCTCGGCGTGCTCGACCGGCACGACCTGACCCTCGTGGGCACGGTGCCGCCGCAGCACATGTATGGGTTTGAATCGACGATGCTGATCGCCTTGCATGGCGGCGCGACCTTCGATGCGACCAAGCCGTTCTTTCCCGCCGACGTGGCCACCGAACTGCGCGCCATCGAGGGCGCACGCGCACTGGTGACCACCCCCGTGCATCTGCGCGCCTTGATCACCGACGACACCGATCTGCCGGCGCTCGCGTTCATCCTGTGCGCCACCGCGCCGCTCGATCCCGCGCTCGCACGCGCGGCCGAAGCGCGTTATGCGACGCCCTTGTACGAGATCTACGGTTGCACCGAAGCCGGCCAGATCGCCACGCGGCGCACGACCGACGGCGAAGAATGGCTGGCCTTCGACGGCCTCGCGCTGCGCAGCGACGGCGCCAACACCTATGTGGCCGGCGGCCATGTCCTCACCGAAGTGCCCTTGGGCGACGTGATCGAACTCGCATCGCCCACGCGGTTTCGCCTGTGCGGACGCACCGCCGACATGATCAACATCGCGGGCAAGCGCGCCTCGCTCGCCAACCTCAACCATCATCTGAATGCGATCGAGGGCGTGCGCGAAGGCGTGATCTTTCTGCCCGACCAGGCCGAGGGCGAAGCGCCGCGCCTGGCCGCGTTCGTCGTGGCGCCCAACCTCGATGCAGCGGCCATCGCCCATGCGTTGCGCCAACGGGTCGACCCCGTTTTCGTGCCGCGCCCGTTGATCATGGTCGAGACGCTCCCGCGCAACGACACCGGCAAGCTGCCGCGTGCGGCATTGCTTGCGCTGTATGCGCGCACCCACAAAGGCCATTGAATTGACCACCTTCACCCTTTCGTTCGCGGCGGACCATCCGGTCGGTGCCGGGCATTTCCCCGGGCATCCGATCGTGCCGGGCGCGCTGTTGCTCGACCGCGTGCTCGACGCACTCGCCCAGACGCAAGGCGCCGCCGCGGCGATCGCATGGGAAGTGCGCTCGGCCAAGTTCCCCGCGCCCGTGGTGCCCGGGCAAAGCGTCGACGTGGCATGCACCGCAGCTGCCGGCGGCGCCTGGCGCATCGTGGCCAGCGTCGCCGATGCCCGCGTATTGGTGGCCGAGGCGCGCCCGATGCCGGAGGCGGCACACGAGGCCAAGCCATGAGCGTGGCCTGGCGCACGCAGGAAGAGCGCAGCACCATCGGCACCTTGCGGCTGATGGTCTGGATCGCGCTGCATCTGGGGCGCGGTGCGGCGCGTGCGCTGCTGGTGCCCATCAGCCTGTACTTCGTCTGGTTCGCGCCGCGCGCACGCCATGCCTCGCGCCGTTATCTCGATCTGGCGCTCGCTCGCAAGGCGCGCTGGACCGATGTCTATCGGCATGTGCATTGTTTTGCTTCGACCATCCTCGATCGCGTCTATCTGCTCAACGGACGCGACGCGATGTTCGATGTGCGCATCGTCGATGAAGACCTGGCGCGCGCCATCGTCGCCAGCGGTCGCGGGCAGGTGTTCATCGGCGCGCACATGGGCAGCTTCGAGGTCATGCACACCGTCGCGCGCGTGCACGGCGGGCTGCATACCTGGATGGTCGCTTACGAAGACAACGCGCGGAAGATCGGCGCAGCGCTGCGCAGCATCAACCCGGCGCTCAATCCGCCGGTGATCCCGCTGGGACATGTCGATTCGATGTTGCGCATCAAAGAAGCGCTCGATCGCGGCGAATGCGTCGGCATGCTGGCCGACCGCAGCCTGCATGACGACAAGACCCTCGATTGCGAATTCTTCGGCCGTCCGATGCCGATTCCGCTCGGGCCTTTTCGCGTCGCACTCATGCTCGGCCATCCGGTGGTCCTGACCTTCGGACTGTATCGCGGCGGCAACCGCTACGAAGTGCACTTCGAACAATTGTCGGACGGCGCGCCGGTCGCGCGCTCGGCGCGCGAAGAAGTCGTCGCGCAATGGGCGCGCGCCTATGTCGCACGGCTCGAACATCATTGCCGCCATGCTCCCTATAACTGGTTCAACTTCTTCGATGTCTGGCGCTGATCGTCTTCGCAAACTCGCGCGCGTCTGCGTGCTCGTGGCCGGCTGCATCGGCGCGGCGCCCGCGCTGGCAGCGCCCGACGCGCCGAGCGCCAATGCGCCGGCCGCCAACGCAGCGGGCGTCAACGCATCGAGCACCGGCACGCCGGCCTGGGGCTTGCACGCGCTCATGCAAGCGCTGGCCACGGTCAAGTCCGCGCAAGCGCGCTTCGTCGAATACAAGACGCTGAGCATCCTGACCCAGCCGCTCGAATCCTCGGGCACGCTCGCCTGGCGTGCCCCCGATCGCGTCGAAAAGCGCACCCTCAAACCGCGGGTCGAAAGCCTGGTGCTCGAAGGCAATCAACTCACCATCGAGATCGCGGGCAAACCGCGTCAAGTGCTGGGGGCGGGCGATCAGCCCATCGTCTGGGCCTTCGTCGAAAGCATACGTTCGACGCTCGCCGGCGATCTGCCCACGCTCGAGAAGTACTACCGCGTGCGGCTCGAAGGACGCGCGGCGCGCTGGACCCTGATCCTCGTGCCCTTGAGCGATCGCATGCGCGGCTTCATTGCCGAAATCCGCATCGGCGGCAGCGCGCAGCGCATGCACACCGTCGAAGTGATCGAAGCCAGCGGCGATCGGTCCTTGATGCGCATCGACGAGGCCGCGCCGTGACGCGGTTCACCGCACGACTGGCATTGCTGGCATGGCTCGCGGGCCTGATCGCCTGCATCGTCGTCGTCAGCCAGGTCAGGATCGGCGCCGATCTCTCGGCCTTCCTGCCGCGCAACCCGACGCCCGAACAACGCCTGCTGGCCGATCAATTGCGCGACGGCGTGGTGTCGCGTCTCATCCTGGTCGGCATCGAAGGCGGCGACGCCGCGCAACGCGCGCAGGCCAGCCGCGCGCTGGCGGCGCAATTGCGCGGCGCGCCCGAACTCAGCGCGATCGATAACGGCGACGAAAGCGCCTACACCGGCGATTTCGCGCTCTTGCGCGACCGGCGCTATGTGCTCAGCGAGGCGGTCGACGCCCAGCGGTTCACCGTCGAGGGCATGCGCGCCGCGCTCGAAGCCGATCTGCAGCATCTGAGTTCGCCCATGGGCGCCGTGGTCAAGCAATTCATCGCGCGCGATCCGACCGGCGAACTCGTCGGTCTGCTCGAAGCGTATGCGGGCCAATCGCGGCCGGCGATGCAAGAGGGCGTCTGGGCCTCGGCCGATGGCCGGCGCGCCGTGCTGTTGTTGCAGACCGCCGCCGCGGGGTACGACATCGACGCGCAGCAGCGTGCGCTCGCGCGCATCGACGCGGCCTTCATTGCCGCGCGCGCCCAGACCGCACCGGCCGACGATGCCTTGCGCATGGTGGTCTCGGGGCCCGCGGTGTTTGCGGTGCATGCGCGCGCCACCATCGAGGGCGCCGCCACGCGCTTGTCGATCCTGACCACCCTCCTCGTCGGCGCGCTCACCTTGTTCGCCTATCGCTCGCCGCGGGTGCTGATGTTCTCCTTGTTGCCGGTGGTCAGCGGCGCGCTCGCCGGCATCGCCGCGGTGAGCCTGAGTGACGGCGTGGTCTTCGGCATCACGCTCGGCTTTGGCATCACCCTGATCGGCGAGGCGATCGATTACGCGGTCTACTTCTTCGCGCGGCTCACGCGCGGGCGCCATCCGAGCCTTGCGCTCGACGGCATCTGGCCGACCTTGCGCCTGGGTGTGCTCACCTCGGTCTGCGGGTTTGCGGCGATGTTGTTCGGCGGCTTTCCCGGTCTGGCGCAACTCGGGCTGTTTTCCATCGTCGGCCTGGTGGTCGCGATCCTGGTGACGCGCTGGGTGCTGCCGTCCTTGGTGCCGGCGGGGTTCTCGGCGCCGGGCATACCGGCATTCGTGCCGATGGTGCGCACGGCGATCGCACGCGCACCGGCGGCGCGGCCCTGGATCTGGGGCGCGATCGCACTCGCCGCGGTCTTCATCGGCATGCATCGCGGCCCGTTGTGGAGCGAGCGACTGTCGAGCCTGAGTCCGGTGTCGGCGGCCGATCAGGCGCTCGATGCCAGCTTGCGCGCCGACCTGGGCGCGCCCGACGTGCGCCATCTGATCATCGTCGCGGGCGGCAACGAACAACAAGCGCTCGAACGCGCCGAGGCGGTGGGCAAGACGCTGCAGCCCTTGGTCGTCGCGGGTGCGCTCGGCGGCTTCACCTCGCCCACGCAGGCGCTGCCCAGCCTGCGCACCCAGCGCGCGCGCATCGCGGCCTTGCCCGATCCGGCCATCGCGCGCGAGCGTCTGGCCCAGGCGCTCGCGGGGCTGCCGTTCAAGCCCGAGACCTTCGAGCCTTTCTATGCCGATCTGGCTGCCGCACGCACGGCCGAGCCGATGACCCGCGAAGCCTTGCGCGGCACGCATTTCGCCAACCATCTGGGTAGCCTGCTCGTGCATCGCGGCGACGAAGTCCTGGCCGTCCTGCCCTTGCGTGCGGTGAGCGATCCGACCCGCATCGCCGGCGCGCTGGCCCAGGCCGGCATGGCCGGCGAACAGGCCAATGCCGTGCTGCTCGATCTGCGCGCGCAAAGCGATGCGCTGTACGCGACCTATCTGCGCGAAGCCTTGTTGCTGGCGGCGGTCGGCGGCGCAGCCATCGTGGTGGTGCTGGTGTTCAGTCTGCGGTCGGTGCGCCGCGCCCTGCGCGTGCTGGTGCCGGTGGCCGGCGCGGTGGTCGTCACGCTCGCCTTGATGCTCGCGCGCGGCGAGCCTTTGCTGTTGTTCCATCTGATCGGCGTGCTGCTCGCGGTCGCGATCGGCTCCAACTACGCCTTGTTCTTCGATCGCGATCACACCGCGGGCACCGAGACCGATGCGCAGGAAGACGACCGCACCATGGTGTCGCTGGTGTTCGCGACCGTTTCGACCGTGATCGCCTTCGGCATGCTGTCCTTGTCCGGCGTGCCGGTGCTCACCTCGATCGGCGAGACGGTGGCGCTCGGCGCGTTGTTGAGTCTGGTGTTCTCGGCCGCATTGTCCGGACGCCGCGCGCGCGCCGAGGCGGCACAGGTTGGCGCATGACGGCCGCACTACGCTTCAGTCTCGCCCTGCACATCGCCTGCGCGGTGGCGTGGGCGGTCTGGCCCGCGGCATGGGTCGCGTGGCTTGCGCTCATCGTGGCCAATCACGCGGTGTTGATGGTCGCTTCGTTGCTGCCGCGCAGCCGCATCCTCGGCCCCAATCTCACGCATTTGCCGGCGGCGGCACGAGCGCGCGGTGAAATCGCGCTCACCTTCGACGATGGTCCCGACCCCGACGTCACGCCGCAAGTGCTCGATCTGCTCGATGCCCACGGCGCGCGTGCGAGCTTCTTTTGCATCGGCGAACGGGCCGCCGCGCATCCGGAATTGGTACGCGCCATCTGCGCGCGCGGCCATCGCGTCGAAAACCATAGCGCGCGCCATCCGATGGGCTTCGGCTTCTTCGGCCCGGCGCGCATGGCACGTGAAATCGCCAGCGCCCAGGCGAGCCTCGCCGCCATCGCGGGTGTGGCGCCGCGCTACTTTCGCGCGCCCATGGGCATCCGCAATCCCTTGCTCGCGCCGGTGCTCGCGCGTCTGGG
>CAYUYC010000183.1:0-6865 GCA_964448945.1 uncultured Burkholderiaceae bacterium
ATCCTGCAGATCGGTCTGTCCTGCGGCTTTGCTTCCGGGCCGCATTTTTCCAACGCCTACCGGGCGCGCTTTGGCCATACGCCGCGCGATGAACGCAGCCAGCGCGCCGCCGCCTGGCGCGCTGCGCCGCATGCCGCAGGCCCCGACAAGGAGGTCGCATGAACGACGTCAACGACGACGCACGCTATGTGCTGCGCGCCTCGCAACTGTCCGATCTGCCCGCGCTCGAATGCCTGGCCTCGGCCAGCGCCATCGGCATCACCTCGCTGCCGGCCGATCGCGATGCGCTGCTCGACAAGCTGCAGCGCTCCGACAAGGCCTTTGCCAGCGACGACGACGCGAGCGGCGAAGAGCATTACCTGTTCGTGCTCGAAGACCGCGCACGCGGCGGCGAACTCATCGGCACCGCCGGCATCGCGGCGAGCGCGGGTTTTCACGATCGCTTCTACAGTTATCGCAACGAATACGTGGTGCAGGTCAGTCCCGAACTCGGCGCGCGCAACCGCATCCACACCCTGCATCTGTGCCATGACCTCACCGGCGTGACGCTGCTGACCGGCTTTCACATCGACCCGATGTATGCCGACACCATCGCGCCGCAATTGCTTTCGCGCGGGCGGCTGATGTTCATCGCGCAATTTCCCGAGCGCTTCTCCGATCGCATTGCGGCCGAGAACCCGGGCCTGGCCGATGACACCGGCAATTGCCCGTTCTGGGACGCGGTCGGCCGGCGCTTCTTCGACATGGACTATCCGGCCGCGGGCGAACTCACGAGCGGACGCGACAAGGCCTACATCGCCGAGCTGATGCCGCAATCGCCGATCTACGTGCCCTTGCTGCCCGAAGAAGCGCAATGGTCGCTCGGCCAATTGCATCCGGTGGGCGAGTTGCCGTTCTCGATCCTGCTCGACGAAGGCTTCGACGGCGACACCTACATCAACTTGTTCGACGGCGGGCCGACCGCCGATGGACGCGTGCCCATGCTCAAGACCGTCGCGCGTGCGCGCGATGCGGTGATCGCACGCGGCAGCCCGCGCGCGGGCGGTGTCTGGCATCTGGTGGCCAACGCCGAGCGCGAGCAATTCCGCGCGACGAGCCTGCACCTGAAGCCCGATGCGCAGACTTGCACGATCGATGCGCCGACCGCCGAAGCCTTGCGATGCGAGGCCGGCACCCGCGTGCGCGTCGCGCCCATGGACGGCGAGTACGGTGCCAGCCCCATCGTCGGTGCGACGAGCGAAGGAGACCGGGCATGAAATTCTGGGAAGTGCGCGTCACCCGCGAGCACGATCTGCCGGTCCTCGCTGGCTGGCTGGCGCCGGGCGCCGATGCCGGATTGCCGAGCGCTGCGCCCGATGCCGAGGCCGATGAAATCTGGCTGGTCGCCGAACATCGCGAACTCGACGGCGAGCATCGCGAATCGGCCGTGCCCGGTGCCTGTCTGCGGCTGCGTCGTGCGATCGGCCTCGATCGCCTGCGGCATTGGTATCACGTCGGCTGCGTGGTGCATGCGGCCAAGGAACTCCATCTGTTTCATCGCCAGCACACGCTGTTGCTGGGCAACGATTACACCGGCGCGAGCGAATTCGCCGATCTGGCTTGCGACCGCGCGGCGCTCAGCCTGGCCGAGCAGGCGATGGCGATCCGCACCCTGGTGCGCGCGGCCTTGCTGTTGATCGCGCGCGATCGCGAACGCTATTCGCCCGAACTCATCGTCGAATTGCCGGGGCTGCGCGACAGCGCCGGGCAATCGCCGTTCTGGGAAGGCCTGGGCCGGCATTTCTACGCCGGCGATCCGTTGCAGGCTGCGCAACGCTTCGGTCCGGCCTGGCGCACCCATGTCGCGGCCTTGCTGCCGCGCCAGCCGGTCTACACCTCGTTCCTGCCCGCGGCGACGCAGGCCGCCGTGGCGCAAGTACAGCCGGCAGCGCGGGTCATGATGGAAGCCTTGTCGATGGAAGGACTGCGTTATGGGCATCACGTCACGATCGACGACGCGGGGCCGGTGTTCGAGGCCCGCATCGACAATCTCCAGGCGGTGCTGGGCGCGCATCGCCGTGTCGTCGCTTTCGACGCCGACGAAATGCCGACCACGGCCACGAACTGGCTGATCGCCATGGGCGATGCGCCGCGCGTGGTGGTCGCGCGCGGGCATGCGCTCGGGCAGTCCTTGCATCTGGCGCCCGCCGCGCGCGATTCGCTGGGCTTGGCCGACGGCGACGCGGTCTGGACCGTGCCCATGGCCGACGCGCTCGCCTGAGCGCGCGGGCGATTCGGCATCGATGCTGCGTCGCAAAAATCCTTGTTGATGCGAACGGTTCTCATGTATGATGAGAACAGTTCGCAATAAACCGATGCGCTCGCGCATCCGGGTCGCTGCGTACACCGTCGACCGAGGCCCCGACACCGGGGTCTTCGGGACGGGGTGCGCGATGACCGGCAAGTGAATTCGTTTCAAGCCACAGACACAGCCAGCCAGTCCGTCGGCCACGCCGCGGCAAGCCAGCCAAAGACATCGTTGATTTCAATTCTTTGGGAGGTTTGCCATGCGTTTCATCCGTTCGTCGTTGGTTGCCTGCGGTGTGCTCACTGCGGGATTGATGGCGGCGCCCGCCATCGCCCTCGAATATCCCATCGGCACGCCCCAGAACCTGGCGGGCATGGAGATCGCCGCGGTCTATCTCCAGGCGATCGACATGGAGCCCGAAGGCCATATGCGCAAGGCGGCCGAGTCCGATGTCCATCTCGAAGCCGACATCCATGCACTGGGCAACAACCCCAACGGCATTCCCGAAGGCGCCTGGGTGCCCTATCTGCTGGTCAAGTACGAACTGACCAAGATCGGGAGCAACGAGGTCATCAAGGGCGACATGATGCCGATGGTCGCGTCGGACGGTCCGCATTACGGCGACAACGTCAAGCTGCAAGGTCCGGGCAAGTACAAGGTCAAGTTCATCGTCTACGCGCCGAGCGCCAAGGAGAACGCCCAGGGCAACCACTTCGGCCGTCATACCGATCGCGCCACCGGCGTGCGCCCGTGGTTCAAGCCGGTCGAGGCCGAATGGGAGTTCACCTACGCAGGCATCGGCAAGAAGGGCGGGTACTGAGATGCGGTTCCCTCTTTCCGTGCTGACGCTGGGGCTGGCGGCGGCCTTTGCGCTGCCGGCCGCGGCGGCCGACGATGCCGCCGCGCTGCGCGCCGACATGAAGCGTCTGGCCGAGCGCATCGAAGCGCTCGAAAAACAAAATGCAGAGCTGGAAAAGGCGCTGGCCAGCGAGCGGCTGTCCGAGCGCGAGCCCGAACTGATCACGCGGCTCAAGGCCGTCGAGAGTCAGACGCTGGCGATGCAGCAGCCGGTGAGCAAGCTGGAAGCGTTCGACGGCGTCGCGGTCGAAGGCAGCATCACCGCGGTCGGGCAGAAGGTCCGGCGCGGCGGCACGCCGAGCGGCGATGCCGAGTCGCGCTACAACTATCGCGGCGATCTCAATGTGAGCCTGCCGGTAGGCTCGATGGGCGAATCGGACGGACAGCTCTTCACCCAGATCCGGCTGGGACAAGGCGTGGGCGTGGGCCTGCGGCCGACCTACACCAGCACGGTGAACACGGTCGGGTTCGAGACCGGCGCCGGGCCCGACGATTCGTTCGCGATTCTTGCCCAGGCCTGGTACCAGCTTTCGGTGCCGCTGGGTGATGGGCTCAAGGAGAACGCGCGCGAACATCTGTACTTCACCGTCGGGAAGATCGATCCCTTCGTCTTCTTCGACCAGAACGGCGCGGCCGACGATGAATCGGCGAAGTTCCTCAACAACGCCTTCGTGCACAACCCCTTGCTCGATTCGGGCGGCGACATCGGCGCCGACGCCTATGGCTTTGCCCCGGGTGCCATCGTGAAGTACGAGAACAGCGCCGAGAAGGGCACCGAATGGGCGGTCTCGCTGGGTGCCTTCGGCTCCGGGCCGGGTGCCAATTTCAGCGGCAACCTGTCGGACCCGTTCGTCATCGCCCAGATCGAGACCGCGGCGCGCATCAACTACCTGCCGGGCAATTACCGCCTGTACACCTGGACCAATGGCCGCGCCGAAGGCTATGACGGCAACACGCGCCGCCACAGCGGCGTCGGGCTTTCGGTGGACCAGAAAGTGACGGACGACCTCACGCTGTTTGCGCGCTACGGCCACCACACCACCGGCCGTGTGTTGTTCGACCGCGCGCTGACCGCGGGCGCCGAACTCGATGGTTCGGACTGGGGGCGCGGCGCGGATTCGGTCGGCATCGCTTTCGGCAGTCTGCGCACCAGCAAGGACTATCGCGTCGACTCGCTCGCGATCGCGGGCTATGAAGCCTCGGGCAGCGAGCGGCAGTTCGAGCTGTATTACCGCTACCGGCTCAACGATGCGGTGGAACTGAGTCCCGACCTGCAATGGATTTCCCACCCGGGCGGTGACGCGGGTGCGGACACCGTGAAGGTCGCGGGCGTGCGTGCCAAGTTGAGTTTCTGACCATGCGCGCGCTGCCCCGTCTGTTGTTCATCGCCTTGTTGGGGATCGCCGCGGGCTGGCGCCTCGATGCTCACGCGCAGGAACTGCCGGTCTACGAAGTCGTCGCCAAGGACGGCCGGTTGTTTCCGCCGCGTCTGGAGGTGCCGACGGGGCAGCGCATCAAGCTCATCGTCAGGAACGAAGGCAAGAGCCCGATCGAGTTCGAGAACCTGGAGATGCGCGTCGAGAAAGTGCTGGCGCCGGGGGCGACGTCGTTCGTGGTGCTGCCCAAGCTCAAGCCGGGGCAGTACGAGTTCGTCGACGAGTTCCACATGGACACCGGCAAGATGTTCGTGATCGCCAAATAGCGGGGACTGCCATGTGGAACGCCCTCATCGTCGTTTGGCGCGAAAGCCTGGAAGCCATGCTCGTCATCGGCGTCCTGTTGTCGTGGATCGTGCGCCAGCCGGAACCCGCGCCGCTCAGACGCAGTCTGTGGGCCGGCGTAGGCGTGGGCATCGCGCTGGCCGGCCTGCTCGGCTACGCCGCCTACACGGCGCACAGCGAATTCGCGGGCGAGGCGCTGGAGCGGTTTCAGCTCGCCATGCTGTTGGTGGCGGCGGCGCTGATCCTGCACATGGTGCTCTGGATGCACGAGCACGGTCGCCACATGCGGCGCGAACTCGAACGCCAGGCCGAGCGCGCCGCGGCGCGTACCGGGGCGGTCATCGGCATTGCCGCGATCGCCGCCTTGGCCGTGGCGCGCGAGGGCGCCGAAACCGTGATCTTTCTGTACGGCCTGGGCATGGAAGGCGAGGAGGGCGCCGCGACGATGCTCTTCGGGGGCGCATTCGCCGGCTTTGCGCTCGCGGCGCTGACCGGCTGGCTGGTCGCGCGCGGTGCGCGCTTTCTCAACATGCGCACGCTGTTTCGGGTCAGCGAGATTCTCTTGCTGCTGATCGCCACTTCGCTGCTGGCCGCGGGCATCGACCGCATGATCGGGATGGAATGGCTGCCGCCGCTGGCCGATCCGCTCTGGGACACCGCGAGCTGGTTGCCCGATGCGCGCGGCATCGGCCGCTTCCTGGCCGACTTCGTCGGTTACCGCGCCCGACCGGCTGCGACCCTGGTGCTGGCGATCGCCTTGTTCTGGGCCTACGCGCTTTGGCGCATGCGCCGCATCGATCACGCCGCGCACACCTGAAATGGCCGAGGTTCATCCGCTGGTCTTCGTCAAGCGCCCCCGGCCGGGGCGCTTGGCGCGCCTGGGCGATTGGATGGCGGCGCATCGGCGCACCATCCTTGCCGCGCAATGGGTGATCGTCGTCTTCTACGCGGTCCTGGTGGTGCTGCCCGCCTTCTTGCCGCATCCCAATGCGGAAGCGCGCTTGTTCTCAAGCGATTTCGGCGCATCGAGCTTCATCGATCCGAACTACTGCACCACGCCCGGCGAACTGGCCTTGCGCGACAAGGCGCCCACCGTTGCGGCCTGGTACGAACGGCTGGTGCTCTTGGCCCAGTATCTGTTCTGGGGCGTGTGGTGGCCCTTCGTCATTCTGTCGATCATGTTCATGGGCCGGGTCTGGTGCGGGGTGCTCTGCCCCGAGGGCGCGCTGTCGGAATTTGCCAGCCGTCGCGGGCGCGGCGGGGCCATTCCGAAATGGCTGCGCTGGGCCGGCTGGCCTTTCGTCGCCTTCGTGCTCACCACCGTCTACGGCCAACTCATCAGCGTGTATGAGTACCCGCAGGCGGCGCTGTTGATTCTCGGCGGCTCGACGGTCGCCGCGGTGGGTATCGGCTGGCTTTACGGCAAGGGCAAGCGGGTCTGGTGCCGGTATCTGTGCCCGGTGTCCGGCGTCTTTGCGCTGCTGGCGCGTCTGGCGCCGGTGCATTTCCGCGTCGATCGCGCGCGCTGGAGCGCGCATGCGCATCGCGTCGAAGCCGTCGATTGCGCACCCTTGCTCAGCGTCAAGAAACTCGACGGCATGGCGCAATGCCATGCCTGCGGCCGGTGCAGCGGTCATCGCGATGCGGTCGCGCTCGCGCCGCGTTCACCCAGCGCCGAAATCGTCGGTGGCGAGACGCCGAAGAACTGGGAAGCGATGCTGTTGCTGTTCGGCATGCTCGGTGTCGCGCTCGGCGCCTTCCAATGGACCGTCAGCCCCTGGTTCGTGCAACTCAAACAAGCCGCCGCCGGCTGGCTCATCGATCACCACGGCGAATGGATGCTTGGCGACAGTCCGGCGTGGTGGCTGCTCACGCGCTATCCGGGCGAGAACGATGCCTTCACCTGGCTCGATGGCGCGGCGATCCTGGTCTGGATCTTCGGCGTCGCGTTGATGCTGGGAGGCGCGGCCTGGCTGGCGATGCGCATCGCCAGCCAGGC
>CAYUYC010000184.1:0-6854 GCA_964448945.1 uncultured Burkholderiaceae bacterium
GGCTACGATGACCAGTACCACGGCGATCGACAGCATCAACGAGCGCTGTGCCGAGTCATCCATGTCCTTGACCGCATCGGCTACGTCTTGCTGGCGCATTTCGACGTAATTGTCGAGTTCCTTCATGTAGAGGGACACCGCGGGCGCCTGCACTTTCTCGAAATGATCCATCGCTGCGGCCAAGTCCTTCGCGGCCAGCAACTCGCGGGTCTTGGCCAAGGCCGCGCTCGCAGCCTTGCGGCGTTCGAGCACGCGATCGACTTGTTCCTTGACGCGCGAATCATCGCGTTCGGCCATCGCAACGATCTGTTTTTGCAGTTCGGCGATGCGCGCGACTCCGGCCGTGATCTCGTCCTTGAATGCCAGCGCCAGGGTCGGATCGTTGCTGCGCGTGGTGGCGACCACGCGGGTGGTGACTGCGTCGACCTGGGCACGCCATTGCTCCGCAAGGAAGAGCGCCGTGGCGTGCCTCGTGGCGATGTCGCGACCGGTGTCGCGCATCGCGAGCATGCGCGAGACGAGGATCGCGGCGACGACGACGAATGCCAGGGTGATCAATGCAAAGGCGAGTCTGAGTTTTCCTGCGGTGCGCAGCTTGATTGCCGACATCGACATGCTCCAAAAGACTTAGTTGTAGTGACGATAATGAGGATTTTCGTCGGCGCGACGGCGAATCGAACGCGCAAAATGAGGGTGCTTTTGCGCGCATACCGCGCTCAAGGAGGTTTTGGTGCGTGGCGCGACGCGCGGCCTGGTGCAGCTGGTTGCACCAGACAGGACAGCAAATGTCGTCAGGCGAGGCGGAACTTGCTGACGGTTTCGCTGAGCACGCGCGTTTGTTCGCTGAGGGCGTGCGCGGCGGCGGCGGATTGTTCGACCAGTGCCGCGTTCTGTTGCGTCATCTGATCGAGGTGGCCGACGGCCTGGTTGACCTGACCGATCCCCGATGATTGTTCTTGCGTCGCGGACGAAATCTCGGCGATCAGGTCGTTCACGCGTTGCACCGCATGGACGATCTCACCCATGGTCGACCCCGCATCCTTGACCAGACTGGAGCCTTCCTCGACCTTGTTCACCGATGCGGTGATCAAGACTTTGATCTCGCGTGCGGCCGACGCGCTGCGTTGTGCCAACGAGCGGACTTCGCCCGCGACGACCGCGAAACCGCGGCCTTGTTCGCCCGCACGCGCAGCTTCGACGGCGGCATTGAGCGCCAGGATGTTGGTCTGGAAGGCAATGCCATCGATGACGCCGATGATGTCGGCAATCTTCTTGGACTGCGCATCGATCTCGGTCATCGTGTTGATCACGCGTTCGACCACATCACCGCCCTTGCGCGCCACTTGCGATGCGCCTTCAGCCAGTTGCGTGGCCTGGCGCGCGCTGTCGGCGCTTTGCTTGACCGTGGCCGTCAGTTGCTCCATCGAGGCTGCCGCTTCCTGCAGGCTCGACGCCTGTTGTTCGGTGCGATTGGACAGATCCTGGTTGCCGGTGGCGATCTCGGTCGATGCGCCGTCGATGCTCTGGCTGCCGTCGCGCACATTGGCGACGATCTTGGCCAGCGATACCGTCATCTCGTCGAGTGCACGCATGAGATCGCCGATCTCGTCGCTGCGGTCGGTCTGTATGCGATGGCTGAGATCGCCCGCGGCGATCGCATGTGCTTGCGCGGCCGCTTGATCGAGCGGCCGTGTGATCGAGCGCGCGAGCAGTGCGGCACCGAAGGCACCGGACGCCAGGACGATCGCAGTGATGGCGGCGATCAGCATGGCGAGCCGGTCATCGGTCGTACGCATCTCGGCGAGGTTGTTTTCGATGGTCTTGCTGCGCATTTGCTGGAGTTGTTCCAGCTCGCCCAGGTATTTTTCGGTGGCCGGCACATATTCCGCATCGACCATGGCCGCGGCCGCTGCGGCGTTGCCCGCGGCCTTCAGATCCTTTGCGCTCTTGCGCAGGTCGAGCACTTTCTGGCGCGCAACCCCGATCGTGCGCAACTGCTCGCGCTCGGCATCGGTCAGCGCTGCGGCGTCGAGCGCCTTTTGCATGCCGCCGATCTTCTCGGAAGTCTGCGTCATCGGCCCTTTGAAGACCCCATCGAGCGCGGGATCGTTGCTCTTGAGAATGGCCAGCGTGCGCGCGAGGTTGAGTTCGGTATAGCCGCGCCATTGCGTGATCAGCCGCAGAATTTCGGCGTCGACCTTCACGACGCGTTCGGAGTGTTCGCGTTGCGTATTCAGCCGCACATAGGCCGCAGCCGAAAGCGCCACGATGACCAGTGCGACCAGGGAAAAGGCGATCCAGAGCTTGGTGCCGGTGCGCACGCGCAATTGGGACATGGGAACCTCTCGAACTTGATGGGACTGCTACGTGCCTACCCTAACAAGCTCGAGGGATTTCACTTGGGCGAATTGCGGCAGGTTCCAGCCGCAATTCGCCGCGCATCGTGCCGATCTTCAGATTTGCTTGATATAGACCTGCGAATTGCGCGTGCGATCGATCACCGCCTGCTTGTCGGCGGGGAGCCGATCGATCGAGGAGTGCACGAAACCGCGCTTCAGGAACCAATGCGCGGTACGCGTGGTGAGCACGAAGATCTTGTTGAGCCCGGCTTCGCGCGCACGTTGTTCGATGTGCTTGAGCAAGCGTTCGCCGTCGCCCATGCCCTGCGCCACGGGGGACACCGTCAGGCAGGCCATTTCGCCCATGCGCTCGCTCGGGTAGGGGTAAAGCGCGGCACAGCCGAAGATCTTGCGATCGTGTTCGATGATCGAGAACGCACCGATGTCGCGTTCGATCACGCCGCGCCCGCGCGGCACCAGGGTGCCGTCGGCCTCGAGCGGCTCGATCAGGGTCAGGATCGCGCCCACGTCGTCGAGCGACGCTTCGCGCAGGAACTCCAGGTCGTCGCGGCTGACCATCGTGCCCACACCATCGTGGGTGAACACTTCGACCAGCGCACCGCCGTCGATGTCGTACGGCAGGATGTGCGCACGCGGCACGTCGGCTTCGCAGGCCTTGAGGCAATGCTGCAGATAGCCCGCGGCATCGGGGGCCAATTGCCCGCCCAGCAGCAGCGCTTTGGCCGAGCGTTCCGACAGTTCGCGCAACAGTTCGCCGTGGTGGTCGACGATGCCCGGCAATTCGGTCAGGAAGATGAGTTTTTCGGCCTGGACCGCGACGGCGACGCTGGTCGCCACGTCTTCGAGCGACAGATTGAAGGCTTCGCCGGTCGGCGAAAAGCCCAGCGGCGACACCAACACCACCGCGCGCGCGTTCAGGGCGAGATGGATGACCTCGGTCGAGACCTTGCGTACCACGCCGGTGTGCAGATGATCGACGCCGCCCAGCACGCCCAAGGGCTTGGCGGTGATGAAATTGCCCGACAGCACCTTGATGTCGGCATTGGCCATCGGCGTATTGGCCAGACCTTGCGAGAACGCGGCCTCGATGTCGAGGCGGATTTCGCCCGAGGCTTCCTTGGCGCATTCGAGCGCGGCGTCGTCGGTGATGCGCCGGCCGTTGGCAAAGCGGCTTTCGACGTTGCGCAGGCGCAATTGCTCTTCGACTTGCGGACGCGAACCGTGCACCACCACCACCCGGATGCCCAGGGCACGCAACAAGGCGATGTCCTGCACCGTCTGCGGCAGCTTGCCCGCCTGCACCAGTTCGCCGGGGAAGGCGACCACGAAGGTCTTGCGCTTGAACGCGTGGATGTAAGGGGCGACGGCGCGGAACCATTGCACGAACTGGGCGCGCGAATCGGCGTCGTTCGGCGTGGCGGGGGAGTGGAGTGGCTGGGTGGTTTCGGGCGCGTTCATGCGCGGATTCTATAATTTCGCGATGAAAGAAGTCCCTGCGCGTACGCGCCCCGCCGCCGATCGACGTGCGACGGCCAATCCGATCCCGCCGCTGAGTTTTCCCGAAGAGCTTCCGGTCAGTGCCCGGCGCGACGATATCGCGCGCGCTTTGCGTGAGCATCAGGTCATCATCGTCTGCGGCGAAACCGGCTCGGGCAAGACCACGCAACTGCCCAAGATCGCCTTGTCGATCGGGCGCGGCCTGGGCGCGGGCGGCAATGGGCTCATCGGCCATACCCAGCCGCGGCGGCTGGCGGCGACGTCGGTGGCGCGGCGCATCGCGCAGGAACTCGGCACGCCGCTGGGCGAGCATGTCGGCTTCAAGATCCGGTTCAACGATCATCTGAGCCGCGGCGCCTCGGTCAAGCTCATGACCGACGGCATCTTGCTGGCCGAGACCCAGACCGATCCGCTGCTCAAGGCCTACGACACCCTCATCATCGACGAGGCGCACGAGCGCAGCCTCAACATCGATTTTCTGCTCGGCTATCTCAGACAGATCCTGCCGCGCCGGCGCGATCTCAAGATCATCGTCACCTCGGCCACGATCGATGCCGAGCGCTTTGCCCGGCATTTCGGCAGCGAGGAGGTGCCCGCGCCGGTGATCGAAGTCAGCGGACGCATGTATCCGGTCGAAGTGCGCTGGCGGCCGCCGGCCGAGAGCGTGGAAATGACCGACGCGGTCGTGGGTGCGGTCGACGAGGCGACCTTGCACGGCGGCGGCGATGTGCTGGTCTTCTTGCCCGGCGAGCGCGAGATCCGCGAAGCCGCCGAGGCCTTGCGCAAGCACCATCCGCCGCACACCGAAATCCTGCCCTTGTTCTCGCGCCTGTCCGCGGAAGAACAGGACCGGATCTTCAAACCCACCAACACGCGACGCATCGTGCTCGCGACCAATGTGGCCGAGACTTCGCTGACGGTGCCCGGCATCCGGTACGTGGTGGATACCGGTGTCGCGCGGGTCAAGCGCTATTCGTATCGGCAGAAGGTCGAACAACTGCAGATCGAGCCGATCGCGCAGGCGTCGGCCAATCAGCGAGCCGGGCGTTGCGGGCGGGTATCGGCGGGCGTGTGCATCCGGCTGTACTCGCAAGACGATTTTGCGGCGCGCCCCAGGTTCACCGATCCGGAAATCCTGAGGTCTTCGCTGGCCGCCGTCATCTTGCGCATGAAGTCGCTGCGCCTGGACGACATCGAGCGGTTTCCTTTCGTCGAGGCGCCGCCGGGACGCGCGGTGGCCGACGGCTACGCGCTGCTGCAGGAACTCGGTGCGCTCGATGAGGAAAACCGTCTCACCGACATCGGTCGTCAACTCGCCAAGCTGCCGCTCGATCCGCGCGTCGGGCGCATGTTGCTCGCCGCGCGCGATGCGCAATGCCTGAGCGAAATGACGGTGATCGCGTCGGCGCTGTCGGTGCAGGACGTGCGCGAGCGGCCCTACGGCCAGGAGGACGCGGCCGACAACGCGCACCGCAAGTTCGCCGATGAGAAGAGCGAATTTCTCGCGATCATCCGGCGCTGGCGTTTCGTCGATCATCTGTTTGCGCACAAGAAGAGCAACAGCAAGCTGCGCGAGGAATTGAAGTCCAACTTCCTGCATCCCTTGCGGGTGCGCGAATGGCGCGATGTGTATGGGCAATTGCATTCGACCATCGCCGAGCTGGGCTGGAGCTTCAACGCTCCGCTCGATGGCGAGACGGCAGCGGCCTCAACGCCATCGAATCCGCAGACAAATCCGCAGCGCCGCGAATCGCTGTTCGCGCCTGCAGAGTACGAGCGTCTGCATTGCGCCTTGCTGACCGGCCTGCTCGGCAACATCGGTTGCAAGGCAGACGACGAAGCGCATTACAACGGCGCACGCGGGATTCGCTTCTTCATCTGGCCGGGCTCGTCCCTGGTCAAGAAGGCCGGGCGCTGGATGATGGCGGCGGAACTGGTCGAGACTTCGCGCTTGTTTGCGCGCACCGTCGCGCGCATCGAGCCCGAATGGATCGAACGCGTCGGCGCGCATCTGGTGCGGCGCGCGCATTCCGATCCGCATTGGGAAAAGCGTTCGGCGCAGGTGAGCGCCTTCGAGCGCGGCACGGTGTATGGCCTGAGCGTGTATCACGGCCGGCGAGTGAATTACGGCCGCATCGATGCGAAGCACGCGCGCGAGTTGTTCATTCGCGGCGCGCTGGTCGCGGGCGATTGGGAGCCCAAGCTGGGCGGGCAGAACAACTTTCTCGCGCACAACCTCAAGCTGGTGCGTGAGATCGGGCAGCTCGAACACAAGGCGCGTCGGCTCGACGTGCTGGTCGACGAGGAACTCATCTACGCCTATTACGACGCGCATGTGCCCAGCGAGATCCATCACGGCCATGCCTTCGAGGTCTGGTATCGCGAGGCCGCCAGACAGCAGCCCAAGCTGCTGTACCTGAGCCGCGACGATGTGATGCGCCACGAGGCCGCGGGCATCACCACCGATGTGTTTCCGAAGACGCTAGGGTTTGGCGGAGTCGACATGAGTGCGACCTACCATTTCGAGCCCGGCAGCGCGCGCGATGGCTTGACGCTGACGGTACCTTTGTACGCGCTCAATCTGGTCGACGAAAAGCGCTGCGAATGGCTGGTGCCGGGCATGCGCCGCGAGAAGGTGCAATTGCTGCTCAAGAGCCTGCCGCAAAAGCTGCGCCGCCATTGCGTGCCCTTGCCCGAATATGCGGGCGGCTTCGTCGAGCGCCATCCGAGCGTGCCGGATCTCGGATTGATCGACGCCCTGATCGCGGATCTGCGCGCCGAGCGCCAACTCCAGGTCCAGGCCAGCGACTTCAAGCTCGAGACCGTGCCTGCGCATTTGTTCATGAACTTCAAGGTGATCGACGAGCATGGGCGGCAGCTCGCGATGGAACGCTCGTTGGCCAAGCTGCGCGCCGAACTCGGGCGCGAGGCGCGCGCACAATTTCAGCAACTGGCCACGGCAGTCCCACGGGTCAAAGCGTCCCAACCTCGGCCGGT
>CAYUYC010000185.1:0-6836 GCA_964448945.1 uncultured Burkholderiaceae bacterium
ACACCGTGGCGCGCCTCGGGCTCGTTGCAGCCGGGCAGCAGCACGGCGAATTCGTCGCCGCCCAGGCGCGCCACGGTGTCGGAATGACGCACCGCCTGATCGACGATATGGCTCAGGTCGCACAACAGGCGATCGCCGGCAGCATGGCCCGCGGTGTCGTTGACGGCCTTGAACTTGTCGAGATCGAGGAACAAGGCGCAGAAGGTCGATTCGGAAATGCGCTCGAACAGCCCTTTGAGGCGCCGATCGAACTCGCGCCGGTTGACCAGTCCGGTCAATGCGTCGTGGGTCGCGGTCCAGGTCAGCTGCTCGCGCAGTTCGTGCGCCTCGGTCACGTCTTCGAGGATCCAGATCGTGCCGGCCTCGGGATTGCCCGGCTCGAGCTGACGGCCGAGCAATTGCGCCCAGAACGGTTCCTGGTCCTTGCGCACCAGCATCACTTCGGCGGAGAACGATCCGGTCTCGGCGAATGCGGCAAGCGCGCGACTTTCGATTTCGGCGAACTCTTCGTCGGAGCGATGCACCATGCGCGTGGGGCCGCCGATCATTTCGTATTGCTCGTAACCCATGATCGAGCAGAAGGTGCGGCTGGTCAGCTCGAAACGCTTTTCGCGCGTGAATGCGATGCCCACCGAGGCGTTGTCGAGCACCGCCTGCAGGCGGGTCAACAATTGCATCGTCGAGGCCTCGACCGCGCTGCGCTCGCGCAGGATGTGCAGAAACACCCGTGCGAGATCGCCGACCTCGCCGCTCAAGGCGGGCCAATCGGACTCGACGTCGTCGTGATCGGTCAGCAAACGATGCGCACGCTCACGCAGCAGCTCGATCGGGCGGGTCAGCCAGTACATCACGACGCCTGCGACCAGCGCCGAAACGAGCGCCGCCAAGGCGCCGACCTTCCACGCCGCCGAGCGCGCATCGTCCAACGCGGCAAATGCATCGGCCTCGGGCGTCACGACGGCGATCAGCCAGTTCGCGCGCGGCACGCCGGCCAGCGCGACGACTTCGCCTTGCGCCAGGATCGAGGTTCCGGCGCGCGTGGCGATCGCACCGTCGTGCGCCCAGCGCGCGTAGGCCGGGCCCACCTGCGGATCACCCGCGATGTTGCGTCCGATCTGCGAGCGATCCGGGTGCAGCACGATGATGCCGCGCTGATCGACTGCCATCAGCTTGCTGTGTCCGTTGCCTCCCATGGCCCCGAGCAGGCTGTCGGACCAAAGGCGAACCGCGCCCCAGGCCACGCCGATCACCCGCCGATCGGCATCGCGGATCGGCGTCGTGATGACAAGAGCCGGATCGCCGTTGATGCGCAGGCCGATCGATTCGGACACCTGGGCGGCGTTCTCGTCGATCGTGCGGCGGAAATAGCTATGGGTCTTGGGATCGGGGACTTCGCCGCCGGTCGCGATCGGCACCGAGGTGGCGAGCGGCCGCCCTTGTGTCGTGCTCACGCCGGTGATGTCGAAACCGAGCTTGAGTCCCGGCACCTGGTTCATGCGCGCGGTCATGCCGGGGCCGTCGCGCAAGGCGAGCGCATCGAGCGTCGCCGCGAAATCGGCGAGCGTCATCTGATGCATCTCGATGCGTGCCGCGACATTGGCGGCGATGCGCTCGGCCGCTTCGGCCTGCGCACGCAACAGATTGGGTTCCATGCCGTGGCTGGCGGCATGCAAGGCAACGACGGTCGTCAAGGCCGTCAGCGCGATGGTCATCACCAGGCCGATCAGCACGACGCGGAACTTGAGCGTCGTGACCAGGTGAAGGACACGCTGGAACAGCTCTCCTGCGATCATGGCCGGCGCGTCTCGGTATTACCAGTGTTTGAGCTTGGCGCGCAGACGCGATACCGCCTGCGTGTGCAACTGGCAGACGCGCGATTCGGTCACGCCGAGCACTTCGGCGATCTCGCGGAAGTTGAGGTCTTGTTCGTAATACATGCCCATCAAGTGCTTTTCGCGCTCGGGCAGATCTTCGATCGCATCGACCAGCGCATGCTTGAAGCGTGCATCGCGCATCATCTCGAAGGGCTCGGCGCTCACGTCGCCGCAATGCCGGTCGAGGTAGTCGTCGTCATCCTCGTTGTCGCTGAAGTCTTCGAAGTGCACGAGTTGCAGCCCGCGCGCGTCGCCGAGCATCTGGTGATACTCGTCGATCTTGAGCCCCATCTCCTTGGAGATTTCGGTATCGGTCGGAGCGCGCTTGAGCTTTTGCTGCAGTTTGTTGATCGCCGATTCGATGCTGCGCTGGTTCTTGCGCACCGAGCGCGGCAGCCAGTCGGCAGCGCGCAATTCGTCGAGCATCGCGCCCTTGATGCGCTGGGTCGCATAGGTCTCGAACTGCGCCCCCTGGTTTTCTTCATAGCGGCTGACCGCGTCCATCAGGCCGATCAGACCGGCCTGGACGATGTCGTCGATCTCGACGTTGGCGGGCAGCTTGGACAGCATGTGATGCGCCATGCGCCGCACGAGCGGCGCGTACTGCTTGATCGCCGCCGTCTTGTCGAGTCTTCCTGTCGTTGCGTACATACGGGCTCCGAGCTGCTGCTTTCTTTTCTTATGCCTCGATGGGCTGTGTCTGGGGCGTCGCCGCAAATTCTGCCAACTGCCAGGTACCGAGGGCCGCGCGCAAACGCGCCCCCAACTGCATATTCGTGTTCGGACGCATCGCGGCGGGCAAGGCCAGCCCGAACTGCGGGCTCACGCCGAGAAAGCGCTCGGTGGTCGCGGCGATGCGCTCGTGCACTGCGCGCGCGCGCGCCTCGCCCAAGGCCCGCACCACGATGCGCACCTGCACGTCGGGCGCCAGCTCGACGGCTTCCTTGATGCGCGCATACGCGTTCTTGACCGCTTCCACATCGTCCTCGATCACCAGCACCACCTCGCCCGAGTCGCGCAGCAACTGCGCTGCGCAGGCCAAGGACCGTGTGTGCATTACAAGCCATTCCGCCGGTCGGCTTAGCTGCAAAAACCCGCCGAAAAGGGAGTCACTTCCGAGTCCATGCTCGCGCGCGTAGTTCAGGTACTGGTCCAGACCGGCACGTGCCGGCACGATCGACAGGCGTTCGTTGACCCGCGTGGCCACATCCTCGAAGCGCCGATCGCCCCAGAGCATCGCGGCCAGATCGAAGCGCGTCGGCCGACCGAAGGCGCTGGCGATGTCTTCGCCGCTGTGGTCGAGCACGACCACGCGCCGATCGTTCGCCAGCGTGCGCGCAAACAGCTCGGTGAGTTGCACCGAACCGACGATGGGCAACACGCGCAGACTCGCCGCGCCGAACAGACGTCGCAAGCTGGCGGCCTGGTCCATGTTCGCCTCAAGCATGCGCGGCTCCCGCGCCTCCTGTTGCGGCACCCGCGAAGAAGGTCATGCCGACTTCGTCATCGGGCACTTGATAGGCGCGCGCCGGCAGATGCGTGACCGCACGCAGGATGAGCGACTTGGCGCTCGCGATGGCGATGTCTTCGGGCACGCGCTGGCCGTTGGTTTCGTACAGCACCGGCAGGCGGTTGCGGATCAGCACGTCGAGCGCGCCGCCCAGGCGCACCGCTTCGTCGGTCTTGGACAGCACCGCGCCGGCGAACACATTGTTCTGCGCGCCGCGATAACCGACCACCACGTCTTCGAGCGTCTCGCTTTGCGCCGCGGCGTTCATCACCAGCAGGCGCTTGATCGGATGATTGCCGACGGTGGCGAGCAGTTCCTGCACGCGTTCGTCGCGCTGGCCCAGACCCACGGTGTCGATCAGGATGAGGCGCTTGCCGGCGAGGCTGCGCAGCACCGCGAGCAGGGTCTCGCGGTCTTGCGCGGTATGCACGCTGATGCCGAGGATCTTGCCGTAGATGCGCAATTGATCCTGGGCACCGATCCGGTAGCTGTCGATGGTGATCAGGCCCACCGATTCGCGGCCGTACTTCACCGCGCAACGCGAGGCGAGCTTGGCCACGGTCGTGGTCTTGCCCACGCCGGTCGGGCCGACCAGGGCGAAGATGCCGCCGCCGTCGACGAGGTCCTGTTCCGAACGCGCGCAGACCAGATTCTTTTCGAGCACCGCCGCCGACCAGGCGCGCGCCTGATGCTCATCGAGCCCTTCGGGCAGCTTCTTGGCCACGTCGCGCGCCAGGCGCGGCGAGAACCCGGCTTGCAGCAGATCCTTTTGCACCGCCGCGGCCTGCGGGCGGCGACGCGAGGAATCCTGGAAGGCGATGGTGTCGAACTGCCCCATCATCCATTCGCGGATCTGCGAGAACTCCTTGTGCATCTCGCTGCGCATGCTGTTCATGACCTGATCGACCATGACCGGCGCGCTGTCGCCCAGCATCATCGGCGGATCGGCCACCGGCGTCGTCGCTTGCGCGAAGGTCGGCACACTGATCGCGGGTGCAGGCGTCGGCAGCGGGGCAGCGACGGGCGCGGGCTCGGCCACCGGCTTGCGGGCACTTGCGCGCGGGTTGCGGAAGACCTTGGGCGCCCCGGCGCGCTGCGGCTCCTGCACGAATTGCATGAAGGGCACGGGCTCGTCGGCCACCGGTTCGTCCCGCACCACGGTCTGCATGCGGGCACGCGCGGGACGTTGCGCCTCGACCCGCTCGCCGAACGGACGACGCGGTGCCGGCGTGGGTGCGATGGGCTGGAGCGCGGGGACGTCCTGCCCTTCGGGTTCGCGATCGGTCAGCGAGGCCAGCGCGCTTTGCGAAGCCGCCACCACCTCCACGCCGCGATCGGTCTTGCGCGTGGAGATCACCACGGCATCTTCGCCGAGCGCACGGCGCGCTTCGGTCATCGCTTCGCGCGAATTCGCGCCATAGAATTTCTTGAGGCTCATGAGCTAGCTCCCAGTACTGAACTGACCCGGATGGAATTGGTTTCGGGGACTTCGCCGTGAGCGATCACGCGCAAGCGTGGCGCAAGACGGCGGAACAGACGCGACATCGGTAGACGGATCGAATCGGGCACCAGCAAGGCCGCCGGCAGACCCACGGCTTCCTGGCGCTGTGCGGCGTTGGCGGCATTGCGCACCAGCGCATCGGCCAGCGTCGGCTCGATGCCCAGCGGTTCGTTGGCGCTCTTGCCCAGAGCATGCGCGATGACGCGTTCGAGATCGGGCTCGAGCACGATGACCGGCAGTTCCTGCGCATAGCCGTAGATCTGCTGCATGATCGCCGGGCCCAGTGCGACGCGCACGGTGGCGGTGAGATCGTTGGCGTCCTGCGTGCGGCCGCCGTACTCGGCCAGGGTCTCGATCACGGTGCGCAGATCGCGGATGTGCACGCCTTCGGACAACAGGTTCTGCAACACCTTCTGGAACACCGGCAGCGACACGATCTTGGGGATCACGTCCTCGACCAGCTTGGGCGCGAGCTTGCTCACATGGTCGAGCAGCGATTGCACTTCGCTGCGGCCGAGCAAGGCTGCGGCATTCATCTGCAACATGTGGTTCAGGTGCGTGGCCGCGACCGTGGCGGCATCGACCACCGTATAGCCCGACACCTGCGCGAAGTTGCGTTGCGAACCGTCGATCCAGACCGCGGGCAGGCCAAAGGCGGGATCGCGGGTTTCGGTACCGGGCACGCGCGCCGTGGTACCGCCCGGATCGATCGCGAGGAACATGCCGTGAACGGTCTCGCCTTCGGCAATCGTCGCGCCCTTGAGCGTGATGCGGTATTGGTTCGGACGCAGATCGAGGTTGTCGCGGATGTGCACGGCCGGCGGCAGGAACCCGATCTCTTGCGCAAACTTCTTGCGGATGCCCTTGATGCGCTTGAGCAATTCGCCGTCCTGGTTGATGTCGACCAGCGGGATCAGGCGATAGCCCACTTCGAGACCGAGTGCATCGACGGGCTGGAGATCGTCCCAGGTCGCTTCGTTGCTGACTTGTTGCGGCACCGCGGCTTCGGCGCGTGCGGCTTCGATCTCGCGTGCCTTCTCGCGCTGCGCGAGCCACCACGCCAGGTAGCCCATGGCGGCGGCCAACATCAGGAACGGCAGATTCGGCATGCCGGGGATGAAGCCGAGCAAGGCCATGATGGCGGCGGTGATCGCCAGCGCCCGCGGCATGTTGAACAACTGCGCCATCATCTGCTGGCCGATGTCGTCGCCGGTGCCCACGCGCGAGACGATCAGGCCCGCGGCGATCGAGATCACCAGCGAAGGAATCTGCGCGACCAGACCATCGCCGATGGCGAGCAGCACATAGGTCTCGCCCGCGCCGCCGAAGCTCATGTCGTGCTGGAACAGGCCGATCGCGGTGCCGCCGATGATGTTGACGAACAGGATCAGGATGCCGGCGATCGCGTCGCCGCGCACGAACTTGGACGCACCGTCCATCGACCCGAAGAAATCCGCTTCCTGCGACAACTCGGCGCGGCGCTTGCGCGCTTCGGCTTCGCCGATGAGGCCGGCATTGAGGTCGGCATCGATCGCCATCTGCTTGCCGGGCATCGCGTCGAGGGTGAACCGTGCCGACACTTCGGCGATGCGGCCCGCGCCCTTGGTCACCACCACGAAGTTGATGACCACCAGGATGATGAACACCACCAGGCCGACCGCGAAATTGCCGCCGACCAGGAAGTGCGCGAACGAATCGATGACCTTGCCCGCGGCGTCCGGCCCGGTATGGCCATGCATGAGGATGACGCGGGTCGACGCGACGTTGAGCGACAGGCGCATCAGCGTCGTGATCAGCAAGACGGTCGGGAAGATGGCGAATTCAAGCGCGCGCTTGGTGTACGACGACACCAGCAGGACGACGATCGCGAGCGCGATGTTGAAAGTGAAGAACAAGTCCAGCAAGAAGGCCGGCAGCGGCAGCACCAACATCGCCAGGATCAGCACGATGA
>CAYUYC010000186.1:0-6779 GCA_964448945.1 uncultured Burkholderiaceae bacterium
AGTCTCCACCGCGTCGGGCGGCAGCGTCGCGCCGTCGCCCATCACGAGCAGTTCGAACCAACGATCCCCCAGCAGGTATTGGCGCACCACGAGCTTGCGCTCGCCCGCAGCCGTGCGCCCGATCGCTTCGAATTCCCGCGCGAGTCCTACCGTCCGGCCCGCCAGGACCGGCACTGCCCGGCGCGTGACGCGGCCTTGCAGGCTGCGCAGGCGCGCCGTCTCGAATTCCTGAGCCCAGCGCTCGGCGGCTTCAGGCGTGGCGATCGATACGGCCGGCAGGCGCGCGTCGGCGACCGCAAACACGGCGCCTTGTACTTCGGCGCCGGTCAGCGCCAGATCGATGGTGTGGCCCAGCGCCGTCAGTCGCCGCACTTCGGTCGCAGGCCGTGCCGGAAACAAGGCCACATATCCGCGCTCGGTCCCGCCTTCGCGCCAGTCGTAAGCGGGACTGCATCCGGCGAGCGGGAGCGTGCCGATGACACCCAGGCCGAGCAGGGCCGTCAGCGCCGCGCGCCGGCGTGCATCGGCGCCGTCTGCGCCATGCGCGCGGCGGGGAGCGACGACGCGCGCCGCATCGCCCGTACCCGCAGGCACGGGCCGGGACGCAGACCGATGAACCAGCATGCGAGCGATGGTAGCAGCGCCAAGCCCCAAGCTCGCGTGGCGAGCCCATGCGCGCGCAGGCTCGCGGCCATGCCTGCCAGTACACTCCCGCACGCCATGATCCGCATCGTTCGCAGCCATCGCCTCGAAGCACTTGCCGACGCGCTCGCCGATGCGCTCGCGCCGCGGCGGGCCGCGCTCGATCTGGCCCCCGATTGCATCATCGTGCCGTCCACCGGCATGGCGCGCTGGGTCGAGGCGCATCTGGCCGCGCGCTTTGGCGTCGCCGCCAATCTCGATCAGCCCTATCCCGCGCAATTCCTCTGGCGCGCCATCGGGCAGGTCTTGCGCGACGTGCCCGAGCATTCGCCCTTCGATCCCGATGCGCTGGCCTGGCGCGTGTTCCGACTGTTCGCCGTGGTCGAGCGCTCGGGCGATCCGGTGCTGGCGCCGGTCCAGGCCTATCTGCGCGGCGCCGATGCGCTCGCGCGCATGCAATTGGCCGAGCGCATCGCGACGGTGTTCGATCGGTATGTGGCTTATCGTGGCGACGCCTGGCTCGCACCCTGGGCACGCGGCGAACTGCTCGGCATCGCGACGCCGGGCACCGAAGCCTGGCAGGCCTGGTTCTGGCGCGCGCTGCTCGACGACCTCGGTCTGCGCCACGACCAGCATCCGTTCGCCCGGCTGCTCGCGGTTCTCGCGCGCGGCGGCGCCGATCGCGATCGCGCCCGCGCCGCGGGGCTGCCCGAATGCGTGCGCCTGTTCGCCGTGCCCACGCTCGCGCCGGTGCTCTGGCAAGCCTTCGAGGCGCTCGGCCGTTACATCGACATCGAGTGCTACGCGCTCACGCCTTCGCGCGAGTACATCGCCGATCTGGTGACCGAAGCCAAGCGCGCACGCGTCGCGCTGGCGGCGCCCGAGGCCGCGGCGGTCTATGAAGTCGGCCATCCCCTGCTCGCGGCCAACGGCCGGCAGGCCATCGATCTGCAACTCGCCTTGATCGCGCTCGAAGAAAACGCCGCGCGCGATGCCCGGGTGCAGACCCACGACGACGATGCACCGCTCGACGCGCCCGCCACGCTGCTCGCCGCCGTGCAGCAATCCATCGTCCAGCTCGACGCCGCGCCCGCGCTGCCCGCGCCCGATGGTTCGGTGCAGATCCATGCCTGCCATAGCCTGGTGCGCCAGCTCGAAGTGCTGCACGACGAATTGCTGCGCCGGTTTGCCGCCGACCCGCATCTGCGTCCTGCCGACGTGCTGGTCTGCGTGCCCGATCTGGCCGCGGCCGCGCCGGCGATCGACGCGGTCTTCGGCGCGGTGCCCGACGCGCGCCGCATCGCCTATCGCATGACCGGGCGCGCCGAGGCCGAGGCCGCGCCCTTGGTCGCCGCGGCGCTCGCCTTGTTCGATTTCGCGCAGGCGCGCGCGAGTGCCGACGCGGCCCTGGCCTTGTTGCGCGTACCCGCATGCGCGCGCCGCTTCGGCTTCGATGCCGCGGCCCTGGCGCGCGCCACCGATTGGCTGGCGCAGGCCGGCGCGCGCTGGGGCTGGGACGCCGCGCATCGCACCGAACTGGGCTTGCCCGCCGAAGCGCGCCATACCTGGGCCGACGCGCTCGAACGCATCGTGCTCGGCTACGCCTTGCCCGATGGCGCGCTGTTCGACGAGGTCGCCGGCATCGACGGCGTCGAAGGCACGCAAGCGCCGATCGCCGCGGCCTTGCTCGACTTCGTCGGCGCGTTGCGCGCCCTGGCCCAGGGCGCACGCGCGGCGCGCAGCGCGGTGGCCTGGGCCGAATTCTTCGCGCAGGCCCTGGAGCGCTTCTTCGCGCCCGAGGCCGACGAACTCGCCGATGCCGCGCGATTGCGCGCAGCGATCGCGGCCCTCGCCGAACTCGCCACGCGCGCCGCGTGCGATCAGCCGATCGACTTTGCCTTGGCGCGCGAACGCCTGGGCGGATTGCTCGAAGCGCGCGCGCCCGGCGGCGCGCTCACCGGCGCCGTCACCTTCGCGGGCCTGGGGCCGTTGCGCGCCATTCCGGCACGCGTGATCGCCTTGCTCGGACTCGACGACGGCGCGTTCCCGCGCCGCGCCGACCCGATCGAATTCGATCTGACCGCGAGCGCGCCGCAGCCCGGCGACCGCAATCGGCGCGACGAAGACCGCGCGCTGTTTCTCGATGCGCTGATGGCCGCGCGCGATCTGCTGTTCATCGGCTACACGGGGCGCGATGCGCGCGAAGGCACGGTGCGCGCGCCGTCGGTGGTGGTGGGCGAACTCATCGAATTCGTCGCGCATGGCAGCGGCGACGCGGCCGCCGCGCAACTCGTGCGCGAGCATCCCTTGCAAGCCTTCAGTCCGCGCGCCTTCGCGCCGCCCGCGCCTTCGTATGCGCAGGAGTTGCTCGCCGCGGCCGAATGCGTGCGCCGGCCGGTGGGCGCGCGCCGCGTCGGCCGCCTGTTGTGCCCGCAACCCCTGCCGCCGCCCGAGGCCGAGGCGCGGGTGGTGCGCGTCGAACAACTGGTCGCCTGGCTGGCACATCCGGCGCGGCATTTCTTGCGCGAGCGCTTGCGCATCCAGCTCGAACTGCGCGGCACGCTCCTGGCCGAGGACGAACCCTTCTTGCTCGATGCGTTCGAGGCCCATGGCTTGCGCGCGCGACTGGTCGAGGCCTGGCGCCACGGCGTGCGCGACGACGCGCGCTGGCATGCGCTGGCGTTTGCCGACGCCGCCCTGCCGCACGGCGTGCCGGGCGAGCGCGCCTACGCGATGCTTGCGCGCGAAGTGCGCACCGATCTCGACGCGTTCGAGGCGATCGAGCGCCGCGTCGGCGCGCGCGACACCCTGGCCGTCAGTCTCGACGTCGGCGGCTTGCGCATCGAAGGCGCATTGCCTGGCGTGCATGCCGCGGGCGTGCTGGGCTGGCGCGCGGGCAAGGTGTCGATGCATGCGCGCGCCGAGGCCTGGGTCGCGGCCTTGCTCGCCTCGGCCGTGGCCGGCGCGCCGCGCGCCGCGTACTGGCATTGCCGCGAAGGTGCGGTGCTCGCACGGCCCACCGCGCCCGAGGTCGCCCTCGCGCAATTGGCCGCGGCCTATGCCGACGGTTTGCGCAGCCCCTTGTTGTGTCCGCCCAAGACCGCATGGGCGCTGTTGCGCGCCCTGGCCGACGGTGACGATGCCGCGGCGGCGCGCAGCGCGGCCGAGCGTGCGCAATGGCGGCCATCCGATCGCGACGAAGACGCGCGCGAAGCCGACGATGTCTGGTGGCGCGCATTGCTCGGCGATGTGCCCGAGCGTGTGCCCGACCTCGCCGATTTTGCGGGCGCCGCGAGCGCTTTCGGCGATGCCGATTTTCTGGCCCTCGCCACGCGCGTGTACGGCCCGATGGTCGCCGACACGCGCGAGGACGCGAAGACGCTCGGCGCTTATCGCGCGAGCCTGGGCGACGACACATCGGGAATGCAGGCATGACGCCGCTGGCACTCACCGCGCCGCTGACCGGCGTGCATCTGATCGAAGCCAGCGCGGGCACGGGCAAGACCTGGACCATCGCCGGACTGTATTTGCGCCTGGTGCTCGAACGCCGTCTGCAGCCCGAGCAGATCCTGGTCGTCACCTTCACCAACGCCGCCACCGCCGAGTTGCGCGAGCGTCTGCGCGCGCGCCTGGCGCAGATGCTCAGGCGCATCGACACCGGCGCATGCGCGGAACCGTTTTGCGACGCGCTGCACGCGGCCCTCGGCCTGGACGATGCCGTGCGCCGCGACGAAGCCCGGCGCCGCCTGGTGCTCGCCTTGCACGCCTTCGACGACGCGGCGATCTTCACCATCCACGGCTTTTGCCAGCGCGCCCTCGGCGATCGGGCCTTCTCGAGCGGCCTGCCGTTCGCGCTCGAACTCGTGCCCGATCCGAGCGCGGTACTCGAACAGATCGTCGCCGACTTCTGGCGCCGCAAGATCGTGGCCTGGGACCCGGCCGATGCGCAGGTGGTGCCGCAAGCCTTGCATGCCGGCTATGCGCGCGCGGCGATGGCGCGCGCCCCCGGCGAGCGCCAGGCGACCACACCGGCGAGCCTCGCGCGTTTCGTCGCCGCTGCGCTCGCGCGCCACGATGTGCGCATCGTCGGCGGCGACGCGCCCGCGCCGCAACCCGAACTCGACATTCGACTCGCCGAACAATGGGCGCAAGTGCGCAGCACCTGGGCCGCGGCATTCGCCGAGTTGCGCACCCACATCGCCGCCGACAAACGCCTGAGCGCGAGCTACCGGCGCAATCATGTCGATACCCGCGCGGCCAAATGCGAAGCCGCGCTCGCGCAGACCGAATTCGCCGATGTCGATACCACCGCGCGCGACGCGCTCGATTGGTTCCGGCAATCGCGTCTGGACGAAAAGGCCGGCGGCGCGGTGGCGCCGCATGCGCTGGCCCTGGCCATCGACGCCTTGTTCGACTTGAGCGCCGCGATCGACGCGCGCGCCGACCGCTGGCGCGACTGGACCCGGCGTTGCTGCATCGAATGGGCGCGCATCGAGTTTCCGGCGCGCATGCGCGCGGCGCGCACCCAGAGCTTCGACGATCTGCTGGCCAATCTGCAGACGGCCCTCGCGGGCGAGCACGGCGCGGCGCTCGCGCGTTTGCTGGCCGAGCGTTATCCGGCCGCGCTCATCGACGAATTCCAGGACACCGATCCGCTGCAGTTCGACACCTTCGCGCGCATCTATCGCGATGCGCTCGATCGCGCCGCGCTGATCTTCGTCGGCGATCCCAAGCAGGCGATCTACAGCTTCCGCGGCGCCGATCTGCAGACCTATCTGCGCGCGGCGCAATGGGCCCAGGGCTTGCCGCCGTTGCGCCAGAACTTCCGTTCGGCGCCGCGCCTGATCGCCGCGGTCAATGCGATCTTCGAGCAACCCGCGCGCGCCGGGCGAGCGCCGTTTCGCATGCCCGATCTGGCCTTCGCGCCCGCCGTGCCTGGACAGCCCGATGCCCCGCCGGTGCTCACCCTCGGCGACGACACCGACCCGGCGCCGCTCATCATCGAGCGCATGACCGCGCCGCCGGGCCGGCCCTATACCAAGACCGACGCGCGCGAGCGCATCGCGCAAGCCGTCGCGGGCGAGATCGCCTGGCTGCTCGACCCGGCCACGCGCGCGCGCATCGACGGCCGCCCCGTGGCCGGGCGCGACATCGCGGTGCTGGTGGGCAAGCATGCGCAAGGCGAACTGGTGCGGCGCGCGCTCGCGCAACGCGGCGTCGGCTGCGCCGCGCGTTCGACGGCGAGCGTCTGGGCCAGCGACGAGGCGCGGCAATTGCTGCGCGTGTTCGCGGCCCTGGCCGAGTTGCAGCACGAAGCCCTGGTGCGCGCCGCGCTCACCACCGATCTGATCGGCCTCGATGCGCCGGGGCTGATGCAGCGCGAACGCGACGAGGCCGACGCGCAAGCCTGGCGCATGCGGCTCGAACGTTGGGCCGCGCTGTGGCGCCGGCAAGGCGCGCTCGCGCTGTTGCGCACGGTGCTGGTCGAGCGCGACGCCCATGCGCGCATCGCCGCCGCGCGCGACGGCGAACGGCGCCTGACCAATCTCGCGCATCTGGCCGAACTCATCGGCGCCGAACAGCCGCGGTTGCATGGCCCCGATGCGCTCGTGGCCTGGCTCGCGCGCTGCGTCGATGATCCGCCCGGCGGCGAGGCCGCCGAATTGCGGCTCGAGTCCGACGAGAACCTGGTGCAGATCGTCACCGTGCACAAGAGCAAAGGGCTCGAATACGGCATCGTCTTCGTGCCTTTCCTCTGGGAAGGGCTGCCCGCGCCCGAGGCGCTCGCACTCTGCCACGACGAGGCGCCGCCGCATGGCGCGCTGCTCGACATCGCGCCCGACGCGACGCGCCGCGCGCGCGCGCAATCCGAGCGTTACGACGAAGCCTTGCGCCTGGCCTATGTCGCGCTCACGCGCGCCAAGCATCGTTGCCATGTGGTCTGGGGCGACATCGCCGATGCCCAGACTTCGCCCTTGGCGTGGTGGTTGTTCGGCGGCGCGCCCGATGCATCGGCGCTGCCCGCGACCGAAGTCATCGAGGCTGCCTTCGCGCAATTGAGCGCGGCCGCGTCCGGCGCGATCCTGGTGCGCGCGCTGCAGCCCAGGGCCGCAGGCGCCGCGCCCGAGGCGGCCGGC
>CAYUYC010000187.1:0-6744 GCA_964448945.1 uncultured Burkholderiaceae bacterium
GCCGTTGTCGACCAGCACGCAGATCACGCGCAGCGCCGGATGATCGCGCGTGATCCGGTGCAGCAGATAGGCGCTGTCCTTGCCGCCGCTGAGCAGCAGCACCGCGTCGTAACCGCGCGCGCCCTGGCCGGCGCTGGCGCGCAGCAAGGCCTCGAGTTCCTGGGTGAGCGCAATGTCGGAAACGCGCTGCGGCGCGCCCGCGGGCGGTGCGATGCCGCGCGCGTGATCGGCGCAGGCGCGGCACAGGCCGTCTTCGTCGAGCGGGCCATGCACTTCCGACAATACGCAGCGTTTGCACCGGCGCGCGAGCTTGCCGCCCACCAAGGGGCGCAGCACGCGGCGCCACACATGGCGCGCGGTGAAATCGGTTAATGCGGCTTCGAACGCGTGGGTGCTCATGCGGCCGGCTCCCGAGTGTGGCTGCGCAAGACCCAGGCCGCGAGCGCCGGCAAGAGCAACATCGCGCCGACCATGTTGACCAGGAACATGAAGGCCAGCAGCACGCCCATGTCGGCCTGGAACTTGAGTGCCGAGAAGGCCCAGGTGGCGACGCCCACGCTCATCGTGAGCGCGGTGAAGACGATGGCGCTGCCGCGCACGCGAAAGGCGTGCGCGAACGCGGTCGGCAGCGATGCGCCGAGGGCGAGGCTCGCGCGCAAGGCGCCGTACAGATAGATGCCGTAATCGACGCCCACGCCCACGCCGAGCGCGATCACCGGCAGGGTCGAGACCTTGAGGCCGATGCCGAGCATGGCCATCAAGGCATTGCACAACACCGACACCAGCGCGAGTGGCAGCAGGATGCACAGGGTGGCGCGCAGCGAACGCAGCACCGCGAGGCACAACAGCGCGATCGCGCCGAACAAGGCGCCGAGCATTTCGTATTCGGCGGCATCGACGGCTTCGTTGGTCGCGGCCATGACGCCGACATTGCCGCTGGCGAGCAGAAAATCGAGCTGCGGTCCGCGCCATCGTGCGGCCGCGTCCTGGGCGGCGGCGACGATGCGCGCGATGGTCGCGCCTTGATGGTCCTCGGTGAAGACCAGCAGTTGCATCGCATTGCAATTGGCGTCGATCAGACCGCTGCTGGTATCGACCACGCCCAGCGCTTCGCCCAGGGCTTGCGGCTCGCGCGGCAAGGCGTGCCATTTGGGGTTGGCCTCGTGCAAGGCCTGGCTCACATGCTTGGCGACGTCGGGCAAGGCGATGACCGAATGCACGCCGGGTGTGGCGCGCATGCTGCGCTCGAATTGCTCGATCGCGGACATCACGCCGTGGTCGAGACAGGCCGATTCGTAATCGCGGGTCTGCACGATCACCGACAGCACGTCGACGCCGATGGTGAAGCGCCGGGTGATGACGGCATTGTCGCGGTTGTAGCGCGAGTCGGCGCGCAGCTCGGGCAGGCCCTGGCCGAGATCGCCGGCCTGCAGGCCGCGCGCCTGCCAGGCACCGGCGGCGGCGAGCAGCGCGGCGCCACCCAGCACCAGCGCCGCGCGCTTGCGCGTGGCCAGGCCCGCGAGTGCGATCCACAAGCGTTCGCCGTGATGGCGCCGGGCATGTTCGCCCGCGCTGCGCCGCGCGGGCGTCCATGACAGCAGGACCGGCAGCAGGATCTTGTTGGTGATGACCATCAAGGCCACGCCCAGGCTCGCGGTGATGCCCAGCTCGCGCACGATGTCGATGCGGATCAGCATGATCACCAGAAAGCCCAGCGCATTGGCCAGGAGCGCGAGCGCGCCGGGCGCAAACAGCTTCATGAAGGCACCGTGCGCGGCGCTGCGGTTGTCGGCGCCGGCCTGGACTTCGAGCTGCCAGGCGTTGGTCATCTGCACCGCGTGGCTCACGCCGATCGAGAAGATCAGGAAGGGCACCAGCACCGACATCGGGTCGATGCCGTAGCCGAGCAAGGGCAGCAGGCCCAGCAGCCAGACCACCGGCAAGAGCGCGGCGAACAAGGTCAGGCCGGTGAGCTTGGCCGAGCGCGTATAGCCGTAGAGCATGAGCGCGGTGATCGCGAACGCGAGCGCGAAGAAGGCGAGCACGTTGCGCGCGCCCGCGCCGATGTCGCCGACCGCCTTGGCGAACCCGATGATGTGCACGTCGACTTGCGCGTCGGCGTACTGGGTGCGGATGTCTTCGAGTTGTTGCGCGACCTGGAAGTAATCGAGGCGCCGGCCGGTGTTGGGATCGGTCTCGAGCAATTCACCGACGATCAATGCGCCGCCCAGATCGTTGGCCACCAGGCGCCCGATCTCGTTGGACTTGAGCACGTTCTCGCGCACCCGCGCGATGTCTTCGGGCGTGCCGGCATAGGTGGCGGGCACGATGTTGCCGCCGGCAAAACCTTCTTCGACGATCTCGATGAAGCGCGCGTTGGGCGTGAACAAGGAGCGCACGCTCGGGCGATCGACGCCGGGCATGAAGAACACCGCATCGGTCGCGCCCTTGAGCTTGGCGAGAAAGCCGGGCTCGAAGATGTCGCCGTCGCGCCGCACCAGCGCCACCAGCACGCGGTTGGCGCCGCCGAAGGTGCCGCGATACGCGGTGAAGGTCTGCATGAACGGATGCTGCAAAGGGATGAGCTTGTCGAAGCCCGCATCCACGCGCAGCCGGGTCGCGCTCGCGCCCAGGGCCAGGGTGATCAGCACGAAGATCGCGAGCAGCGCGCGCCGGTACGCGAAGATCGCGACGGCCAGACGTTCGACGAGTGCGCGGGCGTGCATCTCAATGCTCCGTACGCGGCAACAGCACCGGGCCGTGATCGCCGACCAGCAGCACGGTGCCGGCATCGAGGGCGAGCACGCCGGCGAAGCCGTCCTTGCGTCCGGTGGGCACGGCGGTGAAGCTCAGGCCCGCGTCGCGGCTTTCGATCAGCGTGCCGGCCAGGCCCGCGATCAGGATGCGACCGTCGCCCGCGACATCGGCGCCGATCAGAAACGACGTGGTCGGCGAGGCGATCTCGGTCCAGTGTTCGCCGCCGTCGGCCGAGCGCAGGAGCTTGCCGCGCATGCCGAAGGCGACCAGGGTGCGCGCGCCGACATGGACCACGCCGAACAGGCTGCCGGCATAGGGCGATGCGACGTTGCGCCAATGCGCGCCGCCGTCGTCGGTCAGCGCGAGGTAGCCGCGCTCGCCGACGATGACCGCGCGCCGGTCGTCGACCCAGGCCACGCCGTACAAATGCCGGTCGTCGTCGGTGCGCGCGAGCGCTTCCCAGCCGGTGGCGCCCATGCGCACGATGAGGCCGTAAGCGCCGACCGCGATGCCGTGCTGCGCGTCGCGCATGCGCAGGCTCAGCAACGGCCCTTGCGGCTGCGCTTCGCCGTATTGCGCAAGCCAGGTGCGCGCGTTGTTCTTGCTGCCGATGATGGTGGCGTCATGGCCGGTGGCGAAGCCGAGATCGGCGCCGACGAAATCGACCGCGGTCAGCATCCGGTCGGCCGCGTTGGCCCCGTAGAACCAATGCACGCCGCGATCATCGCTATAGATGATGCAGCCGTATTCGCCGACCGCGACGATGCGCCGTCCGGCGCGTGCGAGTGCCACCAGCCGCATGCGCTCGAGTTCGCGCGCATCGACCGCCGGTGCCGGCGCGGTCCGGGCCGCGGGCGCGGTCCAGGCGGTGCGTGCCGCGAGTTCGTCCGTGTCGGCGGCGGCCCAAGACGCATTCGCCGCCGACCATGCGGCGGCGGCGAATGCGATCCACGCGAGCCGCTTCGCGCGTGAGGGCACGAAGCGTTTCAACACCCCATCACCTCGCTAGCGCGTGCCGAGGTCGCGCAGACGGGCCGGCGTGAAGTCGGCGGGGCTGCGCTTGATCGGTTCGAGGATCTTCGATTCCTGGTTGTACAGACCCTTGATCAGATAGCGCCCGGATTGCAGGTCGTAATGCGCTTCGGTGGTCTGCAGGTACAAGGGCATGTCGTACAGCATGATCGAGTGCGCCTCACCCACGCGCCAGAGTTGGCCGCGCGCGTCGTAGCGATCGGTCAGCACGATCGCCCAAGTGTCTTCGTCGATGAAGAAAGTGCGCTTGGCGTACAGATGGCGCATGCCCGGCTTGACGCTGGCCTCGACCACCCAGACCCGGTGCAATTCGTAGCGCGCATGGTCCTGGTTGAGGTGGCCCGGCTTGACCAGATCGGCATGCTTGAGATCGCGCGACATGATCCCGTAGGAGTTGTACGGGACATAGATTTCTTTCTTGCCGACCAGATTCCAGTCGTAGCGGTCGATCGCGCCGTTGAACATGTTGAAGTCGTCGTTCGTGTTCAGGCCGTCGGTCGAATTGGCCGGGTTGTCGTAGCCGACTTCGGGCGCGAGGCGCACGCGGCGCTGGCCCGGCGAATAGACCCAGCTCGTGCGCGGTTCCTTGACCTGATCGAGCGGCTCGTACACCAGCAGGATCGTGCCCGCCAGACGCGGCGGCGCGCTGAACGATTGCATGAAGTTGAACACCCGGTTGGGCGTGCGCTCCTTCGCGGACTTCTCGAGGTTGCCGTACGAATAATCGAGTTCGAAGGTGGTGCGCGTGGGCGTGAAGCTGCCGTTTTGCAGCACCGCGCCGCCGGTCCAGGTGGTGGTGAAGGCGTCGCCGTGATAGCGCAGCAGATGGTTCCAGATCGCTTCGCGCCCGTCCTTGGGGATGGGGAAGGGGATGCCGCCGGTGGCGCCCAGCACGCCGTTGCCGTTCTCGGCCAGCCGGGCCTTGGCGGCGCTGGCGAGGGTTTCGTCGTAATGGCCCTTGGGGAAGGCGGCCGAACGATGGCTCGGGTACACCACCAGCTTGTAGTCCGGGTACTTGCGCAGCATCGCGAGCTGGCCCGGCGTCAGATGGTCCTTGTACTGCTCGGCGTTGGCCGGCGTGATGGTGAACAAGGGCTTGTCGGCGGCATACGGATCGGGATAGGACACGCCATGCTTGAAGCCCGCGACCGGCGCTTCCTTGAGTCCGCCGGTCCAGGCCGGAATGGTGCCCGCGGCATTGCCCGCGGCTTCGGCGCCGAGCGGCGTGAGCGTGCTGCCGAGCTTGGACAGTTCGGCGGGGGTGAGTTCGGCATGGGCGGCGCTCATGCCGGCCAGCAAGACCGCGATCAGTGCGGCGCGAATCGGAGTGGGTGCGTGCATTGCGATGTTCCTTGCAAAAAATGTCGGTCGCGCGCGATCAGAACGCGTAGCTCAGGCTCGCCGACACGAAGTCGCGGTCCTTGGTCGAATTGGTGTTCACGGTGCCGTTGAAGACGCGTCCGCCCAGGAAGCTGGTGTAGCTCAGATCGGCACGCCATTGCTCGCGCAGCGTTGCGGCCACCCCGAGCGAGAGCGATTGCACGCCTTGGTTCCAGGTCGGGCTCACGCCGCGCACCGCATGCGAGAAGGCCAGCCGCGGCGACAGGCGCCAGGCGCCGATCGCGTTGTTGTAATCGGCCGAGGCGGCGAGCTGATAACCCCAGGAATTGGGCGTGGCATAGCCTTGGCCCGCGCCGGTCGCGGGGGCGCCGAACGATCCGGCGGGCGTGGTCTCGCCGTAGCCGCCGAAGTAGACGCCGTCGGGCAATTGCAGATGGGTATAGCCGATTTCGCCGAGCAACAAGACCTGGTCGAAACCGAGTCCGCCCGAGAAGGCCTTGCTCGCCGACATCTGCACCTGATGCGCCTTGACCCGGCGATAGCCCGAGATCTCGGTACCGATGGGCAGGGTCGCCGCCGCCATGGCATTGCCGGTCAGGCTGTTCTGCAGGCCGATCGCGGCGAGGAACAACTCGCCGCCGGCCACTTGCAAGGGCAGGTTGGCGCGGTACGAGTATTCGCCGGCCAGCGCGATGCCCGCCGGACCCGCGGTGTTGAAGCTCACGCCGTACAGATGCACGTTCTCGGGGTATTCGACGAAGTACTGCGCGGCTGCGGTGGTCGGGGTGCTGGTCGGCGCGTTGATGGGCACCGGCACGCCGGTGACGTTCACGCCGCCGCGGCGCGTCGAGATGATCGGTGCGCGATGGTGGTAGTTGACGTAGAAGAAGCCGAACTCGGTGTTGCCCAGATCGGGCGCGAGCACATGCAGCGCCACGCCGAATTCGCCGCTGTCGCGCGCTTCGCGATCGGCGCCGCGGCCGATGGTCTGCGTGACGCCGGCCTGCGCCGGGAAGTGCTGATCGGGGCCGCGCAGATAGAAGGTGTTGCCGTCGTCCGAGATGATGTCGTTGGTGCTGAAGTACGAGCCGCGCGGATCGATCTCGATCTTGCGGAACTTGGCGATCGCGAAGGCTTCGAGGCTGGCGGTGTCGGTCAACTCCTGCGAGGCCCAGATCATCGGCGAGGGCAGCAAGGCTTCCTTGAGCTCCGAGCCCGGCGTGCGCAGCTTGGAGACGTCCACCGAGTTGATCACGTTGATGCCGTTGGTGATGTACATGCTTTCACCCCAGCTCACCACCTGGTTGCCCAGCCGCACCTGGGTGCTGCGCTCGGCGATGTCGAAGCCGGCCTTCACATAGGCGTCGAGCATCTTGTAGCCGGTGCCGATGCGGTCGTGAGCCTGGTCGCCGAAGGTGTAGCCGGTGCCGGTCACGCCGCCCACGACCGGCCCCGGGCCGGTGCGGCTGGCGTTCTCGAAATCATGAAAGTAGTAGCCGCGCGCAAAGAAGCCGAAGCGGTCGATGCTCAGATCCAGTTCGTGGGTGACTTTGAGCAAGGAGGCGGTGATGTCGCCGCTGTCGTAATTGAGGTTGCCGTCGTCGCTGTTGATGC
>CAYUYC010000188.1:0-6717 GCA_964448945.1 uncultured Burkholderiaceae bacterium
GCACCACGCCGGCCAACGGGTCGCGCCAACGCGTCGCATAGTTGCGCCAGCCGTACATCGCGTCTTCGAAATTACCCACGATTGCAAACCCGATCGCGGTCAATCGCACCGGTACCCAATCGATGATGCCGAACGCGCGTTCGGCAAACACACCGAACTCGCCCAGCGCTTCGCGCGACCACACCCGCGCCGTGTAATGCGAGAGTCGATACAACACCGCCCCGGCCGGCCCCAACAGCACGTACCAGAAGAACACACCGAACACATGCCGGTGCGAGAGCATCAAGGCGCGCTCGATCGCATAGCGCGCGACTTCGCCGGCGCTGAGTTTGTCCGCTGCAAAGTCCGGATAGGTCTCGGACATCCATGTTCCGAGGATGGTGCGGGCCTGCGCGAGATTGCCTGCGTCGAGCGCAGCCTGAATTTCGGTGAACGGATGACTGAACTGCCGAAAGCCCAACGTCAGGTAGAGCACGAAGATCGACAACACCAGCGAGGCCGCGAACCCCAGACGACCGACGCCGAACTGAACCGCGAGCATCACGATCAGCGTGCTGCCCATGAGGATCCACCACGCGATCGTGCCGTGCCGGCGTTCGCCGGCGTTCATGTTGCGCTCCAGCCCATGGATCGCGGCGTCGAGCGCGGCATAGACCGGATTGCGATGAGGCAACGGCCGGAACTGCTCGAGGATCAATGCAACGATGACGGAGACAAAGGTCATGGCATGTGAAGTAGTGGCAACAGCATTGAGCACAACGACGCAGGGTCGAACGATGCTTCAGACCTGGGCGCGCAGCAAATGGTACAGATTGCGCAGCATGGCCGCTGTCGCGCCCCAGATGAAGTACTCGGCGTCGGCGCCGACGTAAGGCATCGCAAAGAAATGCCGGACATGTTCGCCTTCTTGATCGACCCAGCGCACGGCGCGCTTTTCATGGTTGGCGGGGTTCATCAAGAAGGACAACGGCGCCTCGAAGACGCGCTCGACCTCGAACGGGTCGGGCCGCGCCACGATCGGCCCACCGACCATGCCGATGATGGGCGTGACCACGAACCCGGTGCCGGTCAGATATTCGGGCATCGCGCCGACGATTTCGATGGCGTCGGGATCGAGCCCCACCTCTTCCTGCGCTTCGCGCAAGGCGGTGTACACGCGCGAGGTATCGCCTTCGTCGACCCGGCCGCCCGGAAAACTGATTTGTCCGGCGTGGTCGTTCAGATGCGCGGTCCGTTTGGTCAGCAACACATTCAGTTCGCCATCGGGTCCATGCGCCACCAGGGGGACCAGCACCGCCGCCGGTGTGGCGAGGAGCCCCTGTGCCCAACGCGATTCGTCGGTTGCTTCGGCCTGCCAGGCGCGCGGCGCCTGCAAGGCGGCGCGCACGATCGGCGCGCGCAACCATTGCGCATCGAGCGCATCACGCGCAAGACCGCGTTCGATCACCGGTGCAGTATGGGGATCGAAAGGCGGGCGCGTCGGGCGCCGCGGCTTGCCTGAATCGACGGAACTCACATGACTTCCTATGAGCGCTCGGCTCGCCCGCTAGGCGAGCGCAAGCCCACTGCTGCACTGCATTGTCTGCCGCCAAAACGACAAAGGGCGCAATCGCGCCCTTTGCGTACCGGAACAACGCGCGTGCGTTACTCCTTGTCGGCCACCGTGGCGCTGCGACCGGCGAGCTTTTCCTTGATGCGCGCCGACTTGCCCGAGCGCTCACGCAGGTAATACAGCTTCGCACGACGCACATCGCCGCGACGCTTGACTTCGATCGATGCGATCAGCGGGGAATAGAGCTGGAAGGTCCGCTCGACGCCTTCGCCCGACGAGATCTTGCGCACGATGAAGCTGGAATTCAGCCCCTTGTTGCGCTTGGCGATCACGACGCCTTCGTAGGCCTGAACGCGCTTGCGATTGCCTTCGACCACGTTGACGCTGACGATGACCGTATCGCCGGGGGCGAATTCGGGCACGGTCTTGTTCAGACGTGCGATTTCTTCTTGCTCGAGGACTTTGATGAGGTCCATGTCAATCTCCTAGACCATCGTGGGCCGGCATGATGTGGTTGTTCGCCGCCCAGAGGATGGGGTTGATACACAGCCGGGACGAACCCGACCCCTACTGCCCGCGGGAACCGGATCGTTCCAATTCCCGCAAATACGCTTCGTCCTGCTTGCTCAATCGCCCTGCACTGCGCGCCCGCTCGATGACGTCCGGGCGCTTGGCAAACGTCGCCGCCAACGCCTGTTCACGACGCCAACGCGCAATGCGCGCATGGTTACCCGACATCAACACCTCGGGCACGCCGCGATCGCGCCAGACCTCGGGCCGCGTGTAATGCGGGCAATCGAGCAGACCGCCGGAGGCTTCGTCTGCGAAGCTGTCCTCGGCCGCCGATTGCGCGTCGTTCAAGACGCCAGGCAACTGACGCACGACCGCGTCGATGAGCGCCATCGCCGCAATCTCGCCACCTGAGAGCACGAAGTCTCCCAGGCTCACTTCCTCATCGACATACGCGTCGATCACGCGTTCATCGATTCCTTCGTATCGTCCGCAGACGATCACATGCCGCGATGGCTGCCCGGCCCATGCGCTCACGCGCGCATGATCGAGCGGCTTGCCTTGCGGCGACATCAACAACACCCGCGGCCGTTGCCCATCCGCGGCGATCGCGGCATCGAGGGTCGCCGCCAACGGCTCGGCCATCATCACCATGCCCGGACCACCACCGAACGGACGGTCGTCCACACGCCGGTAGTTGTCGGTCGTGAAGTCCCGCGGATTCCACGCCCGAAACGCCCAGATGCCCTGTTCGAGCGCGCGCGCTGCGATGCCTTGTTCGGTCACTGCTGCGAACATCTCGGGAAAGATCGTCACGACGTCGAAACGCAACATCGCTCAATCTCCCGCGTCTTGCTCGAACTGCCAATCGACCACGATGCGCCGCGCCTGGGTGTCTACGGTCGGCACGAACGCCTCGACGAACGGAATGAGTTCGACCGCCGAAGCCTTGGTACTGCCGACCGGACGCACCGCCAAAATCGCATGCGCACCGTTGTCCATCACTTCAACCACCTGGCCGAGCGATTTGCCGTCGAGCGACTCGACCGCGCACCCCACCAGGTCCACCCAATAAAACTCGTCGCTCGCTTGCGCCGGAAAATCCGCGCGCGCGACTTCGATCTGTGCGCCCTTGAGCGCCAACGCTGCGTCGCGACCGTCGATCTCGGCCAATCGCGCAACGAAATAGCCCGAATGCGGTTTCACCGTCGTCGGAGTCAATCGGCGCAGACTTGCGTCGCGACTCCTGAGCCACCAATGCCGCGCACTTTGCAGTGCGGGCGAATCGCCGGAGAACGATTCGAGCTTGACCCAACCGCGAATCCCGTAGGCATCGACCACGCGCGCAACCGGCACCAGATCATCCGGTGCCGCGGCGCTCGTCGCTGCCTCAGGCTGCGGGCTGGGCGTTCTTCTTTGCAAAGTCCTTGACCAGACGGGCGACGGTGGGCGACAGCTGCGCGCCGTGCTCGGTCCAGTAGCTGATGCGGTCCAGCGCGATGCGCAGACCTTCTTCGTTTTCAGCGGCCACCGGGTTGTAGAAACCCACGCGCTCGATGAAGCGGCCATCGCGGCGAACGCGCGAATCGGCAGCAACGATGTTGAAGAAAGGGCGCTTCTTTGCGCCGCCGCGGGAAAGGCGAATGACGACCATGACGTGTTCCTCTAAGCACTGCGGAGGTTCGAACGACGGGTTGACACGGGCCCGCCGGCCGAACGCGCTGCGCGCGTTGTTCGCGCCGGAAAATGCGACGCGGTTTGTACACGAGACGCGATCAGGAGCATTGATCGCGAAAAGCCGCGAATTATAGGAATATCAGTGACTTAGCGCAAGCTGACCCGCCGCCCGGTCAGAACAGCTCGGCCTGAGGGCTGGATTCCCTCGGCGCCACGAATCGCGATGCGTCGAGCACACGATGTTCGCGCGTGTAGCCCAGACGATCGCAGGCCTTGGCAAAACGTTGCCGGATCAGTTCGGCCCAAACACCCTCGCCGGTCATGCGCAGACCATAGCGCGCATCGTTGACCTTGCCCTTGCCGGCCGTGGCGCGCATCTCCGCAATGCGCGCCATCACGCGCGCGGCGCGATCCGGCAGGTGCGCATCGAGCCATTGCTGAAACAACGGTGCCACCTCCCAAGGCAATCGGATCACGACGTAGGAAGCCCGGCTGGCCCCCGCCTCGCGCGCGGCGGCCAACACCTGTTCGATCTCGGGCTCGTTGACGAATGGAATCACCGGCGCAACCGACACGCCCACCGGGATACCGGCCGCAGCGAGCCTGCGCACCGTCTCGATACGCCGCGCCGGCGATGCGCAGCGCGGCTCGAGCGTGCGTGCCAGTCCGTGATCGAGCGTCGTGATGGACACGTTCACGAATGCGAGATCCTGCTGCGCCATGGGTACCAGCAGATCGAGATCGCGTTCGATCAGACTCGATTTGGTGATCAGCATGGCCGGATGTCGCGCTTGAGCGAGCACTTCCAGGCAACCGCGGGTCAGCTTCAGTTGACGCTCGATCGGTTGATACGCGTCGGTGACCGTCCCGATGGCCATCGGCGCCGCACGATAACTGCGCGCACTCAGTTCCCGACGCAGCAATTGCACGGCATTCGTCTTGGCAAAGATCCGCGATTCGAAATCCAGGCCCGGACTCAGTCCGACGTAAGCGTGCTTGGGCCGCGCGTAGCAGTAGATGCAACCATGCTCGCAACCGCGGTACGGATTGATCGAACGATCGAAAGGGATATCGGGCGAGGTATTGCGGCTGATGATGGAGCGCGCGTCTTCTTCGAAGACCATGGTGCGCAATGCTTCTGGCGCATCGGGCTCACGCGACCAACCATCGTCGACGGGCTCGCCACGCAAGACCTCGTAGCGACCGATGATGTTCGAGACCGCGCCCCGCCCTTTGCGCGCCTGTGCCTCGGGCGCTTCGGCCACCACCGGTATCACTCGCCTGCGTTGGCCCGCCTCCATGCGCCGCTCCATTTCTATACTGTATATTTTTACAGTATACGAAAGCGGCTCAGTGATCGAGGCAATATCCGCACTCCCGATACTGCCAACACCTACCTCGATGCAGCTACTCGATCATGTCTCCATCGCCGTACGCGACCTTGCCGCCGCACGCCCCTTCTACGACGCAGTGATGTCGGCGCTCGGATGCGCCAAGGTCTACGACCGTGCCGAGGCGCTCGGCTACGGACAACGTTGCGGACCCGATGACGGCGAACACACCTTCCTCGCGGTGTACTACTCGGCCACCACGCAGTTCGACGACAAACGCCATTGGTGCTTCAAGGCGGCTTCGCGCGCCGCGGTCGATGCCTTCCATCGCGCCGCGCTCGCTCACGGCGGCGTCTGCGACGGCCCGCCCGGACTGCGCCCGCATTACCACGCGGCGTATTACGCGGCCTTCGTCAAAGACCCCGAGGGCAACCGCCTCGAAGCGGTTTGCCATGCGAGCGTCGACTGAAATGAAAAAGCCCGATGCCGGCATGGCTTCGGGCTTTCACCACGAGCAGCGGCTGTGCGCGCACACGGCACGCACAGCGCAGATCAGAACTCGCTTTCGGCCAGCGCATTGACCGACGCGCCGCCGTTCACGATCGCGCTGCTCAACGCCGGCACCTGGCTCAGGATGTGATCGGCGTAGTAATGCGCGGTGGCGATCTTGGTGCGGTAGAACGCGTCCTGATCTCCCGCGCTTTGCTTGGCTTGCGCCACCAGCATCGCGCGCGCGAGTTGCCAGCCGCTCATCAGCATGCCGGCCAGCTTCAGATAGGGCACGCTGCCCGCGAACACGCCTTTGATGTCGGTCTTGAGGTTGGCGACCATGTAATCGACCACCTCGGCCATCGCGGTGCGCGCGGCGGCGAGCTGGGTGCGCATGGCGGCGAAAGCCGGCCCCGACACTTGCGCGAGTTGTGCTTCGGTCTGCGCGATTTGCGCGAGCAAGCGCTTGGCGACCGCGCCGCCATCGCGCACCGTCTTGCGGCCGATGAAGTCATTGGCCTGGATCGCGGTCGTGCCTTCGTAGATGGTCAGGATGCGCGCGTCACGGTAATGCTGGGCCGCGCCGGTTTCCTCGATGAAGCCCATGCCGCCATGCACCTGCACGCCGAGCGACGCGACCTCGATCGACAACTCGGTGCTCCAGCCCTTGACGATGGGCACCATGAATTCGTAGATCGCCTGCGCTTCCTTGGCCGCCGCGGCGTCGGGGCTGTGATGCGCGACATCGGCCTGGGCCGCAGACCAGTACGCGACCGCGCGCGCGCCTTCGACGAGGGCGCGCATCTGCATCAGCATGCGCTTGACGTCGGGGTGATGAATGATGGCCACCGGCCCAGCGGAGCCCGCGAGGTCGCGCGATTGCACGCGGTCGCGCGCGTAGGCAACGGCCTGCTGGTAGGCGCGCTCGGCCACCGCGATGCCTTGCATGCCGACGCCGAAACGCGCGGCGTTCATCATGATGAACATGTATTCGAGGCCGCGGTTTTCTTCGCCCACCAGGTAGCCGATGGCGCCTTGGCCGACTTCGCCCTTGTTGTCGCCGAACAGAAGGACCGCGGTCGGGCTGGCCTTGATGCCGAGCTTGTGTTCGATGCTCGCGCAATAGACATCGTTGCGCTTGCCCAGGCTGCCGTCGGC
>CAYUYC010000189.1:0-6696 GCA_964448945.1 uncultured Burkholderiaceae bacterium
CCAGGGCAAATCGCAAGACGATCGACGGACGACGCAAACGCTCGCGCCACCAACCGATTGCGCGCAGCACGACGTAAACCACGCCGGCAAACGCGCCGAAAGCCAACAAGAACCCGAGCCCGGTGACCATCGCAATGGCGGCGTCATCGGCAAACCACAGCAACAAGGCACCGAATGCGCCCAGCCCCAGGCCGTAGGTGACCAGCATCGAGACCGCCGGCGGTCCGAGATCGCGTCGCAATACGCGCAGCGGCGGCACCTGCCGCAATTGCAGCAGCGGCGGCAGCGCAAAGCCGATCAGCAACACCATCCCGGTGACGATGCCGCGCCAGGCAGGCAACGCACTCGCACTCGGCAGATCGGCACCGACCAGATTGCCGATGCCTTCGAGCAGCGCGAAATGCGCGCCATACCCGATGCCGGCGCCGATCAGGCTGGCCAGCATGCCGATCGCGACGAACTCGACGGCGAAGACCGCGGTGATCTGACCGGAGGTGCTGCCCAGGCAGCGCAGGATGGCGCAGGTATCGATATGGCGTTGAACGAAGCGCCGCGTTGCCAGCGCGACCGCCACCGCAGCGAGCATCACCGTCATCAAGGCCACCAATGACAAAAACGACTGCGCACGCTCGATGGTCTGGCGCGATTGCGGCCGTTCGCCGCTCTCGCCGTCGCTCGTCAACGCTTCGATGCGCTGGCCGCGCGCCAATTGGGGCTTGAGCCAGCGCCGGTAGTCGGCCACCGCCTTGGCATCGCCCGCGATCAGCAATCGATAGGTCGCACGCGCACCCGGTTGCAGCAGCCCGGTGGCCGGGAGATCGTCGATGCGCATCATGACGCGCGGCGCAAAGTTGATGAATCCAGCGCCGCGATCGGCTTCGAGTGTGATCAGGCCGGCCACTCGAAAGCGCCGCTCGCCCAACTGCAGCGTGCCGCCCGGCATGACGTCGAGCGCAGCCAGCAATTGATCGTCGACCCAGACCGTGCCGGGCGCCGGAATGTCGGGGGCGATCTGGTCGGCCGCGCCACGATCGGTCGCGATGCGCACGCCTCCGCGTAATGGATAGCCCGTCCCGACCGCCTTGAGGCCGACGAGTTGCGCACGCGGATCGCTGGCCACCACCGAGGTCGGGTCGGCTTGCATGGCCATCGACGGAAACTGGACGAGTGGCGCGGTGCGCAGACCGCGCGCTTGCGCCTCGATCCGGTAGGCCTCGGGGATGGGCTGGTCTCCCGAGACGATGAGGTCACCGCCCAGCAACTGGGCGACATCGCGCTCGAATCCGGCACGCAGGCGTTCGACGAAGAACCCGACCGAGGTCACCGCAGCAACGGCGACCACCAGCGCGGCCACCAGCAACTGCAGTTCGCCGCCGCGCCAATCGCGCATGAGCATGCGCGACGCTTGAAACAGGATTTCGCGAACCGCGCGTTTCATCTGCCGCTCCACCATTGGTCAACCCGCAATAGAGTGCATGCCATGCCGAAGGTTCGCACACATGCCAGAATCGGTGCGCCTACACCTGCGCGGTCTGATCCGATGCCCCTCTCTTTCAAGCACAAGTTCGTCGCCGCCTTGCTCGCCTTCATTGCGGGCGGTCTGGGTCTGCACCGGCGCTATCTGGGCGATGGCCGCTGGTGGCTCTACGCGGCGTGGCTGGTGACGGGCATGGCCGCCTTTGCGCTATTCGGCAGCAAGGCGCACTTCTGGATCCTGGTGCCGGCGTTGTTGCCCGTCTGGGCGGGCTTCGCCGAGTCCATGGGAATCGCGGTGACCGACGATGCGCGCTGGGACGCGCGCCACAACGCGCACTCGGCACGCCGCAGCGACAACGGCTGGAATTGCGTGTTCCTTGCGATCGTCGTGCTGTTGGTCGGCACCACCATGTGCCTGACCACCATCATTCTCGCCGCGCAGTATCACTACGAGGATGCGATGGCGGTCGCAGCCGTTCAGCCCGCACCGACGGGCACCTTGCCCAGCACGCCTTCGACGAAATAATCCATCGACGACATCGCGGCATCGGACATGCTGCCTTGGGTCTGCACCACGCGATCGGTATTGGTCTTCACCACGCCCATGAACGGATGCAGGCGCCCGGCAACGATGTCGCGCCGGCTGGCCTCGACGGTGTCGCGTACGTGCTTGGGCAGATCGCGATGCATGCCTTGCAACTCGATCATGCCTTCGCGCAGACCGCCCAAGACGCTGGTCGGTTGCCAGGTGCCGTCGATCACGCTTTGCGCAACCCGGGTGTAGAACCCACCCCATTGATGGGTGACGGCCACGAGCTGTGCATTGGGGCCGAAGGCCGACATGTCCGAACTGTAGGCCACCGCCATGAGCTTGCGCTCTTCGGCCAACTGCACGATGGCCGTGGTATCGGTATGGTGGGTGAGCACATCGGCGCCCTGCCCGATGAGCGTGGTCCCGGCATCGCGTTCGCGGCCCGGGTCGTGCCAGGCGTTGGTCCACACCACCGCGGTCTCGAACTTCGGATTCATGCGCCGGGCACCGCGCGTGAACGCGTTGATGCCCTGGAGTACTTCGGGAATCGGAAAGGCGGCGATGTAGCCGGCCCGATTCGTTCGACTGCTGGCGCCCGCGATCAGACCGGCCAGGTACCGACCTTCGTAATAACGCGCGTTGTAATTGCCGACGTTGGCTGCAGTCCGATACCCGGTGCCGTGCTCGAACACCGTCTGCGCGAATTCCTGCGCCACACGCAGCGTCGGGTTCATGTACCCAAAGCTCGGCGTGAAGATCAGGTGATAGCCCTGCACCGCCAAGTCGCGGATCACGCGTTCGGCGTCCGCGCCTTCGGGCACGTTCTCGACATAGAAGCTCTCGACCTTGTCACCCAGCGCTGCCTGCATGGCGCGCCGACCGCGTTCGTGCTGGGTCGTCCAGCCCGCCTGCGCCACGGGGCTGACGTAGACGAAGGCCACGCGCAACTTCTGACCGGGTTTGAGTTTGATGACGGGCGCCGCGTATGCAATGCGGCTGGTGAGGGCAAGGGCCGGCAACGCGAGCGCCGCACGGACCAATGCGCGCCGAGAGCGCGCTGCGAAGGCAGACTTCATGGTCGTTGACTCCAAGGTCGGTGGCGGAAGGTGTGAGATTCGAACTCACGGACGCCTTGCGACGTCGCCGGTTTTCAAGACCGGTGCATTAAACCGCTCTGCCAACCTTCCTGGAAAACGTTCATCGACCGACGTGGACGCGGCGATTACTGCGGATGGGGGGCGATTATATCGATGGCGAGAACGAAGCTCGCCGCGTTCAGGCGGCAACCTTGGCCGTCGTCGAACGAAGGCGCTGCGCCAGAATGCGGCCGAGCGCAAATACCATCTCGTAGCCCAGTCGCGGATTGGACTCGGCAAACCGCTCGAAGGCGCGCAGATCGATCTTGAGCAGCACGCTGCTATCGACGGCCCAGACATTGGCCGAGCGCGGCGCGGAATCGAAGAAGGCCTGTTCGCCGACCACGGAACCAGCGCCGACATGGCTCATGACCGATAAGGTGAGACTTTGTCGTGCCACGAAGGCAACTTCGACGTTGCCTTCCACGACCAGATACAAGGTGCGGTCTGAGCTGCCGCTGGTGATGACCGCCTCGCCGGCTTCCACTTGGCAGGGCTCGCACAATGCGGCGAGCTGATACCAGTTGTCGGGAGTCCATCGCGGCAGCGACAACATGTCGGTGGTCGGACTGCCGCGATCGATCGCCTCGCGAAACTTGTCGATCAATTCGAACTTGTCCATGGCTGCTGTCCGTTAACACGACGCGTTGATGCGGTCGAAGCGGCGCATTGTAGGAGTCGATCCTAGGGAACGGCAACCCGACCAGCGAGTCCGGTCGACCAACGGTCGTGCTGTGGTGCCCGGAGCGAGGGTCGAACTCGCACGCCCGCTTTCACAGGCCGTGGATTTTAAGTCCACTGTGTCTACCGATTTCACCATCCGGGCCGGGTTGCGATTCTATCCGCATGCTTGCATGCGTCTTGCGCACACCGCCCTTGCGCTGATCCCTTCGTGCCTGCGGCGAACTCATGCTAGAACACGTCCATGGACAGTTCAGACGCATTACCGCCCGCACCTGCGGCACCTGTTGGCCACAGCACCAATCGCATCGGCATCGCCACCGCACTGTTGGCCAGCACGGTGTTCAACGATCATCCGCAAGCACTGCATATCAGCGGCGTGCGCGAAACCAATCCGGTGTTGTTCCGCATGCTGGCTGACGCCACGAGCGCCGACGAGGCTGCCGAGGCGTTTCAGAACTACATGAACGCGGTGTTCGGGCTCGATGGCATGAGTGTGATCGATGCCAACGGACGCCGGCGTTTTCGTTCGAGTTATCTGCGCCTGTTGCAAGGCTGGGGGCACGACTCGAACGGTCCGGAAGGTGCGGTGCTCAAGGGCTGGGTGGAAAGCCGCTTCGGCTTGCTGCCGAACTTCCACAAGGAGGTGCTCGGACGGTATCCGTCCGCGGCATGGATGGCGTACACCGAAGAAAAGATGTCGGCCCGCTTTCACAACAACTCGATCCATCTGCAACTCGAGCTGCTGTACGAATACTGCCAATGGGTGCTCGATCATTATCTGTACCCGGGTTTGCAGCATCTGACGCTGTACCGCGGCGTGAACAGCTTCGACGAGCATCCGATCATCGCGCGTCAATCCAAGCGCGAAGCCATCGTGCGCTATAACAACCTGGTGTCGTTCACGCATGACCGCGATGTGGCCGGGCAGTTCGGCGACACGATCATCGAAGCCTCGGTGCCGATCGTGAAGATCGTCGCGCTGAGTGCGCTGCTGCCGGGCTCGGTGCTCAAAGGCGAAGGCGAATTCCTCGTCATCGGCGGCGACTACCGCGTCAAGTTGGCTTATTTTTGAGCACCGTGGATCATCCCCAGACCATGCCCCCTGACCTACGCGCTCGCGCTCGCGGTGCCTACCTCGGATTGGCCATCGGCGATGCGCTGGGTGCCCCGGTGGAATTCATGACGCCCGGAGAAATCCGTGCGACCTATGGCGAACATCGTCTGTTGTCGGGCGGCGGTTGGCTGCGCTTGCGTCCCGGGCAGATCACCGACGACACACAAATGTCGCTGGCGCTCGGCGATGCAATCATCGAATCCAACGGGTGGGATCTGCGCAATGTGGCCGAGCATTTCCTGGCCTGGATGCGATCGCGCCCGGTCGACATCGGCAATACCTGCCGGCGCGGCATCGTGCGCTACATGCATCACGCAACGCTCGAGGCGCCGTTCGATGAAGGTGCGGCGGGCAATGGCGCCGCAATGCGCAATCTTCCGGTGGTGCTGTACACGCTCAACGACGAAGCGGCATTCGAGCGCTACACGCGCGAGCAATGCCATTTGACCCACCACCATCCGCTATCGGACGAAGCCACCCTTGCGCTGGGCCGCATGCTGCGCGTCTTGCTGGGTGGTGCCGGGATCGACGCATGCCGCGCCATCGCCGACGATCTCGTCGCACGCGTGCCCAAGTTTCGTTTTGTCCCGTATCCGCGTCGTGCGACCGGATACGTGGTCGACACGATGCAGACCGTGCTGCATTACTTCTTCAATACCCAGAGTTTCGAGCAATGCCTCATCCGCACGGTCAATGAAGGCGGCGATGCCGACACGAACGCGGCCATCATCGGCATGCTGGCGGGGGCGTTGTATGGCGAAGATGCGATTCCGCCCATCTGGCTCCAGCGCCTGGAACGTGAACCGCGCGTTCAGGTGGAGGCGCAAGTCGACGCGCTATTGAGGCTTGCCTCGGTCGACACGGCGCGCTGACGACATGTCGCATCGATCGCTCAATGCAGCGACGGCGAATGGGAGAGTGACTGAAGGACTGGAGGCGGAGACCGGAATCGAACCGATGTACACGGCTTTGCAGGCCGCTGCATGACCACTCTGCCACCCCGCCGCGGGGAGCGCCGAAAACCCGGCGATCAAACAAAAAGGGAAGCGGTGGCTTCCCTTTCGAAATTCTGGAGCGGGAAACGAGTCTCGAACTCGCGACCTCAACCTTGGCAAGGTTGCGCTCTACCAACTGAGCTATTCCCGCTCGGGAAAGGCCGCCATTATAGGCGACCGGAACATCCTGTCAACAAACGCCGCAGCCGGCGTGGCGCCCTCGCACGAGGGCTCCGCGGCCGGCTCACTCCGCATCGTGCTGCGCCAGCAGTGGCAGCGCGCGATGCAGGTAGTAGCCCATGGACCACAGCGTGAGCGCCGCGGCGACGTAGATCAGCACGCTGCCCAGCATGCGCAGGTCGACCGAAAGGATGGGCGCGTCGAGCAGCAGCAGCGGAATCGCCGCCATCTGCGCCGCCGTCTTGAGCTTGCCGATGTAGGCCACCGCCACGCTGGCCGAGCGCCCCACCCTCGCCATCCATTCGCGCAGCGCCGAGATGGTGATCTCGCGGCCGATGATCACGACCGCGATGATGGCGTCCACCCGTGCGAGCTGCACCAGCAGGATCAGCGCTGCGGCGACCATCAGCTTGTCCGCCACCGGGTCGAGGAAGGCGCCGAAGGCCGAGGTCTGGCGCAGCGCGCGCGCGAGGTAGCCGTCGAACCAGTCGGTCACCGCGGCGATGACGAGCAGCAGCGTCGCCAGCTCGTTGCGGTAGGTCGTGGTCATCCAGCCGTCGGGCAGGTAGAAGATTCCGA
>CAYUYC010000190.1:0-6688 GCA_964448945.1 uncultured Burkholderiaceae bacterium
CATCGGTTCGCCCGATCGCATGCAGGAAGCCTTTGCGCGCGTGGCCGAGACCAAGCGCGTGCCGGCTGCCATCGCACGCGGCTACGGCCTGTACGACGACACCGATCCCGACCAGCGCGCCCAGCTCGGCGCCGACGGCACGGTCGAGATCTCGTGCTGGCGCCATGCGGTCGTCAACTTCCCGCACCCGCTGCTCAAGCAAGGCCTGGTCATCATCGATACGCCGGGCCTCAATGCGATCGGCAGCGAACCCGAACTCACCCTCAACCTGATCCCGAACGCGGATGCGGTGCTGTTCATCCTCGCGGCCGATACCGGCGTGACCAAGAGCGACATCGAGATCTGGCGCAAATACATCGGCGGCGGCGTACGCCATGGCCGGCTGGTCGCGCTCAACAAGATCGATGCGATGTGGGACGAGTTGCGCAGCGCCGCCCAGATCGAGACCGAGATCGCGCGTCAGGTCAGCGATTGCGCGCGCGTGCTGGGCCTGGACGAATCGCAGATGTTCCCGATCTCGGCGCAAAAGGCGCTGGTGGCCAAGATCCATCGCGACGACGCCTTGCTCGACAAAAGCCGCTTGCTCGCGCTCGAAGCCGCCCTGGCCGATCAACTCGTGCCGCAGCGCCGGCAGATCATTTCCGATCAAGTCGCGCGCGACATCGAAACCGTCGGCAAGGAAACCCACGCCCTGCTCGTCAGCCGCGCACGCTCGATGGTCGAGCAGTTGTACGAACTCAATTCGGTGCGCGGCAAGAACGCCGCCACGGTCGAGCGCACGCTCGAACGCATCCAGCACGAGAAGGACGATTTCGACGCTTTGATGCGCCATCTGCTGGCCACGCGTGCGGTCTTCGCGCGTCTGGCCAATGCGGTCTACGGCTCGCTGGGCATGGACATGCTGCGCTCGCGCGTGGCCGATGCGCGTGCGCGCATGCTCTCGAGCCGGTTCTCGCTGGGCCTGCGCGAAGCGATGGGCGACTTCCTCGCCAATGTGCACAAAGACCTGGGCCAGGCGCAGGACCGCACCAATGAGATCCACGAACTCATGCAGGCGATGTACCGGCGCTTCATGACCGAGCAAGGCATGATGCTGCCGCCGCTCACGCCCTTGCGGGTCAAGCCCTACATCGACGAGATCGAGCGCGTGGCCGAGCGCTTCGAGCGCGAATTCAGCACCCTGCGCGTGCTGACCAACGAACAATCCGTGCTGATCCAGAAGTTCTTCGAGACCGTCGCCACGCGGGTCAAGGATGTCTACGTGCGCGCCAATCGCGATGTCGAAGCCTGGCTCAAGTCGGTGATGGCCCCGATCGAGATCCAGGCCCGCGACCAGCAGCGCGCGCTGCGCAAGCGGCTCGAATCGGTCAAGCGCGTGCATGAAGCCAGCAACGAACTCGACGCCAAGATCGACGAATTGCAGGAGCAGCAAGACGCGATCGAAGCCTTGGCGGCCGAACACGGCGCCTTGCTCGCGCAAGTGCGTGCCCAGATCTTCGCGCTCGCCGTCCCCGCCACCACCGACGACGATGCGAACGCGTACGCCGCGGCCTGAAACCCGCGGCGCAGCGCCCGATCCTTCCCAGACCGCCCGCGCGGCCGCGCCTGCCGACGCACCCACCGACCCGACGCACGACTTTGCCCAGCGCGTGATCGCCTGGCAGCGCACGCACGGACGCCACGATCTGCCTTGGCAGAACACCCGCGATCCCTACCGCATCTGGCTGTCGGAAATCATGCTGCAACAAACCCAGGTCGCCGCGGTGATCGGGTATTACGCGCGCTTTCTCGCGCGGTTTCCGACGCTCGACGCCCTCGCGGCCGCACCGCTCGACGACGTGCTCGCACTCTGGAGCGGATTGGGCTACTACACCCGCGCGCGCAATCTGCACGCCTGTGCGCAACGCCTCGTGGCCGAGCATGGCGGCGCGTTTCCGCGCGAGGCCCAGGTCCTGGCCGAGTTGCCCGGCATCGGCCGCTCGACCGCGGCGGCGATCGCCGCCTTCGCCTTCGGTGCGCGCGCCGCGATTCTCGACGGCAACGTCAAGCGGGTGTTTGCGCGGCATTTCGGCATCGACGGCTGGCCGAGCGCTCCGGCCGTGGAACGCGATCTATGGGCGCGCGCCCAGGCGCTGCTGCCCGCGACCGGCCGGGCCGACGACGTGACCGCCTATACCCAGGGCCTGATGGATCTGGGCGCCACGCTGTGCACGCGCACCAAGCCGCGTTGCGCCGCCTGCCCGCTGGCGCAGACCTGTGTGGCGCTGGCCACCGGGCGTACCGCGCAATTGCCGGTCGCGCGGCCCAAGAAGACCGTGCCGACGCGCACCGCCCATGTGCTCGTCGCCCTGTGCGCGCAGGAAGTGCTGCTGGAAAAGCGCCCGCCTACCGGCATCTGGGGCGGGCTGTGGAGCCTGCCCGAGTTCGCCGACGCCCAGGCGCTCGCGGCCCATGCCGCATCGATCGGCGCGCACGACGCGCAGGCCTTGCCGCCACGCCGGCATGCGTTCACGCATTTCACCTTGGATTTCACGCCGCATGTGGCGCGCGTGGATGCGCGCCGCAGCGCGGTGCACGCGCCGGGCCGGATGTGGATGCCGTTGTCGGAGCGCATGGGTGCCGCATTGCCCACGCCGATACGCCGGCTGCTCGACGATCTGGCTGCGAACGACCTTGGCCCGGACGATTGAATCGCCGGCGCGGCCCGCGCCTCAAAGCACCTTGCGCTGACGCAGATAGGTGTTGACGATCGCCAGCCGCTCGGCGCCGTCGGGCAATTCCATGAGTTTTTGCTTGGCCTTGTTGGGCACTTGCAGCACTTCGCACAAGCGATTGGCGACCCAGCCCGCATCGTTGAGCGCGTAGGGCTGGGCAAACGGAAAGGTGCGCGCGGGCGTGCCCTCGGTCGGCGTTGCGGCCTCGTACTCTTCTTCCAGCTCGGCAATGATGCGCGCGAGCAATTGCGCGCAGGCGCCATGCTCGGCCGGCACTTCGACATACGGGTCGGCCGCGATCAGTTCGACCTCGGCGCGGATCAGTCCGTTGGGCTCGACATGACGCGATCGAATCCGAAACCGGTCGTGCCCGCGGGTGCTGATGTGCAGCACTCCGAGGTCCTGCATGTCCCATTGCGTGATCTCGGCGGTGCACCCGACGGCTTCGGGCGTCGCCGCATCGCCGGGCTTGCGCATCACCTCGCTCTTGGTCAGGCTTTCCTGCGCGATCAGGCAGACGCCGAAACGGCTTTGCGTCTTCATGCAATCGCGCACCATGTCCATGTAGCGCGGTTCGAACACGCGCAAGGGCAGCACGCCGCCGGGAAACAGCACCGCATTGAGCGGAAAGATCGCCAGATCGTTCATGAAAGAGATGGGGATCGCAAAAGGTTCAGTGCGCGCGGGCCTGGGTGCCGTGCCCATCGGCGTTGCGGGTGCGGTCTTCGGCACGGCGCAATTCGCGATGACGCGTGATCACATGCGTGGTGGCATCGGCGAGCAGCTTGGCCAGGCGCTCGCAGCCCCAGACCGAACGATGCTGGCCCCCGGTGCAGCCGATCGCGACCGTGAGGTAGCTGCGGTGGTCGCGCACATACGAGGGCAGCCAATCGCGCACGAAGCGTTCGATGTCGCCGATCATGCGATTGGCCTCGGGCAGCGCATCGAGGAATTCGGCGACCGGCGCATCGAGCCCGGTCAAAGGCCGCAGATGCTGGTCGTAATACGGATTGGGCAGGCAGCGCAGGTCGAACACCAGATCGGCGTCGAGCGGAATGCCGCGCTTGAAGCCGAAGGACTCGAACATCAAGGTCAGCCCCGCGTTGTCGATGCCGATCAGATCGCGCACCCAGGCGCGCAAGGTGGCCGGCGCGAGATCGGAGGTATCGATGGTCATGCCGAGTTCGGCCAGATCGCCCACCATCTCGCGTTCGCGCTCGATCGCCTCGACCAGCGACGGCGTGATGTCGCCCTCGATCGCATCGGGCGGCGACAAAGGATGGCGGCGCCGGGTCTCGGAAAACCGTTGCACCAGCGCCGGGGTGCTCGCGGTCAGGAACAAGACCTTGACCAGACGCTCGCCGCCCGAGAACGCGCGCAAGCCCGCGACGATGCTGGGCAGATCGGCGACCGAATCGCCCGAGCGCGCATCGATCGCGACCGCGACGCGCTCCTTGCCGACGTCGGCCAGATGATTGACGAGATCGGCCAGCACCGGCGCGGGCAGATTGTCGACGCAGTAATAGCCGGCGTCTTCGAGCACCTTGAGCGCGACCGACTTGCCGGCGCCCGACACGCCGGTGATGAGCACGAGCTTTTGCGGCATCAGCGGGCCTCGTTCGCGCCGCGATCGGCGGGCGGGGTGCCGGCGGTCAAGCGCGCGTCCTGCGCATCGGGCTCATCGTCGTCGCGCTCGGCGCGGTTCAGAAACGACACCACGCCGCTCGGCGTCTCGCCGCAGGGCTCGGGATCGAAGGCGATGTCGCCGTCGGGATCGGGCACGCCGGTGGCCTTGAGGTTGATGAAGTCGTACCGGCGACGGTCGAGCATGTGCGACGGCGTGAAGTTCGACAACGCGGTGAAACAATTGTCGACCCGGCCCGGATGCTGGCGGTCCCAGTCGCGCAGCATCGCCTTGATCTGCTTGCGCTGGAGGTTCTCTTGCGAGCCGCACAGGTCGCACGGGATGATCGGGAACTGCCGCACCTCGGCCCAGCGCTCGAGGTCTTTTTCCTTCACATAGGCGAGCGGCCGGATCACGATGTGGCGGCCGTCGTCGGTGACGAGCTTGGGCGGCATGGTCTTGAGCTTGCTGCCGAAGAACATGTTGAGGAAGGCCGTCTCGAGGATGTCGTCGCGATGATGGCCGAGCGCGATCTTGGTCGCGCCGAGTTCGCCCGCCACGCGGTAGAGCACGCCGCGCCGCAGCCGCGAGCACAAGGCGCAGGTGGTCTGGCCTTCGGGCACCACGCGTTTGACGATCGAATAAGTGTCCTGGTATTCGATGTGATGCGGCACGCCGCGCTCGGCCAGATACTGGGGCAGCACGTCTTTCGGAAAACCCGGCTGGCCCTGGTCGAGATTGACCGCGATGACATCGAAATGCAAAGGCGCGCGTTCGCGCAGCGTGAGCAGAATGTCGAGCAGGCCGAAGCTATCCTTGCCGCCGGACATGCAGACCATGACACGGTCGCCTTCTTCGATCATGTTGAAATCGCCGATCGCTTCGCCGACCAGGCGGCACAAGCGCTTTTGCAGCTTGTTGTTTTCGTAGGCGAGTTTTTCGGCGCGCCGCCCTTCGGGGGGCGTGGGCGTGCCGGGGATCACGACGGCATTCACTTCTGCACTTCCTTCACATGAAACACTTCGATGCCGACGGAGCGGCAATCGGGATAGACATCGGGTTTTTCGGACGATACGCGCACCGCGAGCACCGCGTCATGCGCGAGCAGCGCGCGCGCCACATCATCGACCAGGGTTTCCTGCAAATGGATGTGGCCTTGCTGGATGCGCAGCGCGATGGTGTTGCGGATGAAGTCGTAATCGATCACTTCCGACAAATGGTCTTCGCGCGGCGTCGACATCGACAAGGGCACGAAGACATCGACATTCATCAGCACGCGCTGCTCGGCTTCCTTCTCGAAGCTGTGCCAGCCGATCGACATGTCGATCTCGTAATCGCGCAGGAACAAGCGTCGGCATTGCGCAAGCGCCGGGTGCAGCAAAGCAATCATCATGAGCCTGTAGTGAACATCACATCGCGTGCGCTGGGCCATAGATGCTGGCCGCCGTCGACGATCAGGGTCGTGCCGGTCAGCGCCTGGTTCTCGATCGCAAATCGCACCGCATGCGCCACGTCGGCCGGCGTGCTCGACCGGCCCAGGGGCGTATGCCGGTGCGCGGCGGCAAAGCCTGCCTCGTCCTGGCCGCCCGAAGGCAAGGTGATGCCGGGTGCGATGCCGACCACGCGCACGCGCGGCGCGAACGCCAGGGCCAGCATGCGCGTGGCGCCTTCCAGCGCGAACTTGCTGCACGAATACCCGAAGAAATCGGGGTTCGGATTCCAGAGTTTCTGATCGAGCAGATTCACCACGCATGCGCCGCCCGCGGGCGGCGTCGCCTCGAACAAGGCCCGTGCAAGCACGACCGGCGCGCCGAGGTTGGTGCGCATATGCAACTCGATGCTGGCGTAATCGAACGAAGCGGCGGCGTCGTAGCGGAACACCGAGGCATTGTTGACCACCCCGCGCAGCGCACCGAAGGCTTCGATGGCGCGGCCGACCAAGGCGCGCGCTTGCGCTTCGTCGGCCAGATCGGCCGGCAGCACCACCGCGCGACGACCGAGTGCGCGGATGTCCTGTGCGGTCTGTTCGGCCTGGGCCAGCGACGTATGGCAATGCACGCCGATGTCGAATCCGGCGCGCGCCAATTCGAGCGCGATCGTGCGCCCGAGCCGCTGCGCGGCGCCGGTGACGAGAACGGAATTGGGCAGGCCAGGCGACATGCGGGTTTGTGCGTGCGGCGGGCTTCGGCGCCCGAAGCGGCGCAGTGTAGCCCAAGCCTTGCCGACATCTTCGGCGCATACAATCGGCCGCATGAATGATCGGCAACCGCTTCCCCAGCCCGATGCGGCGTCGCTCGCGCGATCGCAGACCCTCGCCGCCCGCATCGTCCCTGTCTCTTATACACATCTC
>CAYUYC010000191.1:0-6623 GCA_964448945.1 uncultured Burkholderiaceae bacterium
GCGGCGCAGGCGCGGCGTATTGCGGAATGCTCGACCACAACTCCGCTTCGATCGTCACCGGTTCTTCGGTGCGCCAGGCCACCCCGACCCATAGACCAGCCACCAGCAGCGCATGCATGGCCACCGCCATGAGCATCGCGCGCGTCGTCCCTTGTTCGCGCGGCGGGCGCAAATCGCGGGGATCGAAAGTGGCGGCGTGAGCACTCATGGACGATCAACTCGCGGGCTTCACCGTCAGACCGACGCGGCGCACATTGTTCTTGTTGAGGTCGTCCATCACTTGCAGGACCGATTCATAGCGCACGCTCTTGTCGGCCGAAATGACCACCGGCAGATCGGGGTTGGCCGCCTGTCTTTGCTTGATCTCGGCCACCAAACGGCCGCGTTCGAGCGAAAACTCTTCGACCTTGGGTTCGCGGATGCGCAGGCTCAACGCACCATCGGCCTTGATCACGACTTCGATCGGCAGCGCCTTGGGCGCTTGCGAGGTCCGTGCGACGCTGGGCAGATCGACCACCGCCGGATTCACGAACGGCGCCGTGACCATGAAGATGATGAGCAGCACCAGCATCACGTCGATGTAAGGCACGACGTTGATCTCGGCGATGGTGCGCCGCTTGCGTGATCGGCCCGAGGCCTGAACCGAAGCGCCCATGGCTTATTTCTGCCGCTGCAGGATGTTGGAGAACTCGTCGATGAAATTGTCGAAGCGCGTGGCCAGACGATCGCATTCGGCGGTGAACCGGTTGTACGCGACGACGGCGGGAATGGCGGCGAACAGACCGATCGCGGTCGCCACCAAGGCTTCGGCAATGCCGGGTGCCACGCTGGCAAGCGTGGCCTGCTGCACATTGGCCAGTCCGGTGAAGGCATGCATGATCCCCCAGACCGTACCGAACAGACCGATATAGGGCGAGACCGAGCCGACGTTGGCCAGGAAGGGCAGGCTGCGCTCGACCGCATCCATCTCGCGCTGGTAGGCCGCGCGCATGGCGCGGCGCGCGCCGTCGAGCATCGCGGTCGCATCGCCGTTGCCGGTGCGGTGCTGGCGCCATTTCATGAACTCGCGCATGCCGGCCTCGAAGATGCGTTCGAGCGCGCAAGTGCGCTCGCGCTTGCCGGTGGTCGAGGTGTAGAGCGCGCCCAAGTCGCCGCCCGACCAGAACTCGTTTTCGAAGCGGCCGGTTTCGGCCTTGGCCGAACGCAAGGTGCTCCATTTGCGGAAGATCGTGGTCCACGACCACAGCGACATCAGCAGCAGCAAGGCCATCACGACCTGCACGATGAAGGTCGCGTTGAGGACCAGATGGACGATCGAGAGTTCGGCGGTGGCGTTCATGGGCGAAGGGCGTCAGCGGCCGCGATGTAAGGGGTAAGCGCCTGCACGACCGCCGCGGGAATGGGCGCCGGGCGATTGCGCGAAAAATCGACACAGGCCACGCGTACCTTGGCAGTGGCCAGGACCGTTTCTCCGCGCGAGGCGGTCTGCGCAAATGCGATGCTGGCGCCGCCGAATTTTTCGATCGTGGCGGTCACGGTCAATTCATCGTCGAGTCGCGCGCTGGCGCGGTAGTCGATTTCGACCTGCTTCACCACGAATCCGATCCGCAATTCGTCGAGCAGGCGGCCTTGCTGGATTCCGCAGGCGCGCAGCATGTCGGTGCGCGCGCGTTCGAAATACCTGAGGTAGTTGGCGTAGTACACGACACCGCCGGCGTCGGTATCCTCGTAGTACACGCGCACGGCAATCGTGTGCGCGGGGGCGTTCGTCGGCATGCGGCGGATTCTAACCGAGCACTTACAGGCCACCGGCGCGCGCCGATGACATGGCTTGAAAGAAAATGTAGCGCGCCGCGCCGGTTGGGCGCCTCAAGGCTGCCAGAGATCCCCGTTCGGGTTCGCGTTTGGTGCAGCCAGCCCGAAGTGCTGATAGGCCAGCACCGTGGCGATGCGTCCGCGCGGCGTGCGCTGTAGAAAACCCTGCTGAATCAGATAGGGCTCGACCACGTCCTCGATGGTGTCGCGTTCTTCGCCGATGGCGGCGGCGAGGTTGTCGACGCCGACCGGCCCGCCTGCAAACTTGTGCAGCACCGCTTCGAGCAGCTTGCGGTCCATCACATCGAAGCCGACCGGATCGACATCGAGCATCACCAAGGCCGCATCGCTGACCCGAGCGGTGATGCGGCCGTCGCTTTTGACATCGGCAAAGTCGCGCACCCGGCGCAGCAGCCGGTTGGCGATGCGCGGCGTGCCGCGGGCGCGGCGGGCGATCTCGTGCGCGCCTTCGGGATCGATCGGCGCGTTGAGCAAGGCAGCGCTGCGGGTGACGATGCGTGCCAGTTCGGCCGGGGTATAGAACTCCAGCCGCGCGACGATGCCGAAGCGGTCGCGCAACGGGTTGGTCAGCATGCCCGCGCGCGTGGTCGCGCCCACCAGGGTGAAGGGCTGCAGATCGAGCTTGACGCTGCGCGCGGCCGGCCCTTCGCCGATCATGATGTCGATCTGGAAGTCTTCGAGCGCCGGATAAAGAATTTCTTCGACCACCGGCGACAGGCGATGGATCTCGTCGATGAACAGCACATCGTTCATTTCGAGATTGGTCAGGATCGCGGCCAGGTCGCCCGGGCGTTCGAGCACCGGGCCCGAGGTCTGGCGCAGATTCACGCCCATTTCGCGCGCGACGATGTGCGCGAGCGTGGTCTTGCCCAGGCCCGGCGGGCCGAACAACAGCACATGATCGAGCGCTTCGGCGCGCTTGCGCGCGGCGCCGATGAAGATCTCCAACTGCCCGCGGATCTTTTCCTGACCGACGTATTCGTCGAGCGCCTTGGGCCGCAAGGCGCGCTCGACCGCTTCTTCGTTGGGCGAAGCGGGCGCCGGATTCACGATCCGTGGCGCGAGGTTGTCGTGTTCGATCGTCATGGTCGGCGGATTATGGCCCAGCGCGGGGCATACCCCGCTTCGTCCGCGCCCAGACCGGTTTCGTCGCACCGCGTTTGACGCGTTCGGCGGCACAGGACTAGCCTCGCCGGTTTCCGAAACCCACGGGAGTGCACATGCCCAACCCCTTCGTGACCGCTGCGGCCGGCCTGCTGATCGCAGCTTCCGCGAGCGCGCAGACCTTGCCCGTCGCACCGGTGCGCAATGTCAGCGAGACCTTCTTCGGCACCAAGGTCGACGACCCTTATCGCTACATGGAGAACATCAAGGACCCGGAAGTCGCGGCCTGGATGAAAGCGCACAGCGACCACGCCTGGGCCACGCTCAAGGCGATTCCGGGGCGCGATGCCTTGCTCCAGGACATCCTCAAATATGACGAAGCGGTGTCGTCGCGCATCGCCGGGGTGACGCGCACCACCGGCGACTGGTGGTTCTACGAAAAGCGCGGGGCCAAGGAAAACCAGTTCAAGCTCTATGCGCGCCAAGGCCTGAACGGCGCGGAGAAGCTGCTGTTCGATCCGGAAGTGCTGCAAAAGGCCACGGGCAAGCCGCACGCGATCAATTACTTCTCACCGTCGCCCGACGGGCGCTACGTGGCCTACGGTGTTTCCGCCGCGGGTTCGGAAGATGCGGTCTTGCATATCGTCGACGTCAAGACCGGCAAGGCCGTGGGCAAGCCGGTCGATCGCGCGCAATTCGGCGCGCCGTCCTGGACGCCCGATGGCAAGACCGTGTTCCTCAATCGGCTGCAGCAACTCAAGCCGGGCATGTCCGACCTCGAGAAGTTCCAGCGCTCCGAAGTGTTCCGCATGCGCGTGGGCGGGGTGCCCGAGCAGCATCCGGTGTTCGGCATGCACGCGCCCGACGTGAGCGTGACGCCGGCGGAGATTCCTTTCATGGGCATCACCCATGACGACCGCTGGGCGCTCGGGGTGGTGATCAACGGCGTGCAGCGCGAGATCACGGTGTACGTGGCACCGGTCAAGGCCTTGGCCAGTGCCAAGCCGGGCTGGAAGAAGCTCTTCGGTGCCGAGGCCGAAATCACCGGCATCGCGTATTACGGCGACGCCTTGTACATGTTGTCGAACAAGGGCGCGCCGCGTTCGCAAGTGCTGCGTGCCAATCTTGAAGGCTTCGATCTCGCGCATGCCGAAGTCGTCGTGCCGGCAAGCGAACGGGTGGTCACCGGCATCGCCGCCGCCAAGGACGCGCTGTATGTCGAAACCCGCGACGGCAATTTCAAGCGTTTGTACAAGCGCGCCTATACCAAGGGCGCCGCGGCGGTCGAAGTGGCCTTGCCGGTGCAAGGTTCGTTCGCGCTCAACGAAGACGAAAGCGGCGCGAGTGCGGCCAACCCGATGCTGCCCGGACTGGTGCTCGATCTGCAGGGCTGGGTGCGCGCGCGGCAGGTCTACACCGTCGCGGCCGACGGCACGGTGGCCAACACCGGGCTGCAACCGCAAGGCCCGTATGACGCGCCCGCCGACGTGGTCACGACCGAAGTGAAGGTCAAGAGCTACGACGGCGCCATGGTGCCGATGTCTATCATTCACAAGAAGGGCGCCAAGCTCGACGGCAACAACCCGACGCTGTTGTACGGCTACGGGTCGTACGGCATCACCGAAGAGCCGTTCTATTCGATCAGCCGTCTGGCCTGGCTCGATGCCGGCGGCGTCTACGCGATCGCCAATCCGCGCGGGACCAGCGTGTACGGGCAGGAGTGGTACAAGGCCGGCTACCAGGCCACCAAGCCCAATACCTGGAAGGACTTCATCGCTTGCGCCGAATACCTGGTGAGCGAGAAGTACACCAACTCCACGCGCCTGGGCATTCTGGGCGGCAGTGCGGGCGGCATTCTGGTCGGTCGTGCGATGACCGAGCGCCCCGACCTGTTTGCGGTCGTCGTGCCTGCGGTGGGCGTGCTCGACGCCATCCGCGCCGAAGTCACACCCAACGGTGTGCCGAACATTCCTGAATTCGGCACCCGCACCAACGAGCCTGGCTTCAAGGCGCTGCTCGCCATGAGCACCTATCACCAGATCCACGATCACACCGCCTACCCGGCCGTGTTGCTGACCCATGGCGTCAACGATCCGCGGGTCGAGGTCTGGCACAGCACCAAGACTGCGGCGCGTCTGATGGCCGCCAGTTCCAGCGGCAAGCCGGTGCTCGTGCGTCTGGATTACCAATCGGGCCACGGCATCGGCAACACCAAGAGCCAGACCTTGCAGGAACGCGCCGACATCTTCGCGTTCATGCTCTGGCAGATGGGGGTGCCGGCGTATCAGCCCAAGTAAGCGCGTTGCGCAGGTCGCTCGCTAGCCTTTGGCGAGCGACTTGAGCGCAAGCTTGATGCCGTCGGACACGCCCGTGCCCGGCGGCAGCGGCTTGACCGCGGCGAGCGCCTCGCGCTCCGAATAACCGAGCGCGATCAGCGCATGCAGGATGTCGGCATTGGCGTCGACGATAGGCGCGCCGCCGCCGGCTTGTGCGAGGTCGGCGCCGAGCTTGCCCTTGAGTTCGAGCAGCAAACGCTCGGCGGTCTTCTTGCCGATGCCGGGCACTTTGATCAAGCGCGCGGCTTCTTGCAGCGTGACCGCCTGCGCCAGCTCCTGCACCGACATGCCCGACAACACCGCGAGCGCGGTGCGTGCGCCCACGCCGCTGATCTTGAGCAATTCGCGAAAGGTCGCGCGCTCGGGCGGGGTCAAGAAACCATAGAGCAGATGGGCATCCTCGCGCACCACCAGATGGGTGAGCAGGCTGACCGGCTCGCCCGCCGCGGGCAGGTTGAAGAAGGTGCTCATCGGCACGTCGATCTCGTAGCCGACGCCTTGCACATCGACCACGATCTGCGGCGGGTTCTTTTCGACCAGGCGGCCGGTGATGCGTCCGATCATGCTTGCACTTTCGAGAGGGGGAGCATTCAGACCAGGCGGCCGCGGCGCACGCGGATGCTCTTGCGCCCGAGCTTGCCGGCGATGGCCGTAGCGGTCGCGCGCAATTGTTCCACTTGTTTGGCCGCGTGCGCATGGGTGATCGCGCAGGCGAGCGCATCGGCCGCGTCGGCTTGCGGCGCGGCGCTCAGCTTGAGCAGGTACTTGACCATCTCCTGCACCTGGTTCTTGCTGGCCCGCCCGGTGCCGACCGTCGATTGCTTGACCTGCAGCGCGGTGTATTCATGCACCGGCAGATCGGCCAGGACCAGCCCCGCGATGGCCGCGCCGCGCGCTTGCCCGAGCAGCAAGGTCGATTTGGGATTGACGTTGACGAAGACGATCTCGACCACCGCGCAATCGGGCTTGGTGTCGCGCGCCACTTCGCCAATGCCGTCGACGATGGTGCGGATGCGTTCAGCGAGCGAGCCTTCGGCGTTGGTGCGGATCACGCCCGAGGTGACGTAATGCAGCGTCGGACCGTGCTGGTCGATCACGCCGAAGCCGGTGCGTTGCAGGCCGGGGTCGATGCCGAGGATGCGCGCCATGGCGTCGACGCGCCGGTCAATGCCGGAAGTGCCGCGTCCCGGTGAAGACCATCGCGATGCCGTGTTCGTCGGCCGCGGCGATGACTTCATCGTCGCGCATGCTGCCGCCGGGTTCGATCACGCAGGTCGCGCCCGCGTTCACCACCACATCGAGCCCGTCGCGGAACGGGAAGAAGGCATCCGAGGCCACGGCCGAGCC
>CAYUYC010000192.1:0-6574 GCA_964448945.1 uncultured Burkholderiaceae bacterium
CGTGAAGGCGGTCGTACCGTCGGCGCCGGCGTCGTCGCTAAGATCATCGAGTAAGACGGCAGTTGGCCGGGCGTGCTCGGATGACATTCATCCGAGCACGCCTGAGCAATCCCGGCCATCGTTCTTTTTCAGGGGATTCCCATGCAGAACCAGAAAATCCGTATCCGTCTCAAGGCATTCGACTATCGATTGATCGACCAGTCGGCGCTTGAGATCGTGGATACCGCCAAGCGCACCGGCGCGGTCGTCAAGGGCCCGGTTCCGCTGCCCACGCGAATCCAACGTTTCGACGTTCTGCGCTCGCCGCACGTGAACAAGACTTCGCGCGATCAATTCGAAATTCGCACCCATCAACGTCTGATGGATATCGTCGATCCGACCGACAAGACGGTAGACGCGCTGATGAAGCTCGACCTGCCGGCAGGTGTCGACGTCGAGATCAAACTGCAATAACTTGCGAGGCGGCCATTGCGGCCGCTATAATCGCTAGCTTTTCCGACGATCGCCTCGATTTGAGGTGATCGCGATTTCAGGTCCGGCCAATCGTAGCCGGGATTGGAGATAACAATGAGTCTTGGCCTTGTCGGTCGCAAGGTCGGCATGACCCGCATCTTTACGGACGATGGCGATACCATCCCCGTGACCGTGCTGGACGTGTCGAACAACCGCGTGACCCAAATCAAGTCCGCGAGCACGGATGGCTATACCGGGGTGCAAGTCACTTTCGGTGCCCGCCGCGCTTCGCGCGTCAACAAGGCGCTTGCCGGCCATCTCGCGAAAGCGGGAGTCGAGGCTGGTGAGTTGCTGAAGGAATTCCGCGTCGATGCTGCCCAGATCGCTGATCTGAAGGCCGGTTCGACGATCGGTGTCGATATTTTCAGTGTGGGCCAAAAGGTCGATGTGCAAGGCACGTCGATCGGTAAAGGCTACGCCGGCACCATCAAGCGTCACCACTTTGCATCGAACCGCGCTTCGCACGGCAACTCGCGTTCGCACAATGTGCCGGGCTCGATCGGTATGGCGCAGGATCCGGGCCGTGTGTTCCCGGGCAAGCGCATGACCGGCCATTTGGGCGATGTCACGCGCACGGTGCAAAACCTCGAAATCGCTCGCATCGACGCCGCCCGCCAGCTGTTGCTGGTCAAGGGTGCGGTGCCTGGTGCCAAGGGCGGTCAAGTGTTCGTCACGCCGGCGGTCAAGACGCCGGCCAAGGGGGCTTAAGCATGGAACTCAAGCTCCTGGGTAACAATGGTGAAGCCGGTCGCATCGATGCGCCGGACACGATCTTCGGTCGTGATTTCAACGAACCGCTGATCCACCAAATCGTCATCGCCTATCAGGCCAATGCGCGCAGCGGCAATCGTGCGCAAAAGGGTCGTGCCGAAGTCGCGAAGTCCACGCACAAGCCGTTCCGTCAAAAGGGTACGGGCCGTGCGCGTGCCGGTATGGCGTCGAGCCCGTTGTGGCGCGGCGGCGGCAAGATCTTCCCGAATTCTCCGGAAGAGAACTTCACGCAGAAGGTCAACAAGAAGATGTATCGCGCAGGTGTCTGCTCGATCCTTTCTCAGTTGGCGCGCGAAGGTCGTCTGGCAGTGGTCGATGGCTTCTCGATCGAGGCGCCCAAGACCAAGCTGCTGACGACCAAGCTGAAGAGCTTGGGTCTCGAGCATGTGCTGGTGATTACCGATGCGCTCGACGAGAACCTCGAGCTGGCCTCGCGCAATCTGCCCAATGTGCTGGTGGTCGAGCCGCGTTACGCCGACCCGCTCTCGCTGGTGCACTACAAGAACGTGGTGCTGACCAAGGGCGCGCTGGCCAAGTTTCAGGAGCTGCTGGCATGAGCAACTTCAGTGATGAACGTTTGTTGAAGGTGCTGCTCGCGCCGCTCGTCTCCGAAAAGGCGACGTTCGTGGCCGAGAAGCATGAACAGGTCGTGTTCCGCGTGATGCGCGATGCGACCAAGCCCGAAATTCGCGCCGCGGTTGAAAAGCTGTTCAACGTGCAGGTCGAATCGGTTCAAGTCTCCAATGCCAAGGGCAAGCAAAAGCGCTTCGGCCGGTACATCGGTCGTCGTGATCACACGAAGAAGGCTTTCGTGTCGCTGAAGCCGGGCCAAGAGATCAATTTCGAAGCGACGGAGGCGAAGTAACATGGCTCTCGTCAAAGTCAAGCCAACCTCGCCGGGTCGCCGCGCGGTCGTCAAGGTCGTCAACCCCGATCTGTACAAGGGTCGTCCGGTTGCCGGTCTGGTCGAGCCGCAATCCAAGACCGCGGGTCGCAACAACCTCGGTCGCATCACCACGCGCCATAAGGGCGGCGGTCATCGCCAGCACTATCGCCTGGTCGATTTCAAGCGTCTGAAGGACGGCATCACCGCCAAGGTCGAACGGCTCGAATACGATCCGAACCGCAGCGCAAACATCGCCTTGCTATGCTACGCCGACGGCGAACGCAGCTACATCATCGCCCCCAAGGGCTTGACGGTGGGCATGCAGGTCGTCAGCGGTCCGCAAGCACCGATCAAGGTGGGCAACACCCTGCCGATCCGCAACATCCCGGTCGGTTCGACGATCCATTGCATCGAGATGCTGCCGGGCAAGGGTGCGCAATTGGCGCGTTCGGCCGGTGCCGGCGTCCAGTTGCTGGCTCGCGAAGGTGCCTACGCCCAGTTGCGTTTGCGCTCGGGTGAAATCCGCAAGGTGCACATCGATTGCCGTGCAACGATCGGCGAAGTGGGCAACGAAGAACATAGCCTGCGTCAGATCGGCAAGGCCGGTGCGCAACGTTGGCGCGGTATCCGTCCGACGGTGCGTGGTGTAGCGATGAACCCGATCGATCACCCGCACGGTGGTGGTGAAGGTCGTACGGGTGAAGGTCGCGTGCCGGTCAGCCCCTGGGGTCAGCCGACCAAGGGCTACAAGACCCGTCGCAACAAGCGCACGACCACGATGATCGTCCAGCGTCGCAAGAAGAAATAAGCGGAGTCGAACATGTCACGTTCAATCAAGAAGGGGCCGTTCGTCGACGCGCATCTGGTGAAGAAGGTTGACACCGCCCGCGCCAGCAACGACAAGCGCCCGATCAAGACCTGGTCCCGTCGCTCGACGATCATGCCCGACTTCGTCGGTCTCACGATCGCCGTTCACAACGGTCGCCAGCACGTTCCGGTCTATGTGTCCGAGAACATGGTCGGCCACAAACTTGGCGAGTTCGCACTGACCCGTACGTTCAAGGGTCACGCGGCCGACAAGAAGGCCAAGAAGTAAGGAGCGCACATGGAAACCACAGCAACTCTCCGCGGCGTGCACCTTTCCGAGCAGAAGGGTCGCCTCGTCGCCGATCAGATCCGTGGCTTGAAGGTCGATCGTGCGCTCAACGTGTTGACGTTCAGCCCGAAGAAGGCCGCCGTCATCATCAAGAAGGTGCTCGAATCGGCCATCGCCAACGCCGAGCACAACGATGGCGCCGACATCGATGAGCTGAAAGTCAAGACCATCTATGTCGAGCAAGGCACGCCGCTCAAGCGCTTCACCGCACGGGCGAAAGGACGCGGAAATCGCATCCTGAAGCGTACCTGCCACATCTACCTGACCGTTGGCGACTGAGGATAACCATGGGACAGAAGATTCATCCGACCGGGTTCCGCCTTTCGGTCACGCGCAACTGGTCTTCGCGCTGGTATGCGGGCAACAAGGATTACGCGGCGATGCTTGCCGATGACGTCCGTGTGCGCGAATACCTGAAGAAGAAGCTGAAGAACGCATCGGTCGGCCGCGTGCTGATCGAGCGTCCGGCGAAGAACGCGCGCATCACGATTTTCAGCTCGCGTCCGGGCGTGGTCATCGGCAAGAAGGGCGAGGACATCGAAACCCTGAAGGCCGATCTGCAAAAGCTGCTGAACGTGCCGGTGCATGTGAACATCGAAGAAATCCGCAAGCCGGAAACCGATGCGCAACTGATCGCGAACAGCATCGCGCAGCAGCTCGAAAAGCGGATCATGTTCCGCCGCGCGATGAAGCGTGCGATGCAAAACGCCATGCGTCTGGGTGCCCAAGGCATCAAGATCATGAGCTCGGGCCGTCTCAACGGTGCCGAAATCGCGCGTACCGAGTGGTATCGCGAAGGCCGTGTGCCCCTGCATACGCTGCGTGCCGACATCGACTACGGTTTCGACGAAGCCAGCACGACCTATGGCGTGATCGGCATCAAGGTCTGGGTCTACAAGGGCGAGATGCTTGCCCGCGGCGAAACCCCGACCGTGGTCGAAACCGAAGAAGACAAGAAGCCCCGCCGCGGCCCGAAGCCCGGCGCGCGTGATGGCAAGCCGCCGCGTGGACGCACCCCGCGCAAGCCCGAGGGTGAGCAGACCGCCGCCCCGGCGCCCAGCGAAGGCGAAACGCCCGCCAAGACCACTGTCAAGCGTGTCCGCAAGGCGGTAGCGCCGACCGAAGGAGATAAGGATGCTGCAGCCAGCTAGAAGGAAATACCGCAAGGAGCAAAAGGGCCGTAACAAGGGTATCGCGACCCGCGGCGCTGCTGTGTCCTTCGGTGAATATGGCTTGAAGGCGGTCGTGCGCGGCCGTCTGACGGCGCGCCAGATCGAGGCCGCTCGTCGCGCCATGACGCGTCATATCAAGCGCGGTGGACGGATCTGGATTCGCATCTTCCCGGACAAGCCCATTTCGCAAAAGCCGGCCGAAGTCCGTATGGGTAACGGCAAGGGCAACCCGGAGTACTACGTGGCTGAGATCCAGCCCGGCAAGGTGCTCTACGAGATGGACGGCGTCGATGAGACGCTCGCTCGCGAAGCGTTCAAGCTCGCAGCCGCCAAGCTGCCGCTGCAGACCGTCTTCGTCGTGCGCCAGCTCGGCACCTGACGTTAGGAGAAACGAATGAAAGCCAGCGATCTGCGCACCAAGGACGCCGCCGCGCTTCAGCAGGAACTCAATGACCTGCTGAAGGCGCACTTCGGCCTGCGCATGCAAAAGGCAACCCAGCAACTCGCCAACACGAGCCAGTTGGGCAAGGTGCGGCGCGATATCGCCCGCGTGAAGACGGTGATCCGCGAGAAGGCGGGTGGGAAATGAGCAATCAAGCTGCTGAGAAGCCGCAACGCGTGCTGACCGGCCGTGTGGTCAGCGACAAGATGATGAAGACCGTCACGGTCCTCGTCGAGCGCCGCGTCAAGCATCCGCTGTACGGCAAGTTCGTGACCAAGTCGGCCAAGTATCACGCGCACGACGAGAACAACGAGTGCCGCGAAGGCGACACCGTCGAGATCGCCGAATCGCGCCCGATCGCGAAGACGAAGGCCTGGGTGGTCACCAAGCGCATCGCCGTCGCGCAAGAAGCTTGACCGAGCGTATAGCCTTAGGCTAAACTCTCGCGCTTTTCCGCTCCCCCGCATTGACGTGCGGGGGCCAACCCAATCAGGGCAACCTGACGGGACCAAGACTGACCGCTCGGTCGACTGCCTCGCAGTGACCGTGTGGCTTAAGTTGGGATAGACATCATGATTCAGATGCAGTCGGCCCTCGAGGTCGCCGACAACACCGGTGCACGCCGCGTCATGTGCATCAAGGTGCTCGGTGGCTCCAAGCGTCGCTACGCCGGCATCGGCGACATCATCAAGGTCAGCGTGAAGGAAGCCGCGCCGCGTGGCCGCGTGAAGAAGGGCGAGGTCTACAACGCCGTCGTCGTTCGCACCGCCAAGGGTGTGCGCCGCCAAGATGGTTCGCTGATTCGGTTCGACGGCAATGCCGCCGTTCTCCTCAACAACAAGCTCGAGCCGATCGGCACCCGCATCTTTGGGCCGGTCACGCGTGAGCTGCGCACGGAACGATTCATGAAGATCGTTTCGCTCGCGCCCGAGGTGCTGTAAGGGGTTCCGTATGAACAAGATCCGCAAGGGCGACGAAGTCGTGGTGCTCGCCGGCAAGGACAAGGGCAAGCGTGGCGTGGTGCTGTCGCGCAAGTCCGAAAGCCATGTCGTGGTCGAGGGCGTCAACGTCGCGAAGAAGCATGTGCGTCCCAATCCTATGAAGGGCGTGCAGGGCGGTATCGTCGACAAGACGATGCCGATCCATGTTTCGAACGTCGCTTTGTTCGACGCCAAGACGGGCAAGCCGTCGCGCGTCGCGATTCGTACCGAGGGCGATAAGAGCATTCGCGTGCTCAAGTCCACGGGCGAAGCGGTCAAGGCTTAACGAGCGAGGGCGTCGGCAATGGCCAGACTGCAAGAGTTCTACAAAGAAAAGATCGTTCCCGATCTGAAGACGAAGTTCGGGTACAAGTCGGTCATGGAGATCCCCCGGATCACCAAGATCACGCTGAACATGGGCGTCGGTGAAGCCGTCGCGGACAAGAAGGTCATCGAACACGCCACCGGCGACATGGTGAAGATTGCGGGCCAGAAGCCTGTCGTCACCAAGGCGCGCAAGGCGATCGCCGGCTTCAAGATCCGCCAGGGCTATCCGATCGGCTGCATGGTGACGTTGCGCGGTGCGCGCATGTACGAATTCCTCGACCGCTTCGTCACCATCGCGCTGCCGCGCGTGCGCGACTTCCGCGGCAT
>CAYUYC010000193.1:0-6573 GCA_964448945.1 uncultured Burkholderiaceae bacterium
GCTGGAGGCGCGCATGCGGAACGCGCGCCGCGAGTTCCGCCGCAAAGGGCGCGGCTTGGCCTTCGGTCCAACCACTGATGCATTGGAGGCGCGGCCAGCACGTTTGTGGATCGGGCAGATCGTCGAGCAGGCGCAGCAGGAAGGTCGGGCTCCAGACCGAAATCAGCTCCAGGTCCTGAGCGGCTCGCAAATGCGCGAGCGTGGCGGCGCGCCAAGCCGCGACGTCGGCGATGGCGCCTACCTCGGGCGGCACCGCCAGCACCCGCGCCAGCGCCTGGGTCGCCGCGGCGCCCAGGTAGGCGCCATCGGGCAGGCCGACCGGCACGGTGCCGATGGTCTCGGGGGCACGCGTTGCGGGGCTGATCGAAAGATAGGCGCTGCCGCGCAATGAGTGCCGCTCGGCGATGCCGGCCAGCCAGGGCAGGGCCGCACGGCGGAAATCGTCGAGTCCGTCTGCGGTGTAGGCGATGAGTTTGCTGCCGCCGCTGCTGCCGCCCGGTGGCCTACGAGCGTACGGGCGGCCGGCGAACAGGACATCGGCTTCGCCTTGGGCGATGCGCGCGAGCTCGGGCGCGAGGTCGTCGTAGCCGACGATGGGCATGCGCTCGCGGAACGCGGCGAGATCGCGCGGCCCGCCGTGGCGGCGCAGGTACTCGGCCGAGGCGTTGCGCGCGAGCATCGCGGCCAGCCAGGCGGCGCCGGGTGCGGTTGCAGCGCCCGCGCCATGCACGGCCATGGTCTGCGCGACCTCGGCCTCGGTCGCCCGCGCGGCATCGATCAAGGCGCGCCAGCCGTCAGACCGCATGGGCATCCTTGTCGAACAAGCGCCGGGTCAAGGGCTTGAGATTGTCGGGCTCGAGTGCGCACAGACAGACCATTTCATGGCCGCGCGTGTAGCCGGGATTGCGCGCGAGGAAGTAGCGCACGCTGTCGCGTTCGAGTTCGTCGGGGTCGGGCCGGGCGAGTGCGGCCTTGAGATGACCGTGCGAGCTTGCGAATTCGATCAGACCCGAGGCCGGGCGGTAATCGGCGCCGAACAATCGGGTGGCGAGTGCATCGACGAGCGGCTTGAGCTCGGCCGCCGGGTCGCGCCAATGCGGATAGAAGCGGTGCGCAAACGCGGGCAGATAGCGGTAGGTGCGATGGCCTTTGACCAGCAAGAGCCAATACAAGGGCTGGTCGGGATGCGCGCGCTTGATCGCGCCCATGTGCCGGATCCAGGCAAACGCGAGCGCCTGCTGGCCCCAATGCGCGCGATCGACCACGGTGTCGCCCGAATAGACGATGCGCAGACGCTGGTCGCACCAGTCGTGCTCGAACACCCGCAAGGTGGTGAAGCCGACCAGTTGCGCGTCGTGCAGCAACAGCAGCGCTTCTTCCTTGCCGTCGAGGTCGTGATGAAACAGCGCCGCGCTGCTGCCGTCGTAATGGGCCAGGTACAGCTCGCACATGCGCTGCCGCGTTTCGGGATCGAGCGCGGACACCGGCGCGAAGCGGGCGGCATAAGGGCTTGGGTGCGCGAGGGCGCAGTTCGTTGAGGTTGGCAGCGACATCGGGGCGTGAATCTACCGCATCGGGTCGGCCGCTCGGCCGAACGCCGTCAATCGGTGTGACGCAATGACGCCATGGATTCCAGATGCAGGCCGTTGACGGTGACGATGGCCAAACGGATTTCGTCGAAACCTTCGCTGAGCGACATGGGTTCGAGCTTGCGCGCGGTGGCGCGTAGGGCGATGTCGGGCACGCGCGCCTTGCCTGTGCGAGCCGCGTTGCGTGCGAGTGCAAGGTCGAGCGCGATGCGAAATTCGATGCCGATGATGCGATAGCCCGCTTGTCGGCACGGCAGAAGGTAACGCGAGCGTGCCTGCGCCGTCGGATTGGTGGCATCGATGATCACGGGTTGGCGCGTTTCGATGCAGGCCGCGAGCAGTACCGTTTCGCGATGGCGGGTGCGCAGCATGTCGTAGTTGATGCGCACATGGCTATCCCAATACCGATCGCGGCACAGAGTGCTTTTGCCGGCGCCTTGCAGGCCGCTGAGGATGATCGCTTCCATCGTGCCGGGAGCCGTTAGCACATTCGCATGTCCCGTCCATGAACACGCTGGGGAATCGGTGCGCATCCACCACGACAGGGGACGTTGCGATCGGCTGCCATGAGCCGAACGCATCAGTCACCGATGGGTGACATTCCCCCTTTGGTCATTTCCCATCCTTACCGTGTGGTCATTCCTCATTTCCGGTCTTCCTTGGCGGGCGGAAACACAGTGAATGAACCCTCCCGACGGCACCAAATGGTCGAACGGAGCGTGCGGACAACAAACCTGGCATTTCGGAGAATTCGTATGGATAGGCGTGCATTTTTGAAGTCTGGTGCATTGGGGCTCGGTGGCATGGCCCTGGCGGGATCGAATCTGCCCTGGCTGATCCAGGAAGCCGTTGCGGCATCGGCCGCGAGCGGCACGCCCTGGAAGTTCGGTGTGATGGCCGATACGCAATGGTCGAACAAGAATGACATCGACAGTCCGGCGACCTGCGCCGTCAACATCATCAAGAACCTGAACCAGCAGTTCATCAATCACGGCGTGAAGTTCGTGGTGCAGGTCGGCGATCTGGTCGACTCTGAATCATGGACCGTCACCTCGGCCGCCGGTTACAGCGATCCGTTCGGCAAGGCGGCAGGCACGTCCGTGCGCACCCTGCCGTATCGCGCCTGGGCCGCGCAATCGTTGTACGACGCGGGCATCGGTTTCTTCCCGCTGCGCGGCAACCACGAAAGCAGCCAGACCGCCGCCGCAGAACTGCCCGCGTTGTTCCCGCAGACCACTGGCAGCGGCAATCTGTTCGGTGCGAGCAACATCGTGGCGAGCAGCAATGCCCAGTTGGCGGGTCTGAGCTACGCGCTCGACTTCGGCAATGTGCGCATCGTGATGATCGACCAGTTCACGCGCAAGGACGGCACGAACTACAACGGTTCGAGCAACAACAACGCCGTCGATCAACTCGCCTGGGTCGATCAGACGCTGGCCGATCGCGGCAGCGACACGCATGCCTTCGTCATGGCGCACAAGAACCTGATCGGCCAGAACCACGCTGACTGCCTGTTCGGTGCGAACGCTACTGCCAACCTGGCGAGCCGCGACAGCTTCATCAGCAGCCTGCAAGCGAACAAGACCGGCTTTTACCTCGGCGGTCACGATCACATGCACCATCGTTCGATCATCGCCAACTCGACCGGCTCGGCCAAGGTCGAGCAGATCATCTGCTCGTCGAACAGCTACAAGTTCTACATCCCGAAGACGACGCCCAACGACACCACCGGCCGCGAAAGCGTGGTTGCACAGGAGCTGTTCACCGTCGGCTACTACATCTTCACCATCGACGGCCCGTGCGTGACGGTCGACTTCTATTCATCGAGCCACGGTGCCGATTACGGTGACGTCGATCTCACGGGCTCGCTGGCCGCCTACAACTTCTACAAGCGCGAGCGCTTCGGCTACAGCCTCAACGGCCAGCAATTCGCGATCGCCAACAACGCCTCGTACACCAGCGTGCAGGACAGCTATCAAGGCACGACGGCCAAGATTCTGTCGGGCACCAACGAGGACACTTCGAGCGACGCCGATTACAACGGTCGCGAAGAGGTCAAGTCGGTCAAGACCGGCTGGAAGGACATGCCCGCGGGTTCGGCGAGCGCCGTGCTCAAGCTCTGGGGGCTGGCCAACAACCTCGACCTGTGGAACGCCAACCTGACCGGCATGCTGCCCAGCGGCGATGCCGATTACGTCACCGACATCTACACGCTGTCCTTGTCGTACGACCCTTTGCTGGTGCGGCCGACGCAATTGGGCACCGGCTTTTGCCTGGCGGCCAAGGATGCGAGCGGCAACTGGGTCAATGCCGCGGATCTCAACCAAGGCGGCAACAAGAAGTTCGTGCTCGGCCGCTGGAAATCCAGCTATGGCCTGGGCACCTACGGTGTCGATCCCACCACGCATACCGTGTGGGCAGTGCTCAACCGTGACGGCGAATTCGTCGCCCGTTCCATCTAGTCGTCGTAGGAGATTGCAGTCATGAAGAAGATCGTTCTCGCTCTGGCACTGGTCCTGGGCTCTTTGGGCGCCGCGCAACAAGCCGGCGCGGCCGTCATCGATTTCGAGTCGCTCGTTCACAACGACGACGCGGTGGTCGACGTCGGCAATGTGTACACCGAAGACGGATTCACGCTCACGAATCTGACGAGCGGCTTTGGTTTCTCCACTTACGGCACGGTCAATCCGTTCTTCAGCGGCTCGACGGCCTTGATGAACGACAACGATGCCGGGCTGACTGAACTGACGCGCGCCGACGGCGGCATGTTCACCCTGTCGTCGATCGATCTGACGACGATGTATCCCGGGCTGACCGAGGACGGCGTGGACGTCACGTTCACGGGCGTCAAGTCCGACCTGTCCACGGTGTCGCAGACCTTTCATGTGGTCGATGGCGCGGTGGCGACGTTCTCGTTCCTGAGCAGCTTCTCCAACCTGGTCTCGCTGTCCTGGACCAACGATGCGATGTATCACCAGTTCGACAACATCAGCGTCGCGGCGGTGCCCGAACCCGAGAGCGTGGCCCTCATGCTCGCCGGTCTGGGCATGGTCGGCATGATGGTGCGTCGCCGTCGCATCGGCGAACAGATCTGAACACTGAAAGTCGGTCGTCTTTGCGGCGATCCGGGTCCTTGCGGCTCGGATCGCCGTTTTCGGTCTTCCTGTGCCGGGCACGAGCTGGGCGCGTGTTGTAATCCCTGGTCAGCGCAGTTGCCATCGCGCCGTCGTCCCGATGAAATACGCCGGGGTGCGCAACGGACGATGGCGTGCCGCACCGAATGGCAGGGAGGCCAACCATGAATTTCCGGCGCATCTTCAAATGGCTCGGCATCGCAGTGGGCGTCGTCGTCGTACTGATCGCGGGGCTGCTGGCCTACATCGCGTTCTTCTTCGACGCCAATGCCTACAAGGGCACGATCACCGCATACGTCGCCGACCATTACCAGCGCACGCTGACGATCGACGGCGATCTGTCGCTCTCGGTGTTGCCGCGCATCGCGATCGCGATTCCGCACACCACGCTGTCGGAGCCGCGCGCCAAGACCGTCGCGGCCGAGATCAAGGGCGCGCGCGTCTCGCTCGAACTCTGGCCCTTGCTGCGCAAGGAAATCCGGGTCGGCGAAGTCGCGCTCGACGGCTTGCGCACCAGCTACGTCCAGCATGCCGACGGCAGTTCCAACTTCGACGATCTGATGCACGCGGGCGACGCGAAGCAGGCGCAGGACGAAGCGGCAACCAAGCCCGCGAGCGCAGCGCCGGTGTTCGATGTCGGCGGCGTGCGCATCACCGACAGCGCGCTCACCTATCGCGACCTGGCCGCGGGGCGCGAACTGGCCTTGTCCAAGCTCGAACTCACGGTCGGCCGGCTGGCCGACAAGCGCGCGGTGCCGCTCGATCTATCGGTGCGCATCGACGGCAAGCAGCCCGCGGTGGCGGGGACCTTCACCTCGCGGGGCAAGGTGCTGCTCGACCTGGGCGCGCCGCGCTACGGCGCCGACGATTTCGCCGCGAAGTTCGACGGGACGTTCGATGGCCAGGCGCTGGTCGCGACGCTCGATCTGCCCAAGCTGGATTGGACGCCCGCGAAGTTCGAAGCGCCGTCGCTCAAGCTCGCGCTCCAGCGCGGCGGGGCGCAAAGCGCCGATCTCACGCTCACGCTCGACGGCGCCGCCGGCAGTCCGAGCGCGATCAATGCCAAGCAGCTCGCGCTCGATGCAAAGATGGCGGGCGACGGCCGTACGATCGCGGCGAGTATCAAGTCGCCGCTCGCGGCCAATCTCGACGCGCTGGCCGTCACCCTCGCCGCGATCGACGGGCGGGTGCAGATCGATGATCCGGCCATGCCGGTCAAGAAGATCGACATGCCGTTCAAGGCGAGCCTTGCGGTCAATGCCAAGACCGAGAAGGTCGACGGCAAGCTCGACACCAAGTTCGACGAATCGACGATCGCCGCCAAGTTCGATGTGGCGGGGTTCGCCAAACCGGCGATCGGCTTCGATGTCGGCATCGATCGCATCAACCTCGATCGCTACCTCAAGTCCACCGCACCGGCGGCGGCGCCCGGCGCTGCGCCGGCCAAGGAAGAACCCTTCGATCTGTCGGCGCTCAAATCGCTCGCGCTCGACGGCGCGGCGCGCGTGGGCGAGTTGCAGGTGCATGGCGTCAAGGCGAGCAAGGTCGCGCTCAAGCTCACGGCCAAGGGCGGCGATGTGCGCCTGGCGCCGCTGACCGCGCAGTTGTACGGCGGTGCGCTCGACGCCAGCGCGCGCGTCGATGCAAACGGCAACCGGTTTGCGTTTGCGCCCAAGCTCACCAACATCCAGATCGGTCCTTTGCTCAAGGATGCGGTGCAACTCGACAAGCTCGAGGGCCGCGGCAATGTCGCGCTCGACGTGACCGCGGTCGGCAATACCGTCACCGCGCTCAAGCGCTCCTTGGGCGGCAAGGCCTCGGTCAGACTGGCCGACGGCGCGATCATCGGC
>CAYUYC010000194.1:0-6572 GCA_964448945.1 uncultured Burkholderiaceae bacterium
TGCCCGCACAACACCAGCACCCATGTGCCCGAAGGCTCGCGCGCGCTGGCCGGCATCGGCTGCCATTACATGGCGGTCTGGATGCCCGAGCGCCATGCCGAGACCTTCACCCAGATGGGCGGCGAAGGCGTGCCCTGGATCGGCCAGGCGCCGTTCACCGACGAGCCGCATGTGTTCGCCAACCTCGGCGACGGCACTTATTTTCATAGCGGCTACCTCGCGGTGCGCGCCTCGGTCGCGGCCGGGGTCAACATCACCTACAAGATCCTCTACAACGACGCGGTCGCGATGACCGGCGGCCAGCCGGTCGACGGCAAGCTGACGGTACCGATGATCGCGCGCCAGATGGCGGCCGAAGGCGTGCGCAAGATCGTCATCGTGACCGACGAGATCGAGAAGTACGGCGTGCATGCGAGCGGCAACATCGCCACGCATCTCGACGTGCTGGGCAAACAGGCCGGACGCCTGCCGGGCCATGAATGCGGGCTCGACGATGGCGGCATCGCGGTCTTTCATCGCAGCGAACTCGACCGTGTGCAGCGCATGCTGCGCAACACGCCCGGCTGCACCGTGCTCATCTACGACCAGACCTGTGCGAGCGAAAAGCGGCGCCGGCGCAAGAAGATCGTCGGCGGCCAGCCGGGCTTTCCCGACCCGGCGCGGCGCGCAGTCATCAACGAAGCGGTCTGCGAAGGCTGCGGCGATTGTTCGGTGCAATCGTCGTGCTTGTCGGTCGAACCGCTCGAAACCGAGTTCGGCCGCAAGCGGCAGATCAACCAGTCCTCGTGCAACAAGGACTACTCCTGCCTGAACGGCTTTTGCCCGAGCTTCGTGACCGTCGAAGGCGGGCAGTTGCGCAAAGGCAAAGGCATCGGCGCGCAAACGCCGGGGGCGATCGGCGCCCCCGATGCCGACGCGCCGCCCGAGCCGTCCTTGCCCGAGACCATGCCCGCGTATCGCATCCTCATCACCGGCGTGGGCGGCACCGGGGTGGTCACCATCGGGCAATTGCTCGGCATGGCGGCCCACCTCGAAGGCAAGGCCAATACCGTGCTCGACATGGCCGGCCTCGCGCAAAAGGGCGGCGCGGTCATGAGCCATGTGCAGATCGCCGATGCCGAACACGCCTTGCACGCCACGCGCGTGGCGATGGGCGAGGCCGATCTGGTGATCGGCGGCGATGCGCTCGTCACCGCCAGCACCGAAGCCTTGTCCAAGATGCGCGGCGGGCACACCCATGCGGTGATCGCCTCGACCCAATCGCCGACGGCGGAGTTCTTGCGCGATCCGAACTGGCAATTTCCGCTCGATGCCTGCGAACGCCAGATCGACGAAGCGCTCGGCATGTCCGACGGTGCGCGTGCCGATTACATCGACGCACAGCGTTATGCGGTGGCCTTGCTGGGCGATGCGATCTACGCCAATCCGTTCTTGCTCGGCTGGGCATGGCAGCGCGGCTGGATCCCGTTGCAGCGCGCGTCCTTGTTGCGTGCGATCGAACTCAATGGCGCCAGCGTCGATCGCAACCAGCAGGCCTTTGAATGGGGCCGGCGCGCCGCGCACGATCCGGCCAAGGTGCAGGCGCTGATCGCGCCGCCCGCGACGGTCAAGGTGGTCGAACTCAAGCGTCCGGCCACGCTCGACGACATCGTCGCGCGCCGCACCGAGTATCTGACGCGCTATCAGAACGCCGCGTATGCGCAGCGCTATGCCGAGTTCGTCGCGAAGCTCCAGCACCTCGAAGGCGCGCGCCTGGGCAGCAAGCGCCTGACCACCGCTGTCGCGAAGTATCTGTTCAAGCTCATGGCCTACAAGGACGAATACGAGGTCGCGCGGCTGTTTGCCGATCCGGCCTTCCAGGCCAAGATCGATGCGATGTTCGAGGGCGATTACAAGCTCGTCTTCCACCTCGCGCCGCCGGCCTTCTCCAAGCGCAATGCGCGCGGCGAGTTGATCAAGCAGACCTTCGGGCCGTGGACGATGCGTGCGTTCAAGGTACTGGCCAAGCTCAAGTTCTTGCGCGGGTCGGCGTTCGACCCGTTCGGCTACACCGACGAGCGCCGCACCGAGCGCCGCCTGATCGATGACTACCTGGCGCTCATCGAAGAGCTGATGGCGTCATTGAACGAAAAGAACCTGGCCTTGGCGGTGGAACTGGCCTCGATCCCCGAAGAGATCCGGGGCTACGGCCATATCAAGGCGCGGCATCTGGCGGCGGCGAAGGCCAAGGAAGCCGCGTTGCTTGCGGCGTTTCGTGCCGGTGGCGCGCCCAAGGCGCCGGTGGTGAATCTGCACGCCGCGGCTTGAGCCGCGGCGGCGGTTCAGCCGTTGCTGGTGGCGACGAACAAGCGCGCGAGACAGCCGCGCAGCTTGATCGCGGCGAGCATATAGGCGCCGCGTTCGAGATCGGCGGCGGCGCGTTCCTTGTCGCCCGCGAGGGTGGCTTCGAGGATGCCGGCGGCCTGGCGGTGGAACTCGGCGTGCCACATCAGCACGTCGAGATACTCGGAGCGCATGTCGAAGCGGCGCTTGCCTTCGCCGTACAGCCACAGGCCCAGCGCGCAACGGTCGTCGGCGCGAATGACGTCGACCTCGACCTTTTCGTCGCTGGTGCCGTCGATCACGGCCTTGAAGCGCGCCTTCCAGCGCATGTGCACTTCGATGGCGCCCTGGAAGTCGAGGCCTTGCGTCGGTGATTCGACCGGCAGGGTGTCGATCGCCGCGATCGTGCTGGCCGCTACCAGATCGGCTTCGTCGGGCTCGGGCGCGCGCGAAAAGAGCGAGCGCATCCAGCCGCCGATGCCGCGCGAACGGACGGTTTCGGTATCGGCCTCGGCATTGCTGCCGAACAGACGCTTGAAGAAACCGGCGCGCTGCTGCTTCACGTCGGCCTGCAGCCCTTGTTCATACAGGCCGAATTCCTTGTCCATGCGCAGGATGTGATTGATCAGCCAGTCGCGCAAAAAATGGACGATGTCGACATCGAGCGGGAACCCGGCCTTGAGGCGGTCCTTCTCGGCCGCGACGCGTTCGACGAATTGATCGTGCACCGACTTGTGCAGGCCGAACTTGGGGTAGCGCGCATGAATCATGTAGCGCTCTTCGTCGGCGAAGTGCTGCAGCGTGTAATGCTCCAGCGCATGGACGATCTCTTCGACCTCGCTCGATGCGGCCTTGTTGATCACCGCGGAATACACGCGGTTGACGAGCGCGATCAAGCCGCGATGCTGGTCATCGATCTCGGGGATGCCGACACTGAAATCGTCGGACCATTGCACCAGTTGGGTCTGCATTCACGTTCTCCCGAACGCAAGAAATGGCTGACAGGGTAAGTCAGCCCGATTTGGCCGCCTGGGAGCGTAATCAAGAAATCCACGCGGCGAAGAAGAGAATTCTCGCAAATGCGCAGCAATGCACGGAAACCCACATGCAAAGCTGCTAAGCGCGCGCGTAAGAATTGCCTTGCCGCCACAGTCCGACGGGCTTGCCCGACGGACCGGTTCAGGCCAGATCGCCGATCAAGGAAGCCAGCACTTCGGGCGGGGTATCCGACAAGTGGAAAGGGTAATGGGTGTGGTCGCAGCCGATCTGCATTTGCGCCCCGGCCTTGAGCGCGGTTTTCATGGCGGGCGCCAGTTCAAAGCGCAGGAAGTGCACGCTCGAGGTCTTGTCCGCGGTCTCGCGCTCGAGGTCTTCGTCGGCGATCGCGTAGACGCGCGGCTGGCCTTCGACCTGCACGAACATCCGATCCTCGACCCCGATGAGTCTGGCCAATGCCGCCTTGCGCTCGGCCTCGACGGTGTACTCGATCATCATCGTCGCCTTGAAGTTGCTGCCGTCGGGGATGAGCGGGTTGTAGACGTCGAGTTCGGCCTGGATGCCTTCGTCGTCGAAAGTCTTCTCGATGCGCAGCATCTCCTGGATCTGGTAACGGATGGTCTTCTCGTCCTCGAAGATCAAGGTGATGTGCTCGCCCAGATGCACGACGCGGCGGCGCTTGTATTCGACCATGGCACGGCGCCAGTCCTTGTAGACCTTGTGATAGGCCTCGAGGCTGAGCAGGCTGTCGCGCGTGACTTTGGGCATGGTGGTCTCCACGATGTCTTTCCTTCCCGGACTCAGATGCCGTAGGCGCGCCGCACGAGCGTGATCGGATGCGCCAGTTCGGCGGGCCTCAGGCCCGCTTCGTCGATGCCTTGCGCGATGTGATGCCCCGCGAGCTGGCAATCGGACGAGACATAGTTGGGCTCGCCCTTGCCGCCGCCTTCGGCCATCGCCTTGAATACCGGCTTGCCGATCTTCATCGCCATGGCGTGGAATTCCTTCTTCACGCCCCAGGTGCCCGAATGGCCCGAGCACCGCTCGACCACATTGACCTGGGTGCCCGGCACCAGCGCGAGCGTCTCGGCGGTCTTCTTGCCCACGTTCTGGACGCGCGAATGACAAGGCACGTGATAGCTGACGGTGCCCAGCGCCTGCTTGAAATCGGTCTTGAGCAAGCCGTCCTTGTTGCGCGCGATCAGATATTCGAACGGGTCCCACATCGCTTCCTTGACGCGTTGAACCTCGGGGTCGTCGGGAAACATGAGCGGCAGCTCCTGCTTGAACATCAGGGTGCACGACGGTATCGCGGTGAGAATCGCATAGCCCTCGCGCGCGAGCTTGGCGAGCTGCGGGATATTGAGGTTCTTGTGCTGCTCGACGGTGTCGAGATCGCCGAGTTCGAGCTTGGGCATGCCGCAGCACGCTTCCTTCTCGGCGAGCACATACGGGATCCGGTTGTGATCGAGGATCGCGATCAGATCCATGCCGATGCCGGGCTCGTTGTAGTTCACATAGCAGGTCGCATAGATCGCGACCTTGCCCGGCGTGCGCTCGCCATCGCGTACCGGATGCGGCTGCGTCGGCGGTGCCGCGCTGCGGAACTTCTTGGGTGCGTAGGCCGGAATCCACGCGGTCTTGTCCACACCGAGCGCCGACTGCATCGCGCCGCGCATGAGCTTGGTGCCATTGACCGCATTGACGGTTTGCGTGACCACCGGAATGCCCGCGAACATGCCCAGCGCATCGGTCGAGCTCAGCACCCGGTCGCGCCACCGGGTCGCGCCCTGTTTGTGCCGCACGGCCTTGGCCCGCAGCATCAGATGCGGGAAGTCGAGGTTCCACGCGTGCGGCGGTACATAAGGACACTTCGTCATGTAGCAGACGTCGCACAAATAGCATTGGTCGACGACCTTGCCGAAGTCCTGCTTGTTCACGCCATGCACTTCGCCGTCGGCGGTCGCGTCGACCAGATCGAACAAGGTCGGAAAGGCGCCGCACAACGACACGCAACGCCGGCAGCCGTGGCAGATGTCGAACACCCGCTCGAGCTCGGCATCGAGCTTGGCCGGGTCGTAGAACTCGGGGTTCTTCCAATCGAGCGGATGACGGGTCGGAGCTTCGAGATTGCCTTCGCGTACGCTCATGAACGGTCCTTGGCGGATGTGCGCCGCACGGATCGGACGCCCCGCCACCCGGGTCTGGTGCAGCAGCGTCGCCGTGAACCGATGCGCCCCCGGCCGACGGCGTCCAGCCGCCGGCCGCAGGGCCATCGGCAAAGCTCAGTCGACGAGTTGGTCGAGCGCCTTCTGGTAACGGTTGGCGTGCGAACGCTCGGCCTTGGCCAGGGTCTCGAACCAATCCGCGATTTCGTCAAAGCCTTCGCTGCGTGCGGTCTTGGCCATGCCCGGGTACATGTCGGTGTACTCGTGGGTTTCGCCCGCGACCGCCGCCTTGAGATTCAGACGGGTCGGTCCGATCGGCAATCCGGTGGCCGGGTCGCCCACGGCTTCGAGATGTTCGAGGTGGCCGTGCGCATGACCGGTTTCGCCTTCGGCGGTGGAGCGAAACAGCGCGGCCACATCGTTCTGACCTTCGACGTCGGCCTTGTTGGCGAAGTAGAGGTAGCGACGGTTCGCTTGCGACTCGCCCGCGAACGCGTCCTTCAAATTCTGTTCGGTCTTGGATCCTTTGAGCTGCGGCATGTCCATCTCCTGAATGGGTATTCTCGATGTAAGCCTCGTTCGCGCAGCGATGGGCACGAACGCCCCGGAGCAGCAAGCTCCGCTGCGCATTTCACTCCAGCGCCGAGCGCCGCGCCAATTGCATTTGCCAATCGACACGATCGCCTAGGGTCTGCACTGAAGTCGCAAAGAAAACGGGAGGCCCGAAGGCCTCCCGTCGTCACGCTGACGTGCTAGCGCGAATCACATCTTCGCGAGACTGTCGCTATGGATGTCGACGTCCTTGGTTTCGCGAATGAACAGCATGCCGATCACGAAGGTCATGAGCGCGATGACGATCGGATACCACAGGCCGTAATACACATCGCCGGTCGCCGCCACCATCGCGAAGGCGGTGGTCGGCAAGAAGCCGCCGAACCAGCCATTGCCGATGTGATACGGCAGCGACATCGAGGTGTAGCGGATGCGGGTCGGGAACAGCTCCACCAGCCAGGCCGCGATCGGTCCGTAGACCATCGTCACGTAGATCACCAGCAGGGTGAGCAGGGCCAGCACGGTCGCATGATC
>CAYUYC010000195.1:0-6545 GCA_964448945.1 uncultured Burkholderiaceae bacterium
CAATCGTGCCCACGTTCACGTGCGGCTTCGTACGCTCAAACTTGCCTTTTGCCATGATCTCGTCCTTGAAAGGTCAATTCGATAAACGGATGAGGGTCTGATTACTTCGAACGCGCGCTGATCACAGCGTCCGCGACGTTCTTCGGCGCCTCGGAGTAATGCTTGAATTCCATCGTGTAGGTGGCGCGCCCCTGGGTCGCCGAACGCAACGAGGTGGAATAGCCGAACATTTCCGCCAGCGGCACTTCGGCCTTGATGACCTTGCCGCCGCCAGGCATGTCGTCCATGCCTTGCACCATGCCGCGGCGTGACGACAAGTCACCCATGACGGTGCCCGCGTAGTCCTCCGGCGTTTCCACTTCGACGGCCATCATCGGTTCGAGCAGGACCGGATTGGCCTTGCGCATGCCGTCCTTGAAGCCCATCGAGGCGGCCATCTTGAACGCGTTTTCGTTCGAGTCCACGTCGTGGTAGGAACCGAAGAACAGCGTCACCTTGACGTCCACCACCGGATAGCCGGCGAGCACGCCCGCGGGCAGGGTTTCCTGGATGCCCTTGTCGACCGCCGGGATGTACTCGCGCGGCACGACGCCGCCCTTGATGGCGTCGACGAATTGGTAGCCCTTGCCCGGCTCCTGCGGTTCGAGCTTGAGCACGACGTGACCGTACTGGCCGCGACCGCCCGATTGCTTGACGAACTTGCCTTCGGCTTCTTCGCAGACCTTGCGAATGGTTTCGCGGTAGGCAACCTGGGGCTTGCCCACGGTCGCTTCGACGCCAAACTCGCGCTTCATGCGGTCGACGATGATTTCGAGGTGCAGCTCGCCCATGCCCGAGATGATGGTCTGGCCCGATTCCTCGTCGGTCTTGACGCGGAACGACGGATCTTCCTGCGCCAGACGGCCCAGGGCGATGCCCATCTTTTCCTGGTCGGCCTTGGTCTTGGGCTCGACGGCCTGCGAAATCACGGGCTCCGGGAACACCATGCGTTCGAGCATGATGATCGATTCCGGATCGCACAGGGTCTCGCCGGTCGTCACTTCCTTCAGACCGACGGCCGCGGCGATGTCGCCCGCGCGCACTTCCTTGATTTCGTCGCGCTGGTTCGCATGCATCTGCAACAGACGACCGATGCGCTCCTTCTTGCCCTTGATCGGGTTGTAGACGGTGTCGCCCGAATTCAGCACGCCCGAATAGACGCGAATGAAGGTCAGCTGACCGACAAACGGATCGGTCATCAGCTTGAACGCGAGCGCCGAGAACTTCTCGTTGTCATCGGCCTTGCGCGAGGCAGGCTTTTCGTCGTCGTCGGTGCCGGTCACCGGCGGGATGTCGATCGGCGAAGGCAGGAATTCGATCACCGCGTCGAGCATGCGTTGCACGCCCTTGTTCTTGAAGGCCGTGCCACACAGCATCGGCTGGATTTCGCCAGCGATGGTGCGCGTGCGGATGCCGCGCTTGATCTCTTCTTCCGACAGATCGCCCGACTCGAGATACTTGTTCATCAGCTCTTCGCCGGATTCGGCGGCGGCTTCGACCATGTTCTCGCGCCACTTCTGGCAATCCGCGACGAGGTCAGCAGGAATGTCTTCGTAGTTGAACTTCATGCCTTGGGACGCTTCGTCCCAAATGATCGCCTTCATCTTGATGAGGTCGACCACGCCCTTGAAGTTTTCTTCGGCGCCGATCGGCACCACGATGGGCACCGGGTTAGCCTTCAGGCGCATCTTCATCTGGTCATAGACCTTGAAGAAGTTCGCACCGGTGCGGTCCATCTTGTTGACGAACGCAAGACGCGGCACCTTGTACTTGTTGGCCTGACGCCAGACGGTTTCCGATTGCGGCTGCACGCCACCCACGGCGCAGTACACCATGCAAGCGCCGTCGAGCACGCGCATCGAACGCTCGACTTCGATCGTGAAGTCGACGTGTCCCGGGGTGTCGATGATGTTGATGCGATGCTCGGGCAACGACAGATCCATGCCCTTCCAGAAACAGGTCGTCGCGGCCGACGTGATCGTGATGCCGCGCTCTTGCTCCTGCTCCATCCAGTCCATCGTGGCGGCGCCGTCATGCACTTCACCGATCTTGTGGTTCACACCGGTGTAGTAAAGGATGCGCTCGGTCGTCGTGGTCTTGCCAGCGTCGATGTGCGCCGAGATACCGATGTTGCGGTAGCGCTCGATGGGGGTCTTGCGTGCCATTTGAACCTCAGTGGGAAGGCGCGCACACCGAAGATCGATCGACCGATCTCCGGCGCGCACGCCGGGTATTCGTCAGAACCTGAAATGCGCGAACGCCTTGTTCGCATCCGCCATGCGGTGGACTTCGTCGCGCTTCTTCATCGCGCCGCCCTTGCCTTCCGCAGCGTCCATCAACTCGCCTGCCAGACGCAGCGCCGCGGACTTTTCGCTGCGCTTGTTGGCTGCTTCACGCAACCAGCGCATCGACAGCGCCAACCGACGCACCGGACGCACTTCGACCGGCACTTGGTAGTTCGCGCCGCCCACACGACGGCTCTTGACTTCGACCATCGGCTTGACGTTGTTGACGGCCTGACCGAAGACTTCCAGCGGATCTTTGCCGCTCTTGGTCTTGATCACATCCAGCGCGCCGTAAATGATGCGTTCGGCCACGGCCTTCTTGCCGCTTTGCATGATCACATTCGCAAACTTCGCGACTTCGACGCTGCTGAACTTGGGATCCGGCAGGATCTCGCGCTTCGGTACTTCACGACGACGGGGCATCACAACTCCTTAAACGCTTCAGTTGGGGGCAGCTCGAGCCACCCATCCACGGTCTCCCAACCACACTTCGGGGGCGACCACTTACTCAAGGCCGCAATCCGCGGCCCCGAAAAAATCAGGCCTTCTTGGGACGCTTCGCGCCGTACTTCGAACGCGCTTGCTTGCGGTCCTTGACGCCTTGAAGGTCAAGCGAGCCGCGCACGATGTGGTAACGCACACCCGGCAAATCCTTGACGCGACCACCACGAATCAGCACGACCGAGTGCTCTTGCAGGTTGTGACCTTCGCCGCCGATGTACGAAATCACTTCGTAGCCATTGGTCAGGCGCACCTTGGCAACCTTACGCAACGCGGAGTTCGGCTTCTTCGGGGTCGTCGTATACACGCGCGTGCACACGCCACGGCGCTGCGGGCAGTCTTCGAGCGCCGGGCTCTTGCTCTTCGCACGCACCATGACGCGCGGCTTGCGGACGAGTTGGCTGATGGTCGGCATGTCCAGTCCAGTCTCTGCGGGATCAAAACCCGCGACTCACAGTTGTACAGGCCAAGGGCCTGCGTCAAAAAACCAGGGGGAAATCAGGAAACTGCGCCAACCCGATCCAACCGTCGGCGCAGCAATGGGGCATGAGCAACCAAAGAGCGCCGGACGACTGCCGATTGGGAAACGGCGAGGCCACCCGATTTCAGGGAACCGCAATTATAGGCAGCGACACGCGCCGTAGTCAACGCGCCCCACGACTCATCGCTCCACAGAAGTTTTGGGGCGGCGCCCAACCTCGACAGCGATCTGCCGCTCCTGGCGCTCGCGCAGAACCACGAGATTGGCTTTGGTCCCTGGCGCCAGACGAGCCACCAGATTCAACATCGCATTGGAATCACGTACCGCCGCACCATTGACTGCCACCAGAATGTCCCCGGTTCTTACGCCCGCCTTATCCGCCGGCCCGCCGCGAACCACGCCTGCGATGATCGCGCCATCGGATCGCGGCAATCCAAATGCCTCTGCCAATTCGGGGGTGACGTCCTGCGTTTCCACGCCGATGTAGCCACGCACGACCTGGCCGGTCGCCACGATACTGTCGAGCACCTGTTTGGCGGTGTCGGCCGGAATCGCAAAGCCGATCCCGGCGGAAGTCCCGGTACGCGACAAGATGGCGGTGTTGATCCCCAGCAGTCCGCCGTGGGTATCGATCAACGCGCCACCCGAGTTTCCCGCATTGATGGCCGCATCCGTCTGAATGAAGTTCTCGAAGGTATTGATCCCCAATCGCGTGCGCCCCGTAGCCGAGACGATACCCATCGATACGCTGGATTCGAGCCCGAAAGGATTGCCGATCGCCAGGACCACATCCCCGACTTGCACCTGATCCGCCCGGCCGAATGCGATGGTCGGAAGGTTCTGCAGATCGATCTTGAGTACAGCGAGATCGGTATCCGGATCGGCGCCGATGACCTTCGCCTCGCTCTTGCGACCATCGGTCAGCACAACCTCGATCTGGTCTGCGGACTCCACCACGTGATTGTTGGTGAGCACATAGCCTTGCGCACTGACGATGACCCCCGACCCCAGACTCGACGCCTGCTCGCGTCGAGATCCGAATTGGTCGCCAAAGAATTTGCGAAAGATGGGGTCATCGGCGAACGGGCTCGCTGGCACCCTCACCTCTTTGCTGGTGTTGATGCTCACGACCGCTGGCATGGCGCGCTTCACAGCATCGGAATAGCTCGCCGGACCAATGGTTGCCGAGTCAATCTGCGTGGCGCCCGCGATGACCGCCCGGTCCGTCGCCCCGCCCTCGACTTCAGCCGCCTCTCGCAGCGTCAGCCAACCCGGCTTGAAGAGTCCAATGACAAACAAGGCCGCCAACACCACCGTGACGGCCTGCGCAAACAGCAGCCAGAACCTGCGAATCATTGGAAGAGCCGAATGGAATGCCGATTCGGAGGATTCTAAGCCCCTCCAGCGCGGCCGCTCGCATCGAGCGCCGCGCAACGCTCGCGTCTCTTTTGCGGAATGCGGCGGCGAGCGCGCGGATCAATTATTTGCGCAACGCGTCGCGAATCTCGCGCAGCAGCAGTACGTCTTCCGGAGTCGCCACCGGCGCGACCGCCGGATTCAAATCAATGTCGCCCTTCGCCTTGTTGATGAACTTCACCAACCAGAAGATCGCAAAAGCGAGCAATGCGAAATTGATCAACGCAGTCAGGAAGGCGCCATATCCAAACACCGTCGCGCCCGCTTTGTTGAGCGCGTCGTAGGTCATGGGGCCGGGATACCCATCGGGCAATTTGATCACCCAGAACAGATTCGTGAAGTCGGGTTTGCCGATCAGCGCGCCGATGATGGGATTGATCAGATCGCGAACGATCGATTCCACGATCTTGTTGAAAGCTGAGCCGATGATCACGCCAACCGCGAGATCGATCACATTGCCCCGAACTGCGAAATCGCGAAATTCCTTGAACATGCTCATGCGTCTTCTCCCCTGGTTTGATCAACGCGGTGCCTGCAAGGTGCGCGTGGATTGTATGCCACAGCCCATTGAGCCCGTGACTTTGCTCACACTCCACGGACCATTCGAAACGTCCCGCCTATCACTGGGCCAGCCCCGCAATGCAAGGCCGAACGGGCTGTCTTGCCGGACTTGCGTCGGCCTGCCGGCGAGACGGCTCAACCCGTCGCCCGATACGCCGGCTTTTTTTTGCCCCCCCGGTTCGGCTACAATTTCTTGTTGCACAAGCTTCGAAGCATTTCCGCAATCACCGCGTCGGCAACGTTGGGCCCGTTGGGGCTTTGCGCATCACCGGCGAATCCAGAGGCTAATCCATGAGTACGCAATCTCCGGCCGTGCCCGAATCGGGTGACCAAGCGGCTGATCCGTCCCGCCGTACATGGCTGGCGTTGACCACCGGTGCTGGTGCCGCAGCCGGCGTCGCCACCGCTACGCCGTTCCTGCTGAGCTTCCAACCGTCCGAGCGCGCGAAGGCTGCGGGTGCGGCGGTGGAGGTCGATATCGCCGACCTGAAGCCGGGCGAATACAAGACCGTCGAATGGCGCGGCAACCCGGTCTGGGTTCTGCGTCGCACGCCGGAGATGGTCGAGTCGCTCAAGAAGACCGAAGACAAGGTGGCGGATCCCAACTCGGACAAGTACTACCAGATCAAGACGCCCGAGTACGCCAAGAACCAGCATCGCTCGATCAAACCGGAATACCTGGTGATGGTCGGCATCTGCCCGCACCTCGGTTGCTCGCCGGGTCAGCGCCCGAATCCGGGCCCGCAGCCCAACCTGCCCGACGATTGGGCCGGCGGTTATCTGTGCCCGTGTCACGGCTCCACGTTCGACCTCGCGGGTCGCGTGTTCAAGAACAAGCCGTCGCCTGCAAACATGGACATCCCGCCGCACATGTACTTGAGCGATGCCAAGTTGCTCATCGGCGAAGACAAGAAGGCGTAAGGAAGGCTGGAGAGACTAGACATGGCTGAATTCAAAGAAGCGCCCGCCGATGCAACCGCGGCCGTCAAATTGTTGACCTGGGTCGACAATCGATTCCCGCTCACGGCGACCTGGAAAGCGCACCTATCCGAGTACTACGCACCGAAGAACTTCAACTTCTGGTACTTCTTCGGCTCGCTGGCACTGCTGGTGTTGGTGATCCAGATCCTCACCGGGATCTTCCTGGTGATGAACTACAAGCCCGATGCCTCGCTCAACGCCTCCGGCATCCCGGTCGCCTTCGCGAGCGTCGAGTACATCATGCGCGACGTGCCCTGGGGCTGGCTGATCCGCTACCTGCA
>CAYUYC010000196.1:0-6536 GCA_964448945.1 uncultured Burkholderiaceae bacterium
CGCGTCTACGGCGGTCTGCGTTTTTTCGAGCGCGCCGAGATCAAGCACGCGCTCGCCTACCTGCGCCTGCTGGAGAACCCGCACGACGACACCGCGTTTGCGCGCGTGGTCAATTTTCCGGCGCGCGGCATCGGTGCGCGTTCGCTCGAACAATTGGCCGATGTGGCGCGCATGAACGCGTGCTCGCTGTACGCAGCGGTGCCGCATCTGGGCGGCAAGGCCGGGACCAGCCTCGCCAATTTCGTCAAGCTCATCGAAGGCATGCGCTTCGAGACCCAGCAGCTCGCGCTGCCCGAGATCGTCGAGCATGTCGTGCATCGCTCCAACCTGCGCGCCTTTTACGAAAGCGAGAAGGAAGGCCAGGACCGGGTCGAGAACCTCGACGAACTCGTCAACGCCGCGGCGCTGTTCGTCAACGACGAAGGCTTCGAGCACGACCGCGCCGCGGCCCAGGCCAACAACGCGCCCGATGCCGACGGCGTGGTCGAAGCGCCGATCTCGCCGCTCGCGGCCTTCTTGTCGCATGCCTCGCTCGAAGCCGGCGACAACCAGGCCCAGGCCGGCCAGGACGCGATCCAGCTCATGACCGTGCATGCGGCCAAAGGGCTGGAGTTCGATGTGGTGTTCATCACCGGCCTCGAAGAAGGCTTGTTCCCGCACGAAAATTCCGCGGTCGAGGTCGATGGCCTCGAAGAAGAACGCCGGCTCATGTATGTGGCGATCACCCGGGCACGCGAACGGCTGTACATCAGCTATGCGCAGACCCGCATGCTGCACGGCCAGACCCGCTACAGCCTCAAGTCGCGCTTTCTCGATGAATTGCCCGAGGCCTGCCTCAAATGGCTGACCCCGCGCCTGGGCGGCATGGCCACGCAAGCCAGCCAGGCCTACAAGGCAAGCTGGAACAACGACTGGAAGAGCAACCGCACCACCGGTTGGGAAGACGACAGCGAATACGCCGAGAAGCGCCGCCGCGCGGCCGATGTGCCGGTGACCGGCAGCGGCCCCTTGCCCAATTGGGCGCGCCAGCAGGCCCAGGCCCAGACTGGGTTTCGGATCGGCCAGAATGTGCGCCATGCCAAGTTCGGCGAAGGCGTCATCATCAACCTCGAAGGTTCGGGCGGCGACGCACGCGCGCAAATCAATTTCGGGCGCCAGGGCGTGAAATGGCTCGCGCTCGGCGTCGCCAAACTCGACGCGGCCTGAAGCCTGTCCATCCACCAGCGCGACACTCACCATGACCGAAGCCGTCCAGCCCTTTCGCTACACGCTGCGCGTGCGCTACGGCGAATGCGATGCGCAAAAGGTGGTCTTCAACGCGCGCTATGGCGATTACGTCGACCTCGCCACGGTCGAATATCTGCGCGCCCTCGGTCTGGCCGCGGCCTTGCTCGCGGGCGAGTTCGATTACCAGGTGGTCAAGCAGACCACCGAATGGAAATCGCCCGCGCGCTTCGACGATGTGCTCGAAGCACGCGTGAGCACCGCGGCGCTGGGCAACACCTCGTTCACCCTGCGCGTCGAATTCCGCGTTGCCGGTGGGGATACCTTGGTGGCCGTGGTCGAAACGGTGTATGTGAACGTGAAGCCGCATGCACTCACCAAGGCGCCGTTGTCGCCGCCGGTGCGCGCTGCGCTCGAACGCGGCGCGCCGGGCGTGTGGATCGACCATGCCGGGATAGCAACACCGCGCACCTGAGCGCGTGCGACTCGTCACGTTCGGCCGCGCGGCGCGGATCGGCGACATCCGGCATTTGTTCTGCGTCAAGCGCGCATGCCGTGCGCGTCGTAGGCTGAAGTCGCATGCACGCGTCGTGCATCTGCGTTCTCAGGAGGTCGTATGCGTCCGCTGACCCAGGAACAGATCAGTGCCTTGCGCCGCACGCTGCAAGAGCGGCGCCGTAGCCTCTTGCGCGAAATCGCCGAGCATCAGCACGGCAAGGCGCGCGTGGATGCGCTGATCGAGCAATTCAACGAGACCGGACAGGACTGGGATCTTGCGCCGGTGTTCCGCGACCTCGAACATGCCGAGGTCGAACGCGATCGCGGCGAACTGGCCGCCGTCCAGGGCGCGCTCGGGCGCATTGCCGACGGATCCTTCGGCGCCTGTATCGAATGCGGCGCGCAGATTCCTTATGCGCGTCTGGAGGTGCAGCCCGAGGCTGCCCGTTGCATCGAATGCCAAACCCGCCGCGAAGCCCGTGGCGGCGGTGTGCCGCATGCCAGTCTGTAGTGCGAGTTCGTCAGAAAAAGTCGTCAAGAAGAGGTCGTCGAGATGTCCACGTTTCATGCAGTGATCTGGATGGATCATGCCGAGGCGCATGTGCTGCACCTGTGCAGCGAACACACCGAGGCCAAACGGATCAAGGCGCATGCCCATCATGCGCATGCCAAGGCCGACGGCGAAGCGGCGCACGCGCTGCAGCGCTACTTCGACGAGATCGCCGCCTCGATCGCCGATGCCCGCGAAGTGTTGGTGACCGGCCCGGCCGACGCGAAGCTCGATTTCATCAAGCATCTGCACGCGCACCGCGGCGCGGTGGCCAACAAGGTGGTCGGCATCGAAACCCTCGATCATCCGAGCGACGCGCAACTCGCGGCGTACGCGCGCAAGTTCTTCCTGCGCACCGACCGCATGAACGGCACGCCCACGCCGACCTGAGCCCGGCGCGGCCTCACAGCCATCCGGCGCGCTTGAAGCGTCGATAGAGCGCGAACGACACCACCGCCATGATGCCGAGGGCGAGCGGATAGCCCCAGCGCCAATGCAGCTCGGGCATGGTCTCGAAGTTCATGCCCCAGATGCCGGCGAAGGCGGTCACGATCGCGAAGATCCCGGCCCAGGCGGCCAGGCGCTTGTTCACTTCGGATTCTTCGATGGTCACCATCGACAGATTGACCTGGATGGCGGTTGCGATGGTGTCGCGCATCCCGTCGATCGAGGTGTTGATGCGCACCAGATGGTCGTAGACGTCGCGGAAGTACTCCTGGGTCCCGGCGCAGACGCCATGCACCCGGCTGCCATGCAGCTTGCCCACTGCTTCCATGAGCGGTGCGACCGCATGGCGCAACTCGGTCGCCTTGCGTTTGAGTTCATACAGGCGCTGGATGTTGGAGCGCGCCGCGCCGCGCTCGAAGATCTGTTCCTCGATGGTCTCGAGTTCGGTTTCGAGCGCGTCGATGATCGGGAAATAACGATCGACCACCGCGTCCATGAGCGCATAGAACACGAAGCCCGCGCCATGCTTGAGCAGATGCGGCTCGCGCTCGCAGCGCTCGCGCACGCCGAGAAAGCCTTGCGCGCTGCGATTGCGGATCGAGAGCACGAAGTTCGTGCCGACGAAGACATCGACTTCGCCCACCTTCACTTCGCCGCCGTCGATTTCGAGCATCTTCATCACCGCGAACAGCACGTCGCCGTACTCCTCGATCTTGGGACGTTGATGCCCGTGGCGCGCGTCCTCGACCGCGAGTTCGTGCAGCGCGAATTCATGCTGCATCAAGCGCAGTTCATCGTCGCTCGCATCGCGCAGCGCGACCCAGACGAAGCAGCCGGGGCGCGCCAGCCATTCGCTGATCGCTTCGACCGGGATGTCGGCGAGCTTGTGACCGTCTTGGTAGGCGACGCAGTTGATCAGCATGGGCGCACGGGTGGTGGATGCAATCAGCGCACTCTAGCGCGGAATGCACCGGTGTCCCACCGCGCGGCCGCTCAGCTCGGCGTGTACGACAAGCGCACGTAGATCGGCGCGTAGGCCTCGGCCTGGGTGAGTTCGATGAGGGTTTCGCGCGCGAGTTCGAGCAGCGCGAGGAAGTGCACCACCACGATCTGCACCGAGCTGTGGCCGCGCGGATCGCCGTGGAAGAGGTCGGTGAATTCGACGAAGCGCGCGTCCTGCAGGCGCCGCAGGATCTGGCTCATGTGGTCGCGCACCGAGAGTTCTTCGCGCGTGATCTTGTGATGCGCGGTGAGCTTGGCGCGCTTGAGCACATCGGCCCAGGCGGCTTGCAGATCGGCCGCGCTCACGTCGGGGAAACGGATCTGCACGGTCTGGTCGATGATCACCTGCGCACGCCAGAAATCGCGGCCCATGATGGGCACGCGATCGAGTTCGAGCGCGGCGAGTTTCATCTGCTCGTATTCGAGCAGGCGGCGCACGAGTTCGGCGCGCGGATCTTCGACGTCTTCGCCGGTATCGGCCTTCTTGACCGGCAGCAGCATGCGCGACTTGATCTCGATGAGCAGCGCGGCCATGAGCAGGTACTCGGCCGCGAGTTCGAGATTGGTCTTGCGGATCTGATCGACGTAGGTCAGGTACTGGCGCGTGACCTGCGCCATCGGGATGTCGAGCACGTTGAAGTTCTGCTTGCGGATCAGGTACAGCAGCAGATCGAGCGGCCCTTCGAAGGCTTCGAGAAAGATCTCGAGCGCGTCGGGTGGGATGTACAGATCCTGCGGCAGCTTGAACAGCGGCTCGCCATACAGCTTGGCGAACGCCAGGCCGTCCACCACCTCCGGCGTCGAGCCGGCGGGCGCGTCGGGCAGCGCGGGCGTTTCGACCGTCGTCACCGGCTTACAACCCGCTCGAATACACGTAAGGCTTTTGCGGGACGCGCGCGGCCTTGTAGTCTTCGAGTGCGTCGAAGTCGAGTTCCTTGTCCCACAGCAGCGCGCGGCCTTGCTGCTGGCCTTGTTCGAGGTTGGGACGCTTCTGCTTCAATTCGGCCAGAAACTTGGTGATTTCGGATTCGTACATGGAACTACCTCCGCGTTGGGAGCGCGCATTTTACCGGGATGGCGGCCGATGCCGCCGAATCGCGAAATCGCGACTGAAAGGAGCCTGGATGGCCGGACTGTTTGCCACGTTGCTGGCCCTGGTCGGATGCGAGCGCTTGGGGCTGGACAGGCTCGAACCCGGGCAGTCGACCGAAGCCGATGTGCGCCAAGTGCTCGGCACGCCCGACCATGTGCGCGAAGAGGTCTCGGGCAGCCGGGTGCTGGAATTTCCGCGCGGCCCCGAGGGGCAGCGCACGTATTTCGTGCGGCTGGATGCGCAAGGCCGGTTCGTGAGCGCGGAGCAGGTCTTGCGACCCGACAACTTTGCGCGGGTCGTGCCCGGCATGCGCGAGGACGAAGTGCGCGACATTCTCGGCAAGCCGGCCGCGGTCGCCACCTATGCCGCGCGTCCGGACGAGACCGTCTGGACCTGGCGCTGGCTGCAGGACGAACGCGAGGCCATGGTGTTCATGGCCTACTTCGGTCCCGACGGCCGGGTGCGCCGGGCCGAAAGCACCGCCGACCCGCGCGCGATGGCCGGCGCTTAAGGCGCGGCCGTCAGCAATTCGCGCGCGCGCCGCAAGGCGCCGGGCAGGTCGCCCACCAGGTTCTGCGCGCCCAGCGCGACCGTGAAGCCCGAGCGCTGGAACAAGGACATCGGTTGTTCGCCCGGCGCGCAGATCACCAGATGTCTGCCGTTCTTGCGCAGCGTGCGCAGCATGCCTTCGATGGTGTCCAGACCCGTGGTGTCGAGGTTGAGCATGCGATCGAGATCGAGGATCAGCACATCGGGCATCTCGTGGCGCTTGTGCGGCGCCGGATCGACCAGCCCTTCGATCTTGCCGACCGCGCCGAAGAACATCGATCCGACCACGCGATAGGCCTCGACCCGGCCCTCGGGCATTTCATCCTTGAGGTGTTCTTCGACCGAAATCGGCTCGACGCGCGTGAGTTGCGAAATGCGCGTGATGAAGAACAGGCAGGCCAGGAAGATGCCCACCTCGACCGCGACCGTGAGGTCGAAGATCACGGTCAGCAAGAAGGTCGATACCAGGATGATCCGGTAGTTGCTCGAGAACTGCTTGAGCTTCTGGAACTCGCTCCATTCGCCCATGTTCCAGGCCACGAACATCAGGATGGCGGCCAGCACGGCCAGGGGCACGCTCGCGGCCAGCGGCGCGGCGGCCAGCACGATGATCAGCAAGACCACCGCATGCGCCATGCCCGAGATCGGCGTACTGCCGCCGGCGCGGATGTTGGTGACGGTGCGGGCGATGGTGCCGGTGGCGACGAAGCCGCCGAACAAGGGCGCGACGAAGTTGGCGACGCCCTGGCCCATGAGTTCCTGGTTGGGGTCGTGCCGGTCGTCGATCATGCTGTCGGCCACGCGCGCGCAGAGCAGGGATTCGATCGCACCGAGCAAGGCGATGGTGATGGTCGGCGCAAACAATTGCTTGACCAGGGTCCAGTCGAAATCGGGCAGGGTCAGCGACGGCAGCGCCTGCGGAATGCCGCCGAACTTGCTGCCGATGGTTTCGACTGGCAAATCGAACAAGGCGACGACGATGGTCGCGATCACCAGCACCAGCAAGGGCGCAGGCAGCATCGCCACGATGCGCTTCATGCCCGTCGGCGCCTTGGTCTTGAACTCCTTGGGCCAGACGAACAGCACGACCAGCGAAGCCGCCGCGATCGCGAACGCATACCAGTTCACCGACAGGCGCGCGCCCCAGAGCGTGCCGATCTGATGGAAGAAATC
>CAYUYC010000197.1:0-6464 GCA_964448945.1 uncultured Burkholderiaceae bacterium
ATCGCCACGCCGGCCGCGCCGGGGGCCAGGCCGCAGATTCTGGTGCTCGGCATCGGCAATGCATTGTTGAGCGACGACGGCGCCGGGCTGCATCTGCTCGAACGCCTTGCGCGCGATGCCGGTACCCAAGCCCATGTGAGTTTTGTCGACGGCGGCACCGTCGGGCTCGCGCTTGCGCCGCTGATCGAAGATGCCGATGCGGTGATCGTGCTCGACGCGATGCGTCTGGGCCAGGCCGCGGGCAGCGTGCATGTGCATGTCGGCGCGGCGATGGATGCGGTGGTTGCGCGCCCTTGCGGTACGCCGCATGAAATCAGCCTCGGCGATGTGTTCAGCGCGGTGCGTCTGCAAGGGCGCTTGCCGGCGCGGCGCGCCATCGTGGGCATCGAGCCCGCATCGATCGAATGGGGCATGACGCCGACGCCGCGCGTGGCCGCCAGCCTCGAGACCGCCGCGCAGCGTGTGCGCGAATTGCTAGCGCAATGGCAACGCGACGACGCGCTCGCCGCGCAGGAGGTGGACGCATGAACCATCGACGCGTCATTGCGATTGAACCGGCTGCAGACATGGCCGAAGCGCCGTCGCGCGGCAATGTGGTGCCCATCCTGCACGAGATCCGGCATGCGCTCGCGCGCCTGATCGATACCGGCGTGCCGACCACCATCGATCTGCGCGCGATCCCCATGGGGCCGGGCGACGAAGCCGCGCTCGATGAAGCCTTGGGCACCGGCGAGGTCGAGGTCACGCTGCGCGCGCTGGGCACGAGCACGGTGCTCGAAACCGCGCACGCGGGGGTGTGGGTGGTGACGCATCGCGATGAAGGCGGGCAGACCGTCGCGCGTCTGATCGAGATTTCGTACGTACCGGAGATCGTGCACAGCCATGCCGAGGATGTGGCGGTGGGTTTGCGCACGCTGTCCGAGCATCTGGGCATCGCCACCCAGCCGCGCGCACCGCGTCGTGCGCATCGCCCCATGCCCGCATCCGGGCCGGCCGGTTCCATCCATCAGAAGGGATAGCCATGAGGTCGAGTGATCGAACCCTCGCGGAAGTCTTGCGCGCACAAGGCGTGAGCCGCCGCGGCTTCATGAAATATTGCGCGACGCTGGCGTCGCTGATGGCCTTGCCGCCCGAGGCCGCGCGCGCCATTGCCGCCGCACTCGAAAGCGCCAAGCGACCATCGGTCATCTGGCTGTCGTTCCAGGAATGCACGGGCTGCACCGAATCGATCACGCGCTCGCATTCGCCGACGCTCGAAAGCCTGATCCTCGACACCATCTCGCTCGATTACCACCACACCTTGCAGGCCGCCGCGGGCTTTCAGGCCGAGGCCGCGCGCGAGGCCGCGATGAAGGACAACGACGGCAAATATCTGTTGATCGTCGATGGCTCGATCCCGATGGGCAACCCCGCGTATTCGACGATCGCCGGCGTCAGCAATGTCGACATGCTGATGGAGGCTGCCAAGGGCGCCGCCGCCATCGTCGCGGTTGGTTCGTGTTCGGCCTTCGGCGGCATTCCGATGGCCAATCCGAATCCGACCGGCGCGGTGCCGGTCTCGGCACTGGTCAAGGACAAGCCCATCGTCAATGTGCCCGGCTGTCCGCCGATTCCGGTGGTCATCTCGGGCGTGCTCGCGCATTTCCTCACCTTCGGCCGCTTGCCGGAACTCGATCATCACGGCCGGCCCAAAGTGTTCTACGGCGATTCGATCCATGACCGGTGTTATCGCCGCCCGTTCTACGACAAAGGCTTGTTCGCCGAAACCTTCGACGACGAAGGCGCGCGCCAAGGCTGGTGCTTGTTCAAGCTCGGCTGCAAAGGGCCGGTCACGTACAACGCTTGCGCGACCATCAAATGGAATCAGGGCGTGAGCTTCCCGATCCAGTCGGGCCATGGCTGCATCGGCTGTTCCGAGCCCGGCTTCTGGGACATGGGCGGGTTCTATCAAGCCTTGTCGCAACCGACGCTGCCGCTGGGCAAGGCGGCCATGGTGGCGGCCGGGGCCGGGGTCGCGGTGGGCGCGGCGATGCTCGCGCTCAACAAGGGGATGAAGGCCAAGGCACAGGCCGCGCATGTGCCGGTGACCATCAACGACCTCGAAAAGGACGGAGGCGGCAAATGAACCTGACCGGCATCGACCTCCTCACCTTCGCGCGCGGCACTGCCTTCAATTGGGCGCTGGGCATCCTCATCTTCGGCCTGGTGCTGCGCATATTCGAAATGCTGTCGCTCGGCCGCAAGCCCGATCTGTCGGAACCGCGTGCGGTCAAGGTGGGTTCAGGCTTGCGCACGATGTTCACGCGCTCCTTGCCGCCGCCGGGCATGGTCAAGCGCTCGCCGGTCACTTATGTGGGCGGCTATGTGTTCCACATCGGGTTTGCATTGGTGCTGTTGTTCTTCGTGCCGCACATCGAAGTGTTTCGCGGCGTGCTCGGCATTCATTGGCCGGGCTTGCCGACGCCGGTCATCGATGCGATCACGGTCGCGAGCCTGGCGGCGATGCTGATCGTGCTCATCCATCGCCTGAGCGACAAGGTCAAACGCTTCCTGTCCGGCTTCGGCGATTACCTGGCCTGGGCGCTGACCTTCCTGCCCTTGCTCACCGGCTATCTGGCGCTGCATCACCTGCTCATCGACTACACCTGGATGCTGGCGCTGCACATCCTGAGCGTGGAAGCGCTGATGGTGCTGCTGCCGTTCACCAAGCTCACGCATGCCGTCACCGTGTTCTTCGCGCGTTGGTACAACGGCGAAGCGTTTGCCAGGAAGGGGGTGGCGTCATGACCGCCACATTCGATCGCGGCTACAACGCGCTCAAGAAGGTGCTCGACGCGCCGATCGCAAGCTTCTTTTCGAGTTGCGTGCATTGCGGTTTGTGCGCCGAAGCCTGCATGTTCTACACCGAGAACGGCGACCCGAAATACACGCCGATCCACAAGCTCGAACCCTTGCGCCGGGTCTGGGAACAAGAGACCACGCTGGTCGGCAAACTCGCCAAGGCGACCGGCCTGGCCAAGAAGGTCGACGACCAGATGCTCGAAGCATGGAGCCCGCTGGTCTATGACAGTTGTTCATTGTGCGGACGGTGTTCGCTGGTCTGTCCGGTCGGCAACGACATCACTTACATGGTGCGCAAACTGCGCGAAGGCATGGCGGCCTCGGGCAATGCGCCCGAAGGGCTGATCGGTGCGAGCAAGCGCACCATCACCGTCGGCAGCCCGATGGGCGTGCAATGGAAGGCGGTGGCGGCGCAGATCAAGCATGTGCAGGCCGACACCGGCCTGACCGTGCCGGTCGACCAGGAAAACGCCGATTACCTGGTGTTGATGTCATCGATGGAGATCATCAACTACCCCGAATACCTGGCGGCGCTGGCGCGCATCTTTCATCAGGCCAAGGCGAGCTGGACCGTGTCGACCGAGGCCTACGAAGCGACCAACAGCGGCATCCAGATCGGCAGCAGCGACATCGCCAAACAGATCGTCGAGCGCATCGTGAACGCGGCCGAGAAACTCAAGGTCAAGACCGCGATCAGCCCCGAATGCGGCCATGCCTTCACGGCGCTGCGCTGGGAAGGGCCCAACCTCATCGGCCGGCCTTACAAGTTCAAGGTCCAGCACATTCTCGAAGTGCTCGACGATCTGCGCGCGCAAGGCCGGCTCAAGACCAAGGGCGAAAAGAAAATACCCGTCACCTTCCACGACCCCTGCCAGATCGCGCGTCGCGGCGGCGTGATCGAACAGCCGCGCCGTTTGCTGGGCATGGTGGCGCCCGACCTGCACGAGATGGCCGACCACGGCCAATGGAACTGGTGTTGCAGCGGCGGCGGCGGGGTGTCGGCCAACGACCGCGCCGAGACCATCAAGCTCAAGGCCTTCAAGCTCAAGAAGGCGCAGATCGAAGAGACCGGCGTCAAGACCGTGGTGACGGCTTGCGCCAATTGCCGCATCACGCTTGAAGAAGGCATCGAGCATTACGAAATGCCGGTCACCGTGCTGGGCCTGACCGAATTGATCGCCGAATACCTCGTCGAAGACGCGCCCGCGGGCGACGCGGCGGCGCCGACGCAAAGCGCAGGAGCTTGACCATGGGCGAGAGACTCGTCGTCGATCCGATCACCCGCATCGAAGGCCATTTGCGCATCGAAGCGCAGATGAACGGCAACACCATCCAGGAAGCGTATTCGTCGGGGACGATGGTGCGCGGGCTGGAGATCATCCTGCGCAACCGCGATCCGCGCGACGCCTGGGCATTTGCGCAGCGCATCTGCGGCGTGTGCACGCTCGTGCACGGCCTCGCCTCGGTGCGTTCGGTCGAGGATGCGCTCAAGATTCAAATTCCGGCCAATGCGCAACTCATCCGCAATCTCATGATCGGCGCGCAATATGTGCACGACCATGTGATGCATTTTTATCATCTGCACGCGCTCGACTGGGTCGATGTGGTCAGCGCGCTCAAGGCCGATCCGAAGGCGACTTCCGATCTCGCGCAAAGCCTGAGCAAATATCCGAAGTCGTCGCCCGGCTATTTCAGCGACATGCAAAAGAAGCTCAAGGCCTTCGTCGACAGCGGACAGCTCGGCATCTTCGGCAATGCGTATTGGGGCCATCCGGGCTACAAGCTGCCGCCCGAGGCCAACCTGATGGCGGTCGCGCATTACCTCGAAGCCTTGAGCTGGCAGCGCGATGTCGCGGCCTTGCATGCCATCCTCGGCGGCAAGAATCCGCATCCGATGTTCCTGGTCGGCGGTGTGCCGTGCGCGATCAGCGTCGATTCGGGCCAGCAAGGCGGCACCGCGCTCGATGTGGTCGGATTGCAGCGCATCCAGAACGTCATTCATTCGATGCGCGAATTCGTCGATCAGGTCTATGTGCCCGACACGCTTGCGATCGCCGGCTTCTACAAGGACTGGGCTGCGCAAGGCGAGGGCCTGGGCAACTTCATGGTCTACGGCGACTTCCCGAGCAAAGGGATGGACGACCCGAACAGCTTCATGATCCAGCCCGGCGTCATCCTCGGGCGCGATCTGAGCACCATCCATCCGGTCGATCTGAACCAGGAAGACGAGATCCAGGAATACGTCGCGCACGCCTGGTACAAGTACGCAGGCGGCAAGGACAAGGGCTTGCATCCGTACAAGGGCGAGACCGAGTTCGCTTACGACGGCCCCAAGCCGCCTTACACCCAGCTCGATGTCGACAAGGCCTATTCATGGCTGAAGTCGCCGCGCTGGAAAGGCAAGGCGATGGAGGTCGGGCCGCTGGCGCGGGTGCTGATGCTGTATGCGCGCGGCCATGCCCAGGCCAAGGAACTCGTCGATCTGACCCTCAAGACGCTCGACGTGCCGGTCGCGGCCTTGTATTCGACGCTCGGGCGCACCGCGGCGCGCACTCTCGAGACCAAGATCATCGCCGACGCGATGCAAGGCTGGTACGACCAGCTCGTGGCCAACATCAAGGCCGGCGATTTGCGCACCTTCAACGAAACCAAATGGGAGCCCTCGACCTGGCCCCGGCAATGCCAGGGCGTGGGCCGCATGGAAGCCCCGCGCGGCGGCCTCGCGCATTGGATCGTGATCGAAGACAAGAAGATCGCGAACTACCAGGCGGTGGTGCCCAGCACCTGGAACGCCGGCCCGCGCGACGGGCAGGGTCAGGCCGGCGCTTACGAGGCCGCGCTCAAAGGCCATGTGATGGCCGACCCCAAACAGCCGCTCGAGATCCTGCGCACCATCCACAGCTTTGATCCGTGCCTGGCGTGTGCGGTGCATGTGACTGACCCGGAAGGCGGGTCGTTGGTCGAGGTCAAGGTGAGTTGAGTGCAGTCGCCGCGCGGATGCCGCCAGCGTGCCGATCTTGCGGCACACTCGCGGCATGAATGAAGACGCCATCGAACATGCCTGCCCCTTGTGCGGACGGCCCAACCAATGCGGCGCGCGCGGCAGCACGCCATGCTGGTGCCGCGATGTGACGATCTCCGCGCAATTGCTGGCGCGTGTGCCGGCGGCGCTGCAAGGCAAGGCCTGTATCTGCCAGGACTGCATCCGCGCCCATCAGGACATGGGCGTACCGCCGACCTGAGCGTCGCAGTCGTACTGCGGTCGATTCCGCATGCGCCGTTCGGCTATCGGGCTGGAGCGGTGGCGCTTTGCGCGAGATACCAACGTTCGAGGAGCCGGCGTTCGTCCTCGGTGATCTGGGTGGCGTTGTTGAGCGGCATGAGCTTGAGCACCACCGCCTGCTGATAGATGCGTTGCGCGTTCTCGCGGATTTGTTCGGGCGAATCGAGCCGCACATTCTTGCTCGGGGCATCGATGTTGTGACAGATCACGCAGCGCTGGATGAGCAAGGTCTGCACCTCGGTCACGCTGACCGCGCCTTGAGCGGGCGATGCCGACGACGGCGTGGTCGCTACGGGCGCCGGTCGGATCCAGAGGATGACGCCGGCGATCAGCGCCGCGA
>CAYUYC010000198.1:0-6446 GCA_964448945.1 uncultured Burkholderiaceae bacterium
TGATCGCCGACTTCACCGTCACCGAGCAGATGCTCAAGCAGTTCATCAAGATGGTCCATCCGGGCTCCATCTTCGCGCCCAACCCGCGCATCATCATTTGCGTGCCTTGTGGCTCGACCCAGGTCGAGCGCCGCGCGATCCGCGAATCGGCGCTCGGCGCGGGCGCGAGCCAGGTGTTCCTGATCGAAGAACCGATGGCCGCCGCGATCGGCGCCGGCCTGCCGGTTTCGGAAGCCTCGGGCTCGATGGTGGTCGACATCGGCGGCGGCACTACCGAAGTGGGCGTCATCAGCCTGGGCGGCATGGTCTACAAAGGCTCGGTGCGCGTCGGCGGCGACAAATTCGACGAAGCCATCATCAATTACATCCGCCGCAATTACGGCATGCTGATCGGCGAGCCGACCGCGGAAAGCATCAAGAAGGAAATCGGCTCGGCCTTCCCGGGCTCCGAAGTGCGCGAAATGGAAGTCAAGGGCCGCAACCTGTCCGAAGGCATCCCGCGCAGCTTCACCATCAGCAGCAATGAAATCCTCGAAGCCCTGACCGATCCGCTCAATTCCATCGTGTCGGCAGTCAAGAGCGCGCTCGAACAAACCCCGCCCGAACTTGGCGCCGACATCGCCGAGCGCGGCATGATGCTGACCGGCGGCGGCGCCTTGTTGCGCGACCTCGACCGGCTCTTGATGGAAGAGACCGGACTGCCAGTATTGGTTGCCGAAGATCCGTTGACCTGTGTGGCGCGTGGCTCGGGTCTCGCGCTCGAACGCATGGACAAGCTCGGCAGCATCTTCACCTCGGAGTAAGCCTGCCCGGCTGCGGCCATGGAGTACGCCCCGCCACCGTTTTTCAAGCAAGGGCCGAGCGCATTTGCTCGGCTCTTGTTTTTTGCCGTGCTGGCGATCGCCTTGCTGGTGGTCGACGCGCGCTACAAGACCCTGGTGGTCGTGCGTCAGGCGGTGGGCACTGCCTTGTATCCATTGCAGCGTGCAGCGCTGCTGCCCCGCGACGCGGCCTTGCGCATCGGCGAGTACTTCTCCACCCAGTCGGCCTTGTTGCGCGAGAACGAACAATTGCGCCGCGACCGCATCCAGTTGGCGCAAGCCGCTCAGATTGCCGAGCAGCGCGAAGCGGAGAACGCACAGTTGCGCCGTTTGCTCGACGCGCGCGCGCGTCAGCCGGTGCGCAGTCTGCATGCCGAAATCCTTTATGACGCGCGCGATCCGTTTGCCCAGAAGGTCATCATCAATCGCGGGTCGCAACATGGCGTGACGCTGGGTGCGCCGGTCATCGACGATCGCGGTGTGCTCGGGCAGGTCGTGCGCTTGTTTCCGTTCACCGCCGAGGTCGCGCTGGTGACCGACGCCGAACAGACGGTGCCGGTGCAGGTGGTCCGCAACGATTTGCGCGCCATCGCCTATGGCGGGCCGGGCGCGGGCACCTTGGAACTGCGCTTTCTCGCGGCCAATGCCGATGTGGTCAACGGCGACGTGCTCGTGACCTCGGGGCTGGACGGTGTGTATCCCGCCGGTTTCCCGGTCGCCAAGGTGGTCAGCGTCGTGCGCGGCGCATCGGCGTTCGCCCAGATCGTCTGCGAACCGATCGCCGCGGTGAACGGCTCGCCGCAGGTGCTGGTGCTGATGCCGGGCGAGAAGCTGCCCGCGCCACCGCCGCCGGCCGAAACTCCGGGCAGCACGCCGGCCAAACGCGGAGCGCGCGGCAAATGAGCAACTGGCGTCAATCGACCCTGACCAATCTGTCGATGACCAAGCCGCATCACATCCTGCGGCCGGTGTCGTCGTTGTTCATCAGTGTTTCGCTGATCTGTGCCTTCGTGCTCAATCTGCTGCCCTGGGGCAATTTCTGGGGCGTGCCCGATTGGGTCGCGTTGGCCCTGGTGTTCTGGAACACGCATCAGCCGCGCAAGGTCGGGATCGGCATCGCCTTCGTCATGGGCGTGGCGATGGATGTCCATGATGCCGCCTTGCTGGGCGAGCACGCGCTGGCGTATGCCTTGCTGTCGTACGGCGCGATCACCTTGCATCGCCGCGTGCTCTGGTTTCCGCTGCGCGGACAAATGGCGCATGTGTTTCCGTTGCTCTTGAGTGCGCAACTGGTGACGATGGCGGTGCGCATGGCGGTCGGCGCGTCCTTCCCGGGCGTCGAACATTTTCTGCAGAGTGTGGTCGCAACCTTGTTGTGGCCGATCGTGAGCTGGTTGCTGCTCGCGCCGCAGCGCAGGCCGATCGAGCGCGACGTGACGCGGCCGCTGTAATGAACGCGCGGGTGAGTGGGGACGCATGATCGAGTTCAAGAACACCGAGCTCGAGCTGCAACGGTTTCAGTTGCGGCTGTTCATCGCGGGCGTGTTCGTGCTGCTGTGCTTTTGCGGCCTGTTCGCGCGCTTCGTGTGGCTGCAGGTGGTCAAGTACGACGACTATCACGCGCAAGCCGAGGAAAACCGCATTTCGGTGGTCCCGATCGCGCCCAATCGCGGCGTGATCACCGATCGCAACGGCGTGGTCCTCGCGCGCAATTACTCGGCCTATACGCTGGAAGTGACGCCGTCCAAGCTCGGGCGCGATCTCGATGCGGTCATCGAGGACCTCGCCACCCTGGTCGACATTCAGCCGCACCATCGACGCAAGTTCAAGAAGCTGCTCGAAGAATCGAAGAGCTTCGAATCCTTGCCCTTGCGCACCCGGTTGACGGACGACGAGGTCGCCAAGTTCGCGGCGCAACGCTTCCGGTTTCCGGGCGTCGAGATTCGCGCGCGCCTGTTCCGCGAATATCCGTTGGGCGAAACCGCGGCGCATGTCATCGGCTACATCGGACGCATCTCGCAACGCGACGAGGAACGCATCGCGCAATGGGAAAACGCGTCCGACTACGTCGGCACGCAGTACGTCGGCAAGATCGGCGTCGAGCAAAGCTACGAGAAGGAACTGCACGGGACGACCGGTTTCGAGGAAGTCGAGGTCTCGGCCGGTGGCCGCGCGGTCAAGACCTTGTCGCGCACGCCGGCGCAGCCGGGCAACAACCTCGTGCTGTCGATCGACGTCAAGCTGCAGGCGCTGGTCGAGGAGTTGTATGGCGATCGCAAGGGCGCGTTCGTGGCGATCGAGCCCAAGACCGGCGATGTGCTGGCGTTCGTGAGCAAGCCGACCTTCGATCCGAACATGTTCGTCGAAGGCATCGATCCGGTGAACTGGGAGGCGCTCAATACCGATCCCGACAAGCCCTTGCTCAACCGTCCTTTGCGCGGCACCTATCCGCCGGGGTCGACCTTCAAGCCGTTCATGGCCCTGGCCGGGCTCGAAACCGGCAAGCGCACGCCGCAGTTCACGATCCACGATCCCGGGTATTTCATGTTCGGGAACCATCAGTTCCGCGATTCCAAGGCGGGCGGCAACGGCACCGTGGATCTGCACAAGTCGATCGTGGTGTCCTCGGACACCTATTACTACCAACTCGCCAACGATCTGACCATCGACACGATTCACGACTTCATGAAGCCGTTCGGCTTCGGGCAGAAGACCGGGATCGACATCGAGGGCGAACGCATCGGCGTGTTGCCTTCGACCGAATGGAAGCGCGGCGCATTCAAGAACGCAGCAGCGCAGCGCTGGTATCTGGGCGAGACGATTTCGGTCGGCATCGGGCAGGGCTACAACAGCTATACGCTTTTGCAGCTCGCCAACGCGGTTGCGATCCTGGCCAACAACGGCGTCGCGATGAAGCCGCATCTGGTCAGATCGGTCGAGAACGTCCAGACCGGCGAGAAGCGTCTGACGGTACCCACGCAGAGCTACACGATTCCGCTCAAGCGCGAGCACATCGATTTCGTCAAGGCCGCCATGGTCGACGTCGCGCGCGTGGGCACGGCCGCCGGCGTGTTCGGCAACGCGCCGTATGCGGTGGCCGCCAAGACCGGGACCGCGCAGGTGATCGGCATCAAGCAAGGCGAGAAGTACAACGCGAGCCGGATCGCCGAACGCTTTCGCGATCACTCCTTGTTCATCGCGCTCGCGCCGGCGGACGACCCCAAGATCGCCATCGCCTTGATCGTCGAGAACGGCGGCTGGGGCGCGCAGGCGGCGGCGCCGATCGCGCGCAAGGCGCTCGATTTCTGGTTGCTGGGCAAACTCCCGGACGCCGTCAAACCTGCGGTCGAACCCAGTGCCGCAGAGCCCGAGGTCGAAGAAGCGTCGCCCGAAGAGCGCGGCTTGCCGCCGGTGACACCGCCGGACGTCGAAGGGGGCGAATGATGCTGCCGCAATCGTGGCAACGACTGGTGAGGCGGTACATCGCGGTCTTCGACGGACCGCTGCTCGCGATCGTGGCGGCGATTGCGGCGCTGAGCATGTTCACGATGTACTCCAGCGCATATGACTTTCCCGGACGCATGGAAGGTCATGTGCGCAATCTGGCCATCGCGTTCGCGCTGATGTGGATCGTCGCCAATGTGTCGCCGCAGACCTTGATGCGCGTGGCAGTGCCGGTGTACGCGGTGGGCGTGAGCCTGTTGATCGCGGTCATCGTGTTCGGCGTGGTCAAGAAGGGCGCAAGGCGCTGGCTCGACATCGGCGCCATCAACATCCAGCCCAGCGAAATCCTGAAGATCGGCTTGCCGCTCATGCTGGCCTGGTACTTCCACAAACGCGAGGCGCTGCTCGGGTGGCGCGATTTTGCGATAGCCGCGGTGATCCTCGCGGTGCCGACCGCTCTGATTCTCAAGCAACCCGATCTGGGGACCGCGACCTTGGTGTTTGCGGCAGGCGCTTCGGTGATCTTCTTCGCCGGGCTGAGCTGGAGGGTGCTCGTCGCGATCGTCACCGCGGGATTGGCCAGCCTGCCCCTGATCTGGACCTTGATGCACGACTATCAGCGCGAGCGGGTCATGACGCTGTTGGATCCAACATCCGATCCGTTGGGCAAGGGCTTTCACATCATTCAAAGCACGATCGCCATCGGATCGGGCGGCGTGCTCGGCAAAGGCTGGATGCAAGGCTCGCAAACGCACTTGGAATTCATTCCCGAGCGCACCACCGACTTCATCTTCAGCGTCTATTCGGAAGAGTTCGGGCTCATCGGCAACATCGTGCTGTGCGCGCTGTATCTGGCTTTGCTGTCGCGCGGATTCGTCATCGCGGGCAGTGCTCCCAGCATGTTCACGCGCTTGCTGGCGGGCGCGATCACCATGATCCTGTTCATGTATGCCTTCGTGAACATGGGGATGGTCAGCGGGATCCTGCCGGTGGTCGGCGTGCCGCTGCCTTTGATGAGTTATGGCGGGACCGCCATGGTCACCCTGGGAATCGGTCTGGGCATGCTGATGAGCATCCAGCGCCACCGCAAACTCGTGCAGACCTGAGGCCACAACGGACCCCGGGGACTCAGGCGGCGATGCGACCGCCCTGAGGCGAAGCGCTGTCGCGCATGGCGGTAGTGCCCGCGATCTCGTCGGCAAGGGCGTGCAATTCCGCCGATAAGGCCGTGCCATGACGAGCCCGCATCAATGCGTCGCTGCGGGCAAAGGCCGTCAATGCCGCGGCCCGATGTCCGGCGCGGGTATGCAATTTCATCAAGCGTCGCAAACAATCTTCGCAGCGGGGGTCGAGTGCGAGTGCGCGTTGTGCGCACAACACAGCGCCTTCGATGTCACCGCGCAGTTCGTGCTCGAAAGAGCGATCGATGTATTGCGTGCGCGCAACGCGCAAAAGACGTTGTTGCGCGGCTCCAACCCATTCGGACATCTCTTCCAGATCATCGTAACGATAGGCGCCGAGAACATGCGGCGCGGGCTCGTCGCCGAGTGCATCGAGCGCCTGATCGTCGAGGCCGACTCGGATGGCGACCTCGGGTGCCAGATGCAGCAATTCCGCGCCGCGGATGAGGTCGATCTCGAGTGTGTCGGCGAGTTCGATGCGCAGCGCGTCGAGTGCCATCAATGCCTGTGCCGTTTGCGCTTGCGGCCACAACAGGTTCGCCATGCGATGTGCCCAGGCGCTGCCGTCGACAGCGATCACGGCCAGCAATGCTGCAGGACGGCGATCATCCAGATCGACCACCGGACGCGATCCGAAGTCGATACGCACTTGCCGCAACAGCGACAGCGTCGGCGCACGCAGGCTGCGCGCCGGTGGCGAATGAAGATCCTGTATGGCTGGCATGGCCGCGCAAACGTACGCGTCGGTCCGCGGGGTCACTATCCCCAGAACGAGGGATGCAAAACGACAGGCTTGCGCACGCTACTGGCGCGGCCCCCCGAAGTCGCTACACTGCCTCGCATGGAACCCATCACCGTGCTCGTCGTCGAGGACAACCCGCGTTTTCGCGAATCGTTTACCGAGGCCATCGAAGGCGACTCGGATTTCAAACTGGTCGGCGCCGCGGCCAATGGCACCGATGGCTTGCGCATGCTCGACGAGCATCGCCCGGACGTATTG
>CAYUYC010000199.1:0-6363 GCA_964448945.1 uncultured Burkholderiaceae bacterium
CTGCCCGACTTCGTTCCGGCGATGACGATCAACAAGGTCTGCGGTTCCGGCCTCAAGGCAGTCATGCTGGCCGCCCAAGCGATCAAATGCGGCGATGCCGAGATCGTGATCGCGGGCGGCCAGGAAAACATGAGCGCCTCCCCGCATGTGCTGCCCGGATCGCGCGATGGTTTTCGCATGGGCGACGGCAAGCTGATCGACTCGATGATCATCGACGGCCTGTGGGACGTCTACAACCAGTACCACATGGGCATCACGGCCGAGAACGTGGCCAAGCAGTACGGCATCGATCGCGCCACGCAGGATGCGTTCGCGCTGGCCTCGCAGCAAAAGGCGACCGCTGCGCAGGATGCCGGCAAGTTCAAGGATGAAATCCTGGCGCTGTCGATCCCGCAGCGCAAGGGCGATCCCTTGGTGTTCGACACCGACGAATTCGTCAATCGCAAGAGCAATGCCGAGGGCCTCGCCGGTCTGCGTCCGGCCTTCGACAAGGCGGGCACGGTCACGGCCGGCAACGCTTCGGGCATCAACGACGGCGCCGCTGCGGTGATGGTGATGTCGGCCGCGAAGGCGGCCGCGCTCGGCCTCACGCCGCTGGCCACCATCAAGTCGTATGCGTCGGCTGCGCTCGATCCGAAGATCATGGGTATGGGGCCGGTGCCGGCGTCCAAGCTCGCGCTGCAAAAGGCGGGTTGGAAGGCTGCCGATCTCGACCTGCTCGAGGTGAACGAAGCCTTCGCTGCGCAAGCCTGCGCCGTGAACAAGGAAATGGGCTGGGATACGAGCAAGATCAACGTCAACGGCGGCGCGATTGCGCTCGGTCACCCGATCGGCGCTTCGGGTTGCCGTGTGCTCGTCACGCTGTTGCACGAGATGCAGCGTCGCGGTGCGAAGAAAGGGCTGACCAGCCTGTGCATCGGCGGCGGCATGGGCGTTGCGCTGACGGTCGAGCGCTGAGCTGGTGAATCGCACTGACGCCGCCGGGTGCAAGGCCCGGCGGCGATGATGAACAACGACAATCAAGGAGGAATTCACATGGCGCAACGCGTTGCATACGTGACGGGCGGGATGGGCGGCATCGGGACCGCGATTTGCCGCAAGCTGGCCGACGGCGGCAACAAGGTGATCGCGGGCTGCGGCCCGACCCGTGACTACGAAAAATGGATCGCTGAGCAAAAGGCCGATGGCTATACCTTCCACGCCTCGGTCGGCAATGTGTCCGATTGGGATTCCACCGTCGCCGCATTTGAAAAGACCAAGGCCGAACACGGCCCGATCGATATCCTGGTCAACAATGCCGGCATCACCCGCGACGGCGTGTTCCTCAAGATGTCGCGCGAGCAATGGCTCGAGGTGATGGACACCAACCTCAACAGCCTGTTCTACGTGACCAAGCAGGTGGTCGCCGACATGGCCGCGCGCGGCTGGGGTCGCATCATCAACATCTCGTCGGTCAACGGGCAGAAGGGCCAGTTCGGCCAGGTCAACTACTCGACCGCCAAGGCCGGCATCCACGGCTTCACCATGGCGCTCGCGCAGGAACTCGCGTCCAAGGGCGTCACGGTCAACACCGTCTCGCCGGGCTACATCGGGACCGACATGGTGCGTGCGATTCGCCCCGACGTGCTCGAGAAGATCGTGGCAACGATTCCGGTCAAGCGTCTGGGGACGCCCGAGGAGATCGGCTCGATCGTCACCTGGATCGCGAGTGAGGACGGCGGCTTTGCCACGGGCGCGGATTTCTCGCTCAACGGCGGCCTGCACATGGGTTGAGCAGTCCGGCGAAACCTGCACCATCGCTCGGGCCGTTGCGACGGCTCGAGCGAGTCGCCACCGAGGGTATACGCGCTGTGCAGTCGCAGCGAACGGTGCTATAACCCTTCGCACCTCGCCGCCTCTCGTGGGCGGCGGAGCCTACGCCGCACCCACCTCTGTCCGCACTTGCGATACGAGAGTCTGAAAGGACCGACATGGCCGAGACAACCGCGCGCCTGATCAAGAAATATCCGAACCGCCGTCTTTACGACACCGAAACCAGCACCTACATCACGCTGGCCGACGTCAAGCAACTGGTGCTCGATCACGAGAACTTCCACGTCATCGACGCAAAAGCCGGCGACGATCTCACGCGTGCCATCCTGCTGCAGATCATTCTCGAAGAAGAGTCGGGCGGCGTGCCGATGTTCTCGGCCGACATGCTCGCCAACATCATTCGTTTCTATGGTCACGCCATGCAGGGAATGATGGGCAACTACCTCGAGAAAAACATTCAGGCCTTCATCGAGATCCAGAACAAGTTGCAGGAACAATCCAAGGCCTTCATGGGCAATCAGGCGTTCTCGCCCGAGATGTGGACGCAGTTCATGAACGTCCAGGGCCCGATGATGCAAGGGATGATGTCCAACTACATCGAGCAATCGAAGAACCTGTTCGTGCAGATGCAAGAGCAAATGCAAACCCAGGCCAAGTCGATGTTCGGCGGATTCCCGTTCACCCCACCGGGTGCGACGCCGACCAAGCCGGGCGGTCCGGCCGGCGGATCGCGCTGATCCTTTGCCCGTGTGCGCCGCCTTGAGATAGGCGCGCCCACCTGGGCCAGCAGCTAGAATCGGGCACCTCGCGCCATCCGGCCGCGAGGTGCCCGAAGTCTTTCCGGCAGCCATGCGGGCGGCTGCCTGTGCATGCATTCAAGTCCTCATGTCCGATTCCACCCCGACCTCGCTTTCCGCCACTGCCTCGGCCCCCAAGGTCGGCTTCGTCTCGCTCGGCTGCCCCAAGGCGCTCGTCGATTCCGAGCAGATCATCACCCAGCTCAAGGCCGAGGGCTATGCCACCGCGGCCAGCTATGAAGGCGCGGATCTGGTCATCGTCAACACTTGCGGCTTCATCGATGCGGCGGTCCAGGAATCGCTCGACGCGATCGGCGAGGCGCTCCATGCCAACGGCAAGGTGATCGTGACCGGCTGCCTGGGCGCCAAGAAAGACGCGGCCGGGCACGACATCGTGCAGACCGCGCACCCCAAGGTGCTGGCCGTGACCGGCCCGCATGCGCTCGGCGAGGTGATGCAGCATGTGCATGCGCATCTGCCCAAACCGCACGACCCGTTCTCTGATCTGGTGCCGCCGCAAGGCGTGCGCCTGACGCCACGCCATTACGCCTATCTGAAGATCAGCGAAGGCTGCAATCACCGCTGCGCGTTTTGCATCATTCCCAGCCTGCGCGGCGATCTGGTCTCGCGCGACATCGGCGAGGTGATGCGCGAGGCCGAAGCCCTCGTGAAATCGGGCGTGAAGGAATTGCTCGTCATCTCGCAGGACACCAGCGCCTATGGCGTGGATCTCAAATACCGCTCGGGCTTCGTCAATGGCCGCCCGGTCAAGACCCGCATGACCGAGCTTGCGCGCGAATTGGGCACGCTCGGCGTCTGGGTACGCCTGCATTACGTCTACCCGTATCCGCATGTCGACGAAGTCATCGAACTGATGGCCGAGGGCAAGGTGCTGCCTTACCTCGACGTGCCGTTCCAGCATGCGCATCCGGAAGTGCTCAAACGCATGAAGCGTCCGGCCTCGGGCGAACGCAACATCGAACGCATCCAGGCCTGGCGCGCGCTGTGCCCCGACATCACGCTGCGTTCGACCTTCATCGCGGGCTTTCCGGGCGAGACCGAGGCCGAGTTCGACTACCTGCTCGACTTCCTGCGCGAAGCCCAGCTCGACCGCGTCGGCTGCTTCGCCTATTCGCCGGTCGAAGGCGCGGCCGCCAATGCGCTCGACGGCGCGCTACCCGACGAAGTGCGCGAAGACCGCCGGCGCCGTTTCATGGAAGTGCAGGAAGGGATTTCGCGCGCACGCCTGGCGCGCAAGGTCGGCAAGACGGTCAAGGTGTTGATCGACGCGGTCAATGCCGATGGCGGCATCGGCCGTTCGAGCGCCGACGCGCCCGAGATCGATGGCGCCGTCTATGTCGCGCCGGCCACCAAGACCTGGAAGCGCTACAAGGTCGGCGATATCGTCAGTGTGCGCATCACCGGGGCGGATGCGCATGATCTGTGGGGAGAACTCGCATGATGACGCTCTACGGTTCCAAGGGATCGGGTTCGGCCGCGATCGAAGCGGCGCTGGCGCTCGTCGATCAGCCCTACCGCCTGGTCGAAGGTGCGACCTGGGAGCCCGGACCGGGCTACGACGAATTGTGCCGCGTGAATCCGCTGGGCCAGGTGCCCACGCTGGTGCTCGACGACGGCACGGTGATGTCGGAAAGCGCCGCCATCCTGATGGCCTTGGCCGACCGGTACCCGGAAAGCGGCCTGCTGCCCGCCGATCCTGCGGCGCGCGCCCGCACATATCGCGCGCTGGTCTTCATCGCCGCCAATTGCTACGCGGCGATCGGCGTGTTCGACTACCCCGAACGCTGGTGCACCGATTGCGACGACGCGACCCGTGAGCGCATCCGCAGCGGCACCCGTGTGCGGCTGCATCGTTTGTGGGAGATGTTTGCCGACATGGTCCAACCCGCGCCTTGGCTCACCGGCGAGCGTTTCGGCGCAGTGGACATCCTGGCCGCGGTCGTCTCGCGCTGGTCGGGGGCACGCCAGCATCTGAATATCGCGCGGCCCGCGTTCGCCGAACTGCTGGTCCGCATCGATGCCGAACCGCGCATCGCCGAGGTCATGACGCGACATTGGCCGCCGCAATGAAAGACGCCTGCCGCCGCGGCATGCTAGCGTCCACGATGCATTGAATACGGCCGCGTACGGCCGCCCATCCACGAGGGAGACCATATGAGCAGGGAAATCGTTGTCACCGCAGCAGTGCGTACCGGGATCGGCGAATTCGGCGGCAGCCTCAAGGACATCGCACCCACCGAGCTGGGCGCGATCGTGGTCAAGGATGTGCTCGCGCGCGGCCAGCTCGCGCCGGAGGAAGTGGGCCATGTGGTGTTCGGCCATGTGGTCAACACCGAACCCAAGGACATGTACCTCTCGCGCGTCGCGGCGCTCAACGGCGGCATCCCCAAGGAAACGCCTTGCCTGACCGTCAACCGCTTGTGCGGTTCGGGCCTGCAAGCCATCGTCAGCGCCGCGCAAAGCATCCTGCTCGGCGATTGCGAGGTGGCCATCGGCGGCGGCGCCGAGAGCATGAGCCGTGCACCGTATTCGATGCCCGGCGCGCGCTGGGGCACGCGCATGGGCGACGCAGCGATCGTCGACATGATGGTCGGCGCGCTCAACGACCCGTTCCACAAGTACCACATGGGCGTGACCGCTGAGAACATCGCGGCCAAGTACGGCATCACCCGCGAGTTGCAGGACGCGCTCGCGGTCGAATCGCATTTGCGCGCGGCCAACGCCACCCGTGCCGGTTATTTCGACAGCCAGATCGTGCCGATCACCCTCAAGACCAAGAAGGGCGAGGTGGTGTTCAAGTCCGACGAACACATCCGCATGGATGTGAAGGGCGAGGACATGAGCAAACTCAAGCCGGTCTTCAAGAAGGACGGCACCGTCACCGCAGGCAACGCTTCGGGCATCAACGATGCAGCCGCGGCCGTCATGCTGATGGAAGCCAAGGCGGCCGAGAAGAAAGGCCTCAAGCCGCTCGCGCGCCTGGTGGCGTACGCGCATGCGGGCGTCGAGCCCGAACTCATGGGCATCGGCCCGGTGCCGGCCACGCAAAAGGTGCTCGCGCGCGCCGGCCTCAAGGCCGATCAGCTCGATGTGATCGAGGCCAACGAAGCCTTCGCTGCGCAGGCGCTGGCGGTCACCCAGCAATTGGGTCTCGACCCCAAGAAGGTCAACCCGAATGGCTCGGGCATTTCGCTCGGCCATCCGATCGGGGCGACTGGCGCGCTGATCACCGTCAAGGCCTTGTACGAGCTTCAGCGTGTCGGCGGGCGCTATGCGTTGGTGACGATGTGCATCGGCGGCGGGCAGGGCATCGCCGCGATCTTCGAGCGGCTGTGATTCGGGCTCGAGGACTGCCGTCGATGCGGGCGCTTTCTGCGTTGATGCTGATCGGTGCGTTCGGCTGGAGCGCGTTGTTTGCGCCGCCATCGAACGCACAGCCCACGCGCATGGCGCAGGCCAACTCGCGCCATGCCTTGCCCGACAGCGATCCCGAAGTTGCGACCATCTATCGCGGCGTGCTCGGCGAGCAGCGCGTGCAGATGATTCTCCAGCCCGACGAAGAACAGCCGGGCTGGTTCCAGGGCGACTATTTCATCTTCGGCGGCGGGCGCAACATCCAGGTGCTCGGCGAGATCGACGTCGAGAGCTTCTATCTCGAAGAGACCGAAGACGGCGAACATGTCTCGGGCTCCTGGGACGGCAAGCTGGTGATCGAGGCCAATCGCGCCTACAT
>CAYUYC010000200.1:0-6343 GCA_964448945.1 uncultured Burkholderiaceae bacterium
TGGCCATGGGGTGGGGCGAACAACCGTTCACCTGCATGCTACGGCGTTCGATGCCTTGATGTCGGTGAAGGACGGCGCGTCGAGGGTGTATTGCTGAAGGTGTTGGCAGACAGCGTAGCGCTGGAAAGCCAATCGCGATGCGGTATTCGAGGGACGAATGGTTTTGGTTGTCGGCGTGTAATCGGTTTAGTCTGCGGTTCTGACTGACAAATAACATTGGGCGTCATAGGAGTCGCACAGTGGTCGACCGCCTCACCATTGATGAGTTTTTCAATGCACTGCATGCGCAGGGCATCTATCCCCTGATCGATACACCCGACGCCAGAAAGGTAGTAAATGCAGTAGTCCGAGCATACGGAGCAAATTATCCGATCAAGGACAGATGGCCTGTTCTTGATCTTGAGTCAGCTTACGAAGGACATGTGAATGCCCAATCCAAACTGAGTGAGTTTTGCCGAAACGGCTATAAGGGCACGATCAATCTACATGGTTTCGATGACACTTACTCCATGGACGAGTGGTTTGACGACTTTCGTATTCAATGGCGGCTCATCGACACGCCTGCAGTACGGCGAAAGATGCTTGAATGCATGCCACAAGGGCCGAGATGGGAGTCACCCGTGCTCTATGCAGCACATGAGACGTCGGTCAAAGGTTCACTGAGAGGTCTTCTGAGGGGCTTTCGAAAATGACGCCCAACCGTCCGGTCAGTCGGATCGCCTGCAAGCAACGTTTGCAGGTTCCCTTCACGCATCGCGTTCCGGCAGACGTTTACCTCAAACATTGGGCATCTCAATTCGCAGAAGGATCTGCACATGTCTGACATCGAAGTGAACCCCGAACTCGTCGCCTATTGCGGGCTGTACTGCGGCGCATGCAAGTCGCACCTGAATGGAAAATGCGCCGGATGTCACGAGAACTCAAAGGCGACATGGTGCACGGTGCGCTCGTGCTGCATGGAGAAGCGCATAGGATCCTGTGCGGAGTGCACCGAATTCGCAGATCCGAACGCTTGCAAGAAGTACAACAACTTCATGTCCAAGTTGTTTGGCGTGGTGTTCCGGTCCGATCGCGCCGCATGCATCGCGCAGATCAAGCAACTCGACCTGGCAGGGCACGCCAAGGTCATGGCGGAAAACAAGGCGCATACCCTCAAATGGTAGCCATGCTGAAGGCGCCAACCCTTCGGCATCGAGAGATTGCGCATGACTGACATCGATTGCTAACTCGTTCCGATGCCTCTCGAGGACAAATTTATGTTGATTCGCCTTTCGCCCAAGCTGGCGTTGCTGGGTGTCGTCATCGCTGCATCGCTGGCCGGGTGCAGTACGGAGCAGGCCTACGACGCGGCGCAGGATTGGCAGCGTCAAGGGTGCTGGACGATCAACGATTCGCAGGAGCGCTCGCGTTGTCTCACGAATTCGAGCCAGTCCTACGAGGACTACAAGAAGCAAACCGACGCCATCAAGGGGCAGTGAGGCACCGCGAGGCGAGGGCACGTCCAGCCACCAACCCGCTCGCCAAGCACGCGGTCAGCAAATAGCCGCCGGTCGGCGCTTCCCAATCGATCATCTCCCCCACGCAGTACACGCCGGGCAGGGCGCGCAGCATCAGCCCGTCGTCGAGCGCATCGAACGCCACGCCGCCCGCGCTGCTGATCGCTTCGTCGATCGGGCGCGGGGCCACGAGGGGGATGGGCAAGGCCTTGATCGCGGCGGCCAGTCGTTCGGGGTCGTGCATGCCGTCGGCGCCCAGCACTTCGCGCAGCAGCGCGGCCTTGACGCCTTGCAGCCCCAGACGGCTGCGCAGATGGCTCGCGACCGATCGCGCGCCGCGCGATCGCGTGACTTCGGCGCGCACGCGCTCGGCGCTGTGGTCGGGCAACAGGTCCAGCATGGGCACGGCGCGGCCGTCGCGTTCGATCGCATCGCGCAATGCGGCGGAGAACGCATAGACCAGACTGCCTTCGAGCCCGTGTTCGCTGACCACACATTCGCCGCGTTGGCGGCGGCCCGCAAAACTCAGTGCGATCGATTTGAGCGGTGCGCCCGCATGGTGTTCGCGCAGATGCGCGCTCCAGTGCGCGTCGAAGCCGCAATTGGCTGCGCGCAACGGCGCGATGGCGATGCCGCGTGCGGCCAGCATCGGCACCCAGGCGCCGTCCGAGCCCAGGCGCGCCCAACTGCCGCCGCCCAGCGCGAGGATGACGGCGCTGTGCACGACCTCGCGCTCGCCCTCGGGCGTGGCAAAGCGCAGCACTTGCGCCGCGTGCTCGGTGCTCGCCCAGCCCAGCCAGCGATGCCGCGCATGCAAGCGCACGCCGTGTGCGCGCAGCCGGCGCAGCCAGGCGCGCAACAAGGGCGCGGCTTTCTTCTCCACCGGAAACACCCGGCCCGAACTGCCGACGAAGGTCTCGATGCCCAGCCCCTGCGCCCAGGCGCGCACGGCCTCGGGGCCGAAGACGCGCAGCCAGGGCTCGACCCGCGCGCGGGCTTGCCCAAAGCGCGCGGCGAAGGCGTCGAAGTCTTCGCTGTGGGTGAGGTTGAGCCCGCCCTTGCCGGCGAGCAGGAATTTGCGCCCGACCGAAGGCATGGCGTCGTACAGATCGACGGCGATGCCCGCGGCGCTCAGGGTCTCGGCGGCCATCAAGCCCGCGGGGCCGCCGCCGATGATGGCGACGGTGTTCGCGTCGGTGTGCGCGCTCGGCGCCATCACCAGCCTTCGGACTGAATGCCGGTGCGCGGCGAGCCGTGCGCACTGCGCGGTGCGTCTTGCGGCGCGGGCGCGCCGATCAGGTCGAGCGCGACGGCCTCGGCCACGCGGATGCCGTCGACGCCCGCCGACAAGATGCCGCCCGCATAGCCCGCGCCTTCGCCGGCCGGGTACAGGCCGCGGGTGTTGAGGCTTTGGAACGCGGCATCGCGCGTGATGCGCACCGGCGACGAGGTGCGGGTCTCGACCCCGGTCAGCAGCGCGTCGTCCATCGCAAAGCCGGGGATCTCGCGATCGAAGGCGCGCAGGGCTTCGCGCATCGCCTCGACCACATAGGGCGGCAGGCAGGTGGCCAGATCGGTCATGCGCACGCCCGGCGTGTACGAGGGCTGCACTGTGCCCAGTTCGGTCGACGGCCGCCCGGCAAGAAAATCGCCCACGCGCTGGGCGGGCGCGGCATAGGTGCCGCCGCCGGCTTCAAAGGCGAGCGACTCCCAATGACGCTGGAACGCGATGCCCGCGAGCGGATCGGTGCGCGCATCACCGGGAAAATCGTCGGGCGAAATACCGACCACGATCGCCGCATTGGCGTTGCGCTCGGCGCGCGAGTATTGGCTCATGCCGTTGGTGACCACGCGCCCCGGCTCGGACGTGGCCGCGACCACCTGGCCGCCCGGGCACATGCAAAAGCTGTAGGCCGAGCGCCCGTTGCCGCAGTGATGCACGAGCTTGTAATCGGCCGCGCCCAGCGCCGGGTGCCCGGCGTGATGCCCCAGGCGCGCGCGGTCGATCAGCGCTTGCGGATGCTCGATGCGCGCGCCGATCGAGAACGGCTTGGCTTCCAGATGCACGCCGCGCCGATGCAGCAGCTCGAAGGTGTCGCGCGCGCTATGGCCGATGGCGAGCACCACATGATCGGCGGCGATGCGCTCGCCGTCGTCGAGCACCACGCCGCGCACCTGACCGATATCTGCGTCGCGCGCGATGTCGAGGTCGACGACGCGGCTGTTGAAGCGGATCTCGCCGCCCAGCGCCTCGATGCTCGCGCGCATGTTCTCGACCACGCGCACCAGGCGGAAGGTGCCGATGTGCGGCTTGCTCACGTACATGATCTCGGGCGGCGCCTCGGCGGCGACGAATTCGCTGAGCACCTTGCGGCCGCGATAGCCGGGGTCCTTGATCTGGCTGTGCAGCTTGCCGTCGGAGAACGTGCCGGCGCCGCCTTCGCCGAACTGCACATTCGATTCCGGGTTGAGCCGGCTGTTGCGCCACAAGCCCCAGGTGTCCTTGGTGCGTTCGCGCACGCGCTTGCCGCGTTCGAGCAGCAAAGGCTTGAAGCCCATCTGCGCGAGCAGGAGCGCCGCGAACAATCCGCACGGCCCGGCGCCGATGACCACCGGCCGATTGGCAAAGCCCGCGGGCGCCTGCGCGACGAAGCGGTAGCGCATGTCGGGCGTCACGCTCACATGCCGGTCGCCCTGCAGGCGCGCGAGCACCGCGGCTTCGTCGCGCACTTCCACGTCGAGCGTGTAGACGAAGAAGATCGCCGAGCGTTTGCGCGCGTCGTACCCGCGCCGCACGATGTGCAACCCCAGCAGCGCGCCGGCATCGAGCCCCAGGCGTTGCAGCACCGCCGCGTCGAGCGCGGCATCGGGGTGGTCCAGCGGCAGTTTGATTTCGGTCAGGCGCAGCATGCGAGGCGTGGGGCGTGGGTGAAGGCGCGCCATTATCGCCGCGCGGCGCGTGCCCGGCGCTGCGGCCTTACACCGACAGCGCCAGCATCTTGAGCGGCGGGCGGCCGTCCGGGCTCGGGAAGTCGGCCTCGGGCGCGATCCATTCAAATTCGCGGATGGGCCTGCCCGCCTTGCGCGCGCTGCGCTGGAGCTGGTCTAACCAGGCATCGCGGTCCACATCGGCCACGTTGTTGCAGCAGATCAGCAGGCCGCCTTCGGCCGTGCATAACAGCGCGGGCTTGAACAGCGCCGCATAGTCGTTGACCAGATCGACCACGCCGAACGCGCTCTTGGCGTAGCGCGGCGGATCGAGGAACACCAGATCGAACTGCTGTGCTTCGAGCTTGGGGAATTCGGGCATGGCCTTGCCGCGCACCCGCGTCGGCTGGCCGATGCCCGCCAACTGGCGCAGCGCCGCGAACGCATCGCTCTTGATGAAACGAGGGCGCACCGGCAGTTCGTTGAGATGGGCGTTCTCGCGCCCGACCTTCAGGCTGCTCTCGGCAAAATCCACATTGACCACGAAGCGCGCGCCGGCCTTGGCCGCGGCGATGCCCACGCCGCAGGTGTAGGCGAACAGGTTGAGCAACGATTTGCCCGGCACTTCGCGCATCACCCGCCGGCGCCCGGCGCGCAGGTCGAGAAACAACCACGGGTCCTGCCCGTCGTGCCGGGCCTGGATGCGATAGCGCACTCCGAGTTCTTGCGCCACGCGCGGCTGCACGGCCGCCGCCATCTGCTCGGGCGCGAGGGTGTTGACGATGCGCGAATTGGGCCGGCTGCGGTCGTTGTAGATCGTGGTCAGGCCCGGTAGCACTTGGGCGTAGTAAGCCTCGATCTCGGCCAGTTCGGGCGCGGTGAGCGATTGATGAAAGCTCTGCACCAGCAGCAGATCGCCGTAACGGTCGATGGTCAGGCCCGGCCGCCCCTCGACGCTGCCATGGAACAGGCGATAGGCATCGGTCTCGTTGGCGTGAAGTTGCGCGAGCAGTGCGGCGCGGGCGGTGTAGGCGGTAGCAAGCAGCGTGGCGAGGGTGTTGGGCACGAAGGGTCCGAGGGTAGGTGCGGCCGGCCGGAAGGCCTGAGCGAGGGGCACATCATCGCTCAGGGCGGGGGAGTCCGGTTTTCGATGGGATTGGGTAAGCTTCGACGCCGTGCATCGCGAAGGAATCGATCTTGTCGCTCGCAAGCATGTCTTTGCCTCGGCTCATTGCACTGAATCTCGCGCTGGTGATCGCGGCGGGTTTGTTCGGTCTCGCTACCGACGAGCCGTACTGGCACTCGGTCGGTCATGATCCGTGGGCCTATGACTACGTGTTCTGGTTTGCGCTGGCGCTGAATGGCCCATCTGGCTTCTTGGCGGACTGGTTATCTCGGGCGCTAGGGGTCGGCACAGATGCCCGCTTCTTTGCGCTCTACGGTTTCTGGATGGTTCTGCTTGCGTTGCAGTGGACGGCTTACGCCCGCATTGGCGACTGGGCCGCGTCCGAGCGAGCGCGACAAAGAGGTGTTCGGTTGCTTGCTGCCGCTTGGGTACTCGTAGGTTGCGTCTTTGCCGCTTATGTCTGGGCCGCCACGGAAGATTCAACGGAGTACTTCGTCGATGTGTATTTCTGGCCGGTGCGCATCATCGGTATCGCGTTTTCCGGGATCTGGGTTTCCTGCCTTTGCAGCACGTGCGCTTTGGGCAACGCTCAAACCGACCCGGCGCGTTAGAAGGAATTGCGCGGCCAGTCAGGCACGCTGTACGCCCCTGCACGATGGGCATCGTCGTCTTCGGCTTCAGGCCAGCGTGGCATTCAAGCGCTCAGCACTCACCACCGACTACTCGCCCCTCCGCCGCCCGAGCTGCCTCCGCCCCAACTGCTGCCGCTGCTCGACGAACCGCTGCCGGAAGA
>CAYUYC010000201.1:0-6302 GCA_964448945.1 uncultured Burkholderiaceae bacterium
GTGACAACCTTGACCGCATCGGCCGATTGCACGGTCGCGATGACATTGCCCGCGTACATCGGACGGGTGAAGGTGTCGGCCGATTCGACGCTGAGGATGTCGGAGATCTGCGCGACATCGAGCTTGGCCGCGACGCGCGGCGCGACGTTCTTGCCGTAGGCGGTGCCCGGGAAAAGAATGTGTTGATAGCTGCCCGCGAGCGCCACCACCTGAGCCGCGATGTTCTCGGCCAGCCCTTCGGCGAATTGGGGCGCGTCGGCGACCAGCACCTTGGCGACGCCCGCCGCCGCTGCGGCGGCCTGCGCGACCGCGGCGCACTGACTGCCCGCCACCAGCACATGCACTTCGCCGAGCTTGGCGGCCGCGGTGATGGTGTTGAGCGTGGCCGGGCGCAGATGCGCGTTTTCGTGTTCAGCAATGACCAATGCCGTCATGTCGTTTTCCTCGAATATGGATCGAGCGCGGTCGGCGCGCTCAGATGACCTTCGCTTCGTTCTTGAGCTTGTCGACCAGCGTTGCCACGTCGGGCACCTTGATGCCGGCCTTGCGCGGCGGCGGATCGCTGACCTTGAGCACCTTCAGGCGCGGGCTCGGATCGACGCCCAGATCGGCGGGCTTGGTCACATCGAGCGGCTTCTTCTTGGCCTTCATGATGTTGGGCAGCGTGACGTAGCGCGGTTCGTTCAGGCGCAGGTCGGAGGTGACGATCGCGGGCAGCGCGACCGAAATGGTTTCGAGGCCGCCATCGATTTCGCGCGTGACGGTCGCTTTGCCGTCGGCGATCTCGACCTTGCTCGCGAACGTGGCCTGCGGCCAATCGAGCAGCGCGGCGAGCATCTGGCCGGTCTGGTTCGCATCGTCGTCGATCGCCTGCTTGCCGAGGATGACGAGTTGCGGTTGTTCCTTGTCGATCACGGCCTTGAGCAGCTTGGCCACGGCGAGCGGTTCGAGCTTGGCGTCGGTCTCGACCAGGATGCCGCGATCGGCGCCGATGGCCATGGCGGTGCGCAGGGTTTCCTGGCATTGGGTCACGCCGCACGACACCGCCACGACCTCGGTCGCCACGCTCTTTTCCTTCAGGCGCACCGCTTCTTCGATGGCGATTTCGTCGAACGGGTTCATCGACATCTTGACGTTGGCGATGTCGACATCGGTGTTGTCGGACTTCACGCGCACCTTGACGTTGTAGTCAACCACGCGCTTGACGGGGACGAGTACCTTCACGCAAGCCTCCTCGAGTTCGCTTCGATTGCCCGCAACGCGGGCCAGCACATTGGGATGGACGGAGTTTGACACACGACGCGGCGCGCACCAGAATTTGCCGTACGGTGTCGTATGGTGCAGTACGCTACCGTATGGATAGATTCGCTGTCAACCCGGTGCCCGGCGCACCAACGACGAGAGGCCCCATGAGCGCATCCAATGACGGTTCCGGACGCACCCAGCTCGGCCGCGAGGCCTGGGTCGACGCGGCGATCGACGCGCTCGCCGACGATGGCGTCGGCGGCATCCGGGTCGAGGCCATCGCCAAGGCGCTCGAGGTCACCAAGGGCAGCTTCTATTGGCATTTCAGCAACCGCGACGACCTGCTGCTCGCGGTGCTCGAACGCTGGAAGGACGGCCGCATCAAGGACATCGTCAAGCAGACCGAATGCGCGCCGGGCGACGAGCGGGCGCAAATCGAACATGTGCTTTCCACCTACAGCGTCGGGCGCAGCCGCAAGGGCATGCGCATCGAACTCGCGGTGCGCGATTGGGCCAGCCGCGACACGCGCGCCGCGGCCACGGTGCGTGCCGTGGATGCGACCCGCTTCGACCGCGCCCGCGCCTTGTTCGAGCGCTACGGCATGAGCGCGCAACAAGCCGCCAGCCGCAGCATCCTGGTCTATGCCTATGTCTTCGGCCAAAGCCTGATGGATTGCGAGAAGTTCGACACCGACATCGCCCGCGCGCGCACCGACATCATGGCGATGATCGTCGGCTGAGCCGGCGCGCATCTCAGAACACCGGCTTGCGCTTTTCGGTAAAGGCCGTCATGCCTTCCTGGCCCGGCGGCGTCTGCAGATTGCAGACCATGCTTTCGCCCGCGAGCTGATAGGCCGCGGCCTGGCCCATCTCGACCTGGGCATAGAACATCGCCTTGCCGGCCGCGATCACCTCGGGTGACTTGGCTTTGATCGATGCGGCCATCTGCGCGATCACATCGTCGAGCCGGTCGGCCTCGACCACGCGGTTGACCAAGCCGCGCGCAAGCGCGGTATGGGCATCGATGAATTCGCCGGTGACCAGCATTTCGAAAGCCACCTTGCGCGGCACATTGCGCGCGAGCGGCACCGAAGGCGTGCCGCAGAAGATGCCGTAATTGACGCCCGAGACCGCGAATTGCGCATGACTCGCCGCCACCGCCAGATCGCAAGCGGCGACGAGTTGGCAGCCGGCCGCGGTCGCCATCGCATGCACGCGAGCGATCACCGGCTGCGGCATGCGCTGCAAGGACAGCATCATCTTCGTGCAACGATCGAACAAGGCGGCATGCTGTTCGCGCGACATGGCGCGCATCTCGCGCATGTCATGCCCGGCGCTGAAGGCCTTGCCTTCGGCGCGCAGCACCACCACGCGCGCAGTCTGGTCGGCTGCCACGCGATCGATCGCGGCCTGCAAGGCTTCGAGCATCGCCATCGACAAGGCATTGAAATTCTTCGCGCTGTCCAGGGTGATGGTCGCGACGGCGTCGGCGACATCGACGCGCACCAGCGGCGCGTAGGATTCGGGAGTGGGTACGGCGGACATGGCGGTCTCCTGTGGAAGCGGCCCCGTGGTCGGGACTCGGTCGGTTTTTCGCTGCATCGGTGCACGACGAACTGTGGCAATGTATCCCATCCCGTCGCAACGATCAGCCCCCACGCTCACCAACGCCGCATGGACACCACCGCTCCCGCCGCCCAGCACATTCCGCTCACCGTTGCCGATGCCGCCCGGCTGTTGAATCAGGTGCGCACCGCGGTTGCGGGCATCGTCGTCGGCAAGGAGGCGCAGATCCGCCAATGCGTGGCCTGTCTGGTCGCCGGCGGCCATTTGCTGATCGAAGACGTTCCCGGCGTGGGCAAGACCACACTCGCGCAAGCCCTGGCCCTCGCGCTCGGCCTGAAGTTCTCGCGCGTGCAATTCACCAGCGATCTGCTGCCGGCCGACGTGATCGGCGCATCGATCTTCGATCGCATCGATCAGCGCTTCGTCTTTCATCCCGGCCCGGTGTTCGCGCAAGTGCTGCTTGCCGACGAGATCAATCGCGCCAGCCCCAAGACCCAAAGCGCCTTGCTCGAAGCGATGGAAGAACGCCAGGTCACCGCCGATGGCGCGACCCGCCCCTTGCCCGAGCCCTTCTTCGTCATCGCCACCCAGAACCCCACTCATCAGCTCGGCACCTTTGCGCTGCCCGAGTCGCAGCTCGACCGCTTTCTGATGTGCATCTCGCTGGGCTATCCGTCGCGCGATGCCGAGCGTGCGCTGCTCATGGGCGAAGACCGGCGCGTGCTGCTCAAGCGCATGGCGCCGGTGATGAACGCCGAACAGCTCGCCGCGATCCGCACGCTGGCCACCGCGCTGCATGCGAGCGCGCCGCTGGTCGATTACGTCCAGCGCCTGGTCGACGCCTCGCGCGACGGACGCCTGTTTGCCGAAGGCCTGAGCCCGCGCGCGGCGCTGGCCTTGCTGCAAGCCGCGCGCGCCTGGGCCTTGATCGACGGCCGCGATTTCGTCCTGCCCGACGATGTGCAAGCGGTGCTGCCGGCCGTCACCGGCCATCGCCTGCGCCCGGTGGCCGCCGCCCACGCGCGGCCCTTGCAAGTGCGCGAAGCGATCGGCCAATGGGTACGCGCGGTGGCCGTGGACGCATGAGCACGGCCTGGCGCGAGTCGCGCGTCGCGCACTGGCTGTTTGCCGATCGCGGCCCGGAAGCGCAATTCGTCTTGCATCACCGACGCATCTTCACGCTGCCCACGCGCACCGGCATGGTCTTTCTCGTGATGCTCGCGCTCTTGTTGATCGCATCGATCAACTACCAGTTGTCGCTCGGCTATGTGCTGACCTTCCTGGTCGGCGCAGCCTCCTGGGTCGGGCTACATCTCACCTTCGCCAATCTCGCCGGTTTGCGCCTCACCGCCGCATCGGCCGAGCCGGTCTATGCGGGCGAAACCGCGTCGTTCGAATTCGAGATCGGCGACACCCGTGCCCGCGCGCGCTATGCCATCGCAATCGCCGGGCCGCAAAGCCGGGTGCAATGCAATCTCGCGGCCCATGCGCATCGACGCGCCAATATCGAATGCCCCGCGCCGCAACGCGGTTGGCTGGCCGCGCCGCGCGCAACGATCGAAACCTATTTTCCGCTCGGGCTCTGGCGCGCCTGGTCGTATTGGCAGCCGGCCGAGCGCTGCCTCGTCTATCCCGCGCCCGAAACCCCGGCGGCGCCCTTGCCCGAGCTGATACCCGGCACCGGCGATGCGAGCGGCGGCGGCGTCGGACACGAGAGCTTCGCGGCGCTGCGGCCCTACCAGCCCGGCGATTCGCCGCGCATCGTCGCGTGGAAGGCCGCCGCGCGCAGCGCCGACGACAACCTGTCGAGCAAACAATTCGAAGGCGGCATGCAAGGCGAACTCTGGCTCGATCTCGCCGCCACCGCAGCCGCATCCGGCCTCGAAGCACGCCTGTCGCGCCTGTGCGCCTGGGTCCTCGCGGCGGAACAGGCCGGGCTCGATTACGGCCTGCGCATCGATGGCCACGAACTCGCGCCCGCCCATGGCGAAGCGCATCGCGACGCGTGTCTGCGCGCGCTGGCCTTGCACGGGCTTCCCGACGAGGCCGCGTCATGAGCGCGGTCACCCGGTACGCCGCGCGCATCGTCGCCGGCTTCGGTCGCGACGGGCAGCAATTGCTGCTGCTCATGGTCGCGGTCGCGTGCATCGCCTTGCCCTTGTTCGCGCATCTGCCGCTCTGGGGCAGCGCAATCGCGGCCGGCGCATTTGCCACCAAGGTCTGGCTGGTGCGCACCCGCCGCGCCATCCCCGAACGTTGGGTATTGGCCCTGCTCACCCTGGTGCTGTCGGCCGCGACCTGGCTGCAATTCGGCACCTGGTTCGGGCGCGATGCCGGCGTGACCCTGCTGGTGATGCTGATGTGCGCCAAGCTGCTCGAATTGCGCGCGCGCCGCGACACCTTCGTCGTGATCTGCCTGGGCTTCTTCCTGGCGCTGTGCCAGTTCCTGTTCTCGCAATCGATCCCGACCGCGGTCATGGTCGCGCTCGGCGTGATCGCGCTGCTGACCGCACAGGTCGCACAAAACCTCGACGGCGATCCGGCCATCGATGCGCCGCCGCCGATGGGCGTGGCGCTGCGCATCGCCTTGCGCATCCTGGCGTATTCGGTGCCGCTGATGCTGGTGCTGTTCTTCCTGTTCCCGCGCGCGGGCGGGCCGCTTTGGGGCCGCCCCGGCGACGGCATGGCCGGCACCGGCATGTCCGACACCATGTCGCCGGGCTCGATCGGTCTTCTGGTCGAATCCGACGAGATCGCATTCCGGGTGCGTTTCGACGGCGCGGTGCCGCCGCCCGCACAACGCTACTTCCGTGCCCTGGTGCTCGGCCGCTATGACGGGCTGACCTGGTTCGCGACCGACCGGCGCCTGGGCTTCAACGCGCCGCCGGTGGTGCAGGCGCGTTCGCCCGCCTTTGCCTACACCATCACGCAAGAGCCCACCGGCAGCCCGTGGCTGTATCTGCTCGACGCGCCCACGCGCGCGCCGGTCGTGGTGGGCCTGCGCGAAGGCGCCTCGGCGCGCGGCACGGCCGAGGCGACCTACACCACACCCTTCGCGCAACGCGAGCGCATGCTGGTGCGCGCCGAATCGGCGAGCAACTATCGCCTCGGCCCGGACGAATCCGCGCAATCGCTCGCACTCTGGATGCAATTGCCGCCCGACTTCAATCCGCGTACGCGCGAATTCGCGGCCACGCTGCGCACCGAGCAAGGCGATGCGCGCACGCTCGTGCAGCGCGTGCTCACCATGTTCCGCCAGCAGCCCTATCGCTACACCTTGCAGCCGCCGCTGCTCGGCGAGCATGGCGTCGATGAATTCCTGTTCGACACCCGCGCCGGCTTTTGCGAGCACTACGCCTCGGCCTTCGTCGTGCTCATGCGTGCGGCCGGCGTGCCGGCACGCGTCGTCACCGGCTACCAAGGCGGCGAGATCAACTCGGCCGACGGCGCGCTCGAAGTGCGTCAGCGCGATGCCCATGCCTGGACCGAGG
>CAYUYC010000202.1:0-6291 GCA_964448945.1 uncultured Burkholderiaceae bacterium
CAAGGCCATCACGCCGCTCGAGAAGTCCGTGCGCGACATGCGTCTGGCGCTCGGCACCGCGACCGAGCGCGGCGCGGCCAAGCTCGCGGTCGATCAGATCGCGGCATCGTCGCCGTTCTTTCCCGCGCTCGAATTGGTGAGCGCCGAACTCGATCGACTCACGACGACGCTCGAAGCCAACGCCGAGCGCGCGGAGACCATCGATGCCTTGGTCCGTCGCGCCAAGGAATTGCGCGCGAAGCTGGGGGCCTGGATGCAGGCGAGCGCGGCGATGCGCGCCACTGCCCAGGACGCGAAGCGCGCGGCTGCGTCGGGCGCAGACGATGCGCAACGCATTGCCGACGATGACGCGCGCGATCATGTCTGCTGGATCGACGCTTATGCATCGAGCCTGCAATTGCATCGCTCGCCCTTGTCGGTCGCGCCCATCTTCACGCGCGAGCGCGAGAGTTATCCCCGGGCCTGGGTCTTCACTTCGGCCACGCTTGCGGTGAAGAACGACTTCAAGCATTTCACTGCGCAACTGGGGCTGGGCGATGCCGTCGCCCGCGCCTGGGCCAGCCCGTTCGATTACGCCGCGCAAGCCTTGCTCTATGTGCCGCAAGGCATGCCCGAGCCGCATCAGACCGGCTACACCGACGCGGTGGTCGAGCGCGCCTGGCCGCTCATCGAGGCTGCGGGGGGGCGGACCTTCCTGCTGTGCACGACCTTGCGCGCGGTCGATCGCGCTGCGGAGACCTTGCGCGAGCGTCTGGAGGCCGCGGGCATCACGCTCTATCGCCAAGGCGACGCGGCGCGCACCGAATTGCTCGACCGGTTCCGCACTGCCGAGCGCGCAGTGCTCATCGGCAGTCAGAGCTTCTGGGAAGGCGTGGATGTCCGCGGGCAAGCCTTGTCATTGGTGGTGATCGACAAACTGCCGTTTGCCCCTCCCGACGACCCGGTGCTGGCCGCGCGTCTGGCCAAGATTGCCGCGGCGGGCGGCAATGCCTTCATGGAGCACCAGGTGCCCACGGCGGTGATTTCACTCAAGCAAGGCGCCGGCCGGCTGATCCGCAGCGAGACCGACCATGGGGTACTGATGATTTGCGATCCGCGCCTGATCAGCAAACCGTATGGGCGCCGGATCTGGCAAAGCCTGCCGCCGTTTCGGCGTACGCGCGAGGCGGTCGAGGCGGTGGAGTTTCTGCGCCAGGTGACGATGCCCGGCGTCTGATGCGGCGGCGCTCAGGCGCGCCGTGCGATCACCAGAACTGCCACCATTTGCGCTCGGGATCGGCGAGGCCGCCGCTCAAGTACTTGCTGTTGGGGAAGTTGCCCGCGAGCACGCGGTGGGCATCTTCGCTTTCCTTCTTCATGCCGAGCTTGTCGTATGAGAAGGCGAGGATGGCCAGGGCTTCGTCGAGCACCGGTGCGCCGTCGAAGTCGTGCACCGCGGTCTGCGCGCGATTGATGGCGGCTACGTAGGCACCGCGCCGGAAGTAATAACGGGCGACATGCACTTCGTGCCCGGCCAGCGCATTGACCAGCCAACGCATGCGCTGCCGCGAGTCTTCCGCGTAGCGCGATTCGGGAAAGAGGGTCACCAGCTCTTTGAATGCGTCGAAGGAATCGCGCAAGGCCTTGGGGTCGCGTTCACTCGGATCCTGGCCCGACAGCGAATCGAGGAAGCTGCTGCCGTCGTTGAAATTGACCAGACCGCGCAGGTAATACATGTAGTCGACCGCGGGATGATTGGGGTATTGCTTGATGAAGCGGTCGATCGTGGTCAACGCTTGCGCGGGTTCGAACGAGCGGTATTGCGCATAGGCCTGGTCCAGCATCGCTTGCTGCGCGAGGCGGCCGAAAGGGCTGCGCGACTGCACCGCCTCGAAGCCGCGGATGGCGGCATCCCATGCGCCATTGGCCATGTCTTGCGTGGCGTCGGCATACAATTCTTCGGCGCTGCGTTGCGGCTTCTTGTCGCCGGCTGCACCGCAGCCGAGCAAGGCGATGCCGACGGCGATGCTGGCGAAGACGGCTCGCCACGTGCGGTAGTGCAGATGATTCATGAACTTTCCCGCCGCGAACGCGGCCTCGACAAGACGGGCTGATTATATTCGATGGTCACATCGCTCCCCAGGCTGATCCAGGCGCAGTCCGAAACCGCGCCGATGCCGCAGGCGGCGTGGGACGATGATGCGAACGTCGACCTCGGCGACGAGCTGCCCGAGACCGACCTGGGTGCCGTCGCGCCCTTGCTTGCCACCGTCCCGGCCGACGCCGCGGGCGAGCGCATCGACCGCGTGATCGCGCGCATGTTTCCCGAGCATTCGCGCGCGCGCATTCAGCAATGGATCGAAGACGGCCGCCTGTCGATCGACGGCAAGCCCGCTCATGCGCGCACCCGATTGCATGGCGGCGAAGCCGCGCGACTCGATCCCACGCCCGATCCGCAGACGTTGGCGTTCACGCCGGAACCGATCGCGCTGAACGTGGTGTACGAAGACGCCGACGTGATCGTGATCGACAAGCCGGCGGGCCTGGTGGTGCATCCGGCTGCGGGCAATTGGTCGGGCACGGTGCTCAACGGACTGCTGTACCGCTATCCCGAATTGGTCGCGGTCGCGCGTGCGGGCATCGTGCATCGCCTCGACAAAGACACCAGCGGTCTGATGGTGGTGGCGCGTACGCCGCAAGCGCAGACCGATCTCGTTCGGCAATTGCAGGCGCGCACCGTGTCGCGACGCTATTACGCCGTGTGCTGGGGGCATCCGGGCACGCGCACCATCGATGCGCCGATCGGCCGCGATCCGCGCGAGCGCACCCGCATGGCGGTGGTGAGCAGCGGCAAGCCGGCCGTGACGCATGTGCAAAGTCTTGCAAAGGGCGTCATCGAGAACCGCGCGGTCACCCTCGTCGAATGCCGGCTCGAAACCGGGCGCACGCATCAGATCCGCGTGCATCTGGCGCACGCGGGGCACGCGCTGGTGGGCGATCGTCTGTATGCGGGTCGTGCGCAAGCGGCGGTCAACGCGGCGGCCTTCGGGCGCCAGGCATTGCATGCGCATGCGTTGGCCTTTGCCCATCCGAGCACGCGCGTTCTGGTGCAAACGCATGCGCCTGTTCCCGCGGACCTGATCGATTTGCTCGCGCGCGCCGCAATCGATCTGCCGAGTGCTTCATGAACCGTCATACCGATTCCACATTCGACCCCGCGTGGCTGTTGCCGCAATGGCCGGTGGACGCGCGCGTGCGCGCGTTCGTCACGACGCGCGCAGGCGGCGTCAGCCAGGGCGTCTACGGCGGGGCCGATGGTCGGCCCGACGGACTCAACCTCGGGGATCATGTGGGCGACGATCCCGACGCCGTCGCGCGCAATCGCGAGCGCTTGCCGATCGCGCCGAAGTGGCTGAGTCAGGTGCATGGGATTGCGGTGGCGCGCGCGGAGACCATCGCGCCCGGCGCCGTTCCGGTGGCCGATGCGGCGTACACGACGCAACCCGGGATCGCCTGCGCCGTGCTGACCGCCGATTGTCTTCCGGTCCTGTTGGCCGATCGGGCGGGGCGCGTCGTCGGCGTTGCACATGCGGGCTGGCGCAGTCTGGTCGGCGGTGTCGTCGAAGCGCTGGCCGAGGCGATGCGCGCCGCGACGCCCGATGCTGCGCTGGTGGCCTGGCTGGGTCCATGCATCGGCCCGGCGGCATTCGAGGTCGGTCCCGAGGTGCGCGAGGCATTCATTGCCCAGGCCGCCGAGGCGGCCGCCGCGTTCGTGCCTGGGCACGGCGATCGCTGGTTGGCCGACTTGCCGGCATTGGCCCGGCTGCGGCTGGCGCGCATCGGAGTGACGGACGTGCTCGGCGGCAGCCATTGCACTGTGACCGATGCACAGCGCTTTTATTCCTATCGCCGCGACGGCCTGACCGGGCGATTTGCCTCGGTGATCTGGATCGACGCTCAAGGCGTCTGATCGGGGCCGGACTCGTCCGCAGCGTCCGTGGTCGGCGTAGCGCTTTTGGCGCGCGTGTCATCCAACATCTGATTGCGCCGCCGTTGCGGAGTGCCGAAGATGTACAGGAACAGCCCAAGCGGAAGGGCGCAATACAGCAAGAAGGTCATGAGGCCGCCGACCACCGACGTGCTCATGGCCTCTGCTGCAGCCATGAGCACGACGACGAAGACCCACGCAATGGCGATGATGTACATTTCAACGAAGGCGATTCACATCGCCTGAACACGAACCGGCCACAAGAATAGCCTCGACGGAGACCCTCATGGACCGCAGCACCGGCTCGCACGGAACGCATCCGCCGTTCTCGGACAATCCCTACGCCAGTTTTTTCCAGGAGCAAAGCCGTTGGCTGGCCGCGCTTTCGCAAATGCAGTTTCAGGCGATGCACCCCGAGATGGCCACGCTGACCGTGCCGGATTGGATCAGGCAATACGTCGATGCCGATCAGCTCAAGGAGATTCAGCGCGACTATGCCGAACAGATGAACCTGCTGCTCACGAGCAGCTTCGGCAATGCAGGCCAGTCCGACAAGAAGGGAACCCTGCCGAGCGATCGCCGGTTCTCCGCGACCGAATGGCATGACGGCGGCATGTTCGAGTTCATCTCGCAGTCGTACCTCATCAATGCGCGCGCCATGACGCGCTTGGCCGATGCGGTCCAGTCCGATGACAAGACCCGCGCCAAGATCCGGTTTGCGGTCGGCCAATGGGTCGATGCAATGTCGCCCGCCAATTTTCTGGCCACCAACCCGGAGGCGCAGCGCAAGATCCTCGACAGCCGCGGCGAGAGCCTGCAGGCCGGCATCACCAATCTCGTGCACGACATGCAGCAAGGCCGGATCTCGATGACCGACGAATCGGGTTTCGAAGTCGGCAAGAACGTCGCGACCACCGAAGGCATGGTGGTGTTCGAGAACGATGTCTTCCAACTCATCCAGTACAAGCCCTTGGCGGCGACCGTCGGCACGCGTCCGCTCCTGATGGTGCCGCCGTGCATCAACAAGTACTACATCCTCGATCTGCAACCGGCCAACTCGCTGGTGCGTTATGCGGTCGAGCAGGGCACCACGGTGTTCATGGTGAGCTGGCGCAACCCGGCACTCGATTGCGCCAGCTGGACCTGGGACAAATACGTCGAGGACGGCGTGATCCGCGCCATCGAAGTGACGGCCGAGATCGGCAAGGCGAGCACCAAGGCCGATCAGATCAACGTGCTTGGATTTTGCGTGGGCGGAACGCTGGTTGCAGCCGCATTGGCTGCATTGGACGCGCGCGGCAAGAAGCCTGCGGCGAGCCTGACGCTGCTGACGACCTTGCTCGATTTCACCAACACCGGCGTGCTCGATGTCTTCATTGACGAAGCGCAAGTCCGTATGCGCGAAGAGACAATCGGTCATGGAGGCTTGATGCCTGCACGCGATCTTGCTACAACGTTCTCCTTCTTGCGGCCGAACGATCTGGTGTGGCCGTACGTGGTCGGCAACTATCTCAAGGGCGAAAAGCCGCCGGCCTTCGATCTGCTGTATTGGAACGGTGACAGCACCAATCTTCCGGGACCGATGTACGCGTGGTACTTGCGCAATACCTATCTCGAAAACAACCTCATCGTCCCAGGCAAGACGAAGGTGTCCGGTACCAAGATCGACTTGGGCCGCATCGATATCCCCGTCTATATCTACGGCTCGCGCGAAGACCACATCGTGCCCTGGGAGGCGGCGTATGCCTCGACTCAGGCGCTCACGGGCATGGACCTCGCGCATTCGCGCTTCGTGCTCGGCGCGTCCGGCCATATCGCGGGTGTGATCAATCCGGCCGCCAGCGGCAAACGCAATTACTGGAAGAGCAAGCCGGTTGCCGGCGCACGCGGCAAGGTCAAGACCCCCGCGTTTGCAAAAGACGCCCAGACTTGGCTTGCATCCGCCGAGCAGGTGCCGGGCAGTTGGTGGCCCGATTGGATGGCTTGGCTCGAGGATTGGAAGGGGCCGCGCGTGAAAGCGCCCGGTAAGTTCGGAGGGGCAAAGTACGCGCCGATCGAGCCGGCGCCAGGCAGCTACGTCAAGGTGCGCGCGGTCTGAGGCGACTCGGACCGCGGCAGAAATAAAGCCGGACGGGATTACTTAACGCATTCTTAGAGGAGTTCAAGCATGACCGATGTCGTCATCGTTGCCGCCAAACGCACTGCCATTGGCAAGTTCGGGGGCACGCTCGCAAAGATCGCAGCGCCCGAACTCGGCGCCCATGTGATCAAAGGATTGCTGGCACAGACCGGCGTGGCGCCCGATGCGGTGTCCGAAGTCATTC
>CAYUYC010000203.1:0-6266 GCA_964448945.1 uncultured Burkholderiaceae bacterium
AATGGTGGGTGTCGATCGGAACATGGCGCGGTCAGGCGCTCATTCGGGTTCGGGGAGGGGTTGATCTGCGGGAGGAAACCGGAAGGTCTCGGCACCGGGGCGGCCGTCGATCAAGGGCGCACCGCGGATGCATAGCCTTGCGCCGAGCGCGGGTTGCAGCCATGCCAGTTGCTCGCGGCACAGCGCGGGCGGCAATGCCTGGCCCAACGACAAGGTGTACCAGTAGTCTCGTGGTACCCGGACGCGCAGCCGAAATCGCGCCGCGTCATCGCCATAGACTTCGCATGCGAGGTCCACGATGTACTTGAACTGAATCATCTGCAGCGTCGGTTTCAGGAAGCGCAGATGCAATGATCTTCGTTCGATGATCAGGCGTTGTTTCGCGCGATCGAATTCGAAGCGCGTCAAGATGCGACCGATCTTGGCTTTCAAGAAGAGGGTCGCCGCGATCACATCGAGCAGGCCGATCGCCACCCAGAACCAGGGTTCATCGATGAGGATGAAGTCCCAAGCGTGGTGAGCGATCGAGATCATCGAGCGCAGTATTGCCAGCCCGACGTCGACCATGAGTCCCAGACCGCTCGTCAACACCGTGATCACTATGACCAGAAACACGGCCAGCGTGATCTCAAGGAACAGGCCGGTCTTCTTGGCGGTGTTGGCCCAAAGCGCGTGTTCGCCATAGATCTCGAAGTTCCACCCGCGCAATGGCAGGTCGACCCGGATCGGCTCTTTTGCTTTTGGCGAACGGCTGGACTTGGGCATGACGGCGTCTGCGGGCGCAGGCGAGGCGCTGGAGGATCAGTGTGGCATGGGCGGCTTGGCGCGCGGCTGCAGACCCAAGGAGGGCTTGGCACCGTTGCGTCAGCCGGGCCAGAAAAAAAGCGCGCGCTTCGACGCGGGTTCGATGCGGACTTCGTTCGCGGGCAGGGGATTGAACCGATCCGATCGCGCGGGCGCTCAGGCGTCCAATCCGAGGTCTTTGACGAAATGATCGTCGGGTGCGATGGCGTGCACGTCGACGCCCAGTTGCGTCGCGGTGATCTGGATCACCCGCTGCAAGACATAGTCGCGGGTCCAGTGTTTGCGATCGGGGAGCGCGACATAAGGGACGAGATCGGCGATGGTGCGCAAAGCAGGCGGCAGGCGATCGGCCAGGCGATGGGCGGCGATCAGACCGGCGATTCCCAACGCGCCGAACGCCACCACCGCCAGCCAGGGCGCGGCGCCGATCGCCAGCAGGCCCGCACCCGCGGCAGCGGGCAAGGCCAGCATCAATGTGAACGACACCGGCCTTGCGCATTCGAGTGCCGGCAATTGCGTGGCGCCCAGTGCGCGGCTCAGGGTGCGCCATTGCGGGCGCAGTTCACCGCGCAGGAATTGCGTGATCGGCGCCTGCAGGCGCACGGCCGAGCGTTCGGCGCCGAAGTCCTCGATCAGCACCGCGCGCAAGCGATGGAAGGCGGCCTGAGCGGTATGGGCACGTTCGCCGCGTTCATGCAGCGCAAGACAGGCCATCACATGGTCGGCCAACTGCGCCGGCGTGTTCAGGCGCGCCGCATCGGCATCGTCGATCGCGATGCCGAACTCCATTTCGACCGCTATCAGCAGCTCAACGCCATCGAGGCCCATGGTCCGCTCTTTCGTAGACCCCGACAGTATGCCGAGCACCCGGCGGCATGAGTGTGCGTAGAAGCCGCGCTTGCGCGGTGTCGGATTCCGTCTCACGCTTGCGGCCTCGTCCGTTCCCACCGCCGCGCCTGCCATGACCGTCATCACCAACATCGAAGACCTGCGCATTCTTGCCAAGAAGCGCGTGCCGCGCATGTTCTACGACTATGCCGATTCGGGGTCGTGGACCGAATCGACCTATCGCGCCAACGAAAGCGACTTTGCCCGGATCAAGCTGCGCCAGCGCGTGGCGCAGAACATCGAGCATCGTTCGCTGCGCACCCGGATGGTCGGGCAAGAGGTGGCGATGCCGGTCGCGCTCGCGCCCACCGGCCTGACCGGCATGCAGCACGCCGATGGCGAGATCCTTGCCGCGCGCGCGGCCGAACGGTTCGGCGTGCCGTTCACGCTGTCGACCATGAGCATCTGTTCGATCGAGGACGTGGCCGCGCACACCACGCAGCCGTTCTGGTTCCAGTTGTACGTCATGCGCGATCGCGATTTCATCGAACGTCTGATCGATCGCGCCAAGGCCGCCCGGTGTTCGGCGCTGATGCTCACGCTCGATCTGCAGATCCTCGGCCAGCGGCACAAGGATCTGAAGAACGGTCTGAGCGCGCCGCCCAAGCCTACGCTGGCCAACCTGATCAACCTCATGACCAAGCCGCGCTGGTGCCTGGGCATGCTCGGCACGCCGCGGCGCGGGTTCGGCAACATCGTCGGCCATGTCAAAGGCGTGGAGAACATGGGCTCGCTGTCGGCCTGGACCCAGCAGCAGTTCGATCCGCGCCTGAGCTGGGCCGACGTCGAATGGATCAAACGGCGCTGGGGCGGCAAGCTGATCCTCAAAGGGATCATGGATGTGGACGATGCGCGTCTGGCGGCCGACAGCGGCGCCGATGCCCTCGTGGTGTCCAATCACGGCGGGCGTCAGCTCGACGGTGCGCCGAGTTCGATCGAGGCCCTGCCGCCCATCGTCGACGCGGTCGGCTCGCGCATCGAGGTCTGGATGGACGGCGGCATCCGCTCGGGCCAGGACGTGCTCAAGGCGGTGGCGCTGGGCGCCAAGGGCACCCTGATCGGCCGGCCATTCTTGTATGGCTTGGGGGCGATGGGCGAGGCGGGCGTGAGCAAATGCCTCGAACTCATCCGCAATGAGCTCGATCTGACGATGGCGTTTTGCGGAAGGACCGACGTGCGCGAGATCGGCCCGGACATCCTGCTGCGCGGGATTTGAGTCGCGCGGCCTCGGGGTTCAGGCCGCTTCGACGTCGAGGCTGAAGGCTTCGTCCCAGGAGCGCAGGCGGTAATGCCGATGCTCGGGCACGTAGAACGGATCGCTCTCGATCAAGTCGACGGCGGTACTACGGTCGTCGGCCTGGAGGATCCAGAACCCGCCCGAGATCGCGCCGTCGCTGGTGCCGTGCAGGCCCGAGGCGATCTTGATGCAATCGCTGTTGCGTTGGAGGTAATCCAGATGCTCGGACCCGCGCGCGGCTTGGCCCCAAAGCACTTCGGGCGAATTTTCGAACAAGACGAGCCAGCGCATGACGGTCTCTCGGAGTAGGAATTGAGCGGAAAAGGCACTTGGCGGGGCCGATGCCCCGTCCACGGATGGTTATCGGTTGCGGTGCGGCAAATCTTAACCCCCGAGTTTGAGGGGGATTTCACATCGGCAATGTGACGATCGCGGCGAGCCCCGCGCCGGTGCGGTTCTCTAGGTGGATCGACCCGCCTTGTGCCTGGATCAGATTGCGCGCGATAGCCAGCCCCAGGCCGGTGCCGCCGGTTTCGCGGCTGCGCGAGGTTTCGGCGCGATAGAACGGCTCGAAGACTTGTTCCAGCAGATCGGGCGCGAGGCCGGGGCCATCGTCGTCGATGCGGATCTCGACCGCCGCGTCGCGACGGGTCAGTCCGATGCGGGCGCGTTCGCCGTACTTGATCGCGTTGTCGACCAGGTTCTGCAAGGCGCGCTCGAGTGCGCGCGGCGCGCAGGACACCGGCGCGTCGATCCGGCCTTCGACGCGCACGTCCTGGCCCAGGTCGCTCGCGTGTTCGGCGATCGATTCGATCAAGGTGTTGAGGTCCACCGGCACCCGGGCTTCGCGCAATTGCGTGCTGCGCGCGTAATCGAGCCCTTCTTGCACCAGCGCGTTCATCGCGTCGACATCGGCTTCCAGGCGCGTGCGCCGCTCGTCGGCATCGAGTTCGCCCAGGCGCAGGCGCAAACGGGTGAGCGGCGTCTTGAGGTCGTGCGAGATCGACGCGAGGATCTGGGTGCGTTCGTCGAGGTGTTGGCGGATCGCACGCTGCATCTGGTTGAACGCGCGCGAGACATCGACCACCTCGGTCGGTCCGCATTCGGGCAGAGGCGGCGCATCGAGATTGGCGGCGAGATCGCGCGCGGCCTGGGCGCCCATGCGCAAGGGCCGCGTGGTCTGGCGCACCGCAAACCAGGCGACCGCCACCACCGCGATCGACACGAAGGCCAGGTACAGAAAGATCACGCTGCGCGGCGGCGCCGGATAGGGCGGCTCGCGTGTCGGAAAGACGATGAGCAGTTTGTACTGATCGTCGAGCGGCAGCTCGAAGCCGGGCAGATGGTCTGCGCCGTGCGCGTCGAGGATCGGACGCACCGGGGTGTCGGGGCCGACCAGATCGCGCACGCGTGCAACCGCCAGATCGAGGCTCGCGTCCTCGGCCGGGTCGTTCGCGAGTTCGATGCGTTGCAGGCGCGGCTCGTAAAAGCCGCGGTTGAGCAAGGACAGCCAGGATGTGCGCTCGGCCGGCGGCGTCTTGGCCAGGATGCTGCGCATCAACACCACGTCGCGCGCGAGATAGTCGAACAGCTTGGCGCGCTCGGTGCGCGCGGTGCCGATGAGCACCCCGCCGAAGCTCAGCACCTGGATCGCGATGGTCGCGATCACCAGGATGAGGAACATCCGCGCGGCCAGCGTCTTCATGCGCGGCCTCGCGGCGCGGGCGGCTCGAATGCGCTCGGGCGCTGGGCCAGCGCATCGACCAGCTTGGCCAGCACATAGCCTTCGTTGCGCACGGTCTTGATGTAGCTCGGCTCGCGCGCGTCGTCGCCCAGTCGGCGGCGCAAACGGCTGACGCGCAAATCGATCGAACGGTCGAAGGCCTCGGCCTCGCGCCCCGCGATGCCGACCAGCAATTGATCGCGCGTGACCACGCGCTGCGGATGGTCGAGCAAGAAGCGCAGCAAGGTGTACTCGGCCGCCTGCAAGAGCGTGACGGTGCCGCCGTGCGCGATCAGATGACGCTCGACGGTATCGAGCAGCCAGTCGCCGAAGGCCAGATAGCGTGCGTTGTCGGCGCGCGCCGTGCCCGGCGGCAGCATGCGCGCGCGGCGCAGGACGGCGCGGATGCGCGCGAGCAATTCGCGCGGCACGAAGGGCTTGCCCAGGTAATCGTCGGCGCCCAGTTCCAGGCCGATGATGCGGTCGACGTCGTCGGCGCGCGCGGTCAGCATCAACACCGGAATCTGGGCATGGGCCGGATGTTCGCGCAGCGCGCGAAACAGCGTCAGGCCGTCTTCGCCGGGCAGCATCAGATCGAGCACGATCGCGTCGACCGGCGCGCTCGCGAGCACCGCGCGCATTTGTTTGCCGTCGGCCGCGGCGCTGACCTGCAGATCCTGCTTGCTCAGGTAGTCCGCCACCAGATGGCGGATGTCGGGATCATCGTCGACGATCAATACATGGTCGGGGCGGGACATGGCGCGATTGTGCCGCGCGCGATGTATCGCCGTGTACCCGCGCATGTCGCGCATGTGTCGGCACGGCCACGGGTGCGGCGGCGATACAAACCCGCCCGGTGCCGGACAAACCGCGCATACATCGCGGCGCTGCAATGGCAGCCATCGATCTCACGCGATGTTTGCCATGACCACACCTCAGTTCGTCGCGCGCTTGCGCGGCATCACCAAACGCTATGCCCTGGGCAAGACCGCGGTGGTCGCGCTCAAGGGCATCGACCTCGACATTGCGCGCGGGGTGTTCACCGTCATCGCCGGGCCTTCGGGCAGCGGCAAGAGCACGCTCTTGCATCTGCTCGGCACGCTCGACGCGCCCGATGCCGGCACCATCGAGATCGCCGGCCAGCCGCTCGCCGCGCTCGACGACGATGCGCGCGCCGAGTTCCGGCTGCGCCGCATCGGCTTCGTGTTCCAGAGCTTCAATCTGCTGCCGGTTTTCACCGCGCTCGAGAACATCGAATATCCCTTGCGCCTGACCACGCCCGACGCGGCGCGGCGCCGTGCGCGCGCGACCGAATTGCTCGCCGCCGTGGGCCTGGCCGACAAGGCCGCGCACCGGCCGCTGGAATTGTCGGGCGGGCAGCGCCAGCGCGTCGCGATCGCACGGGCCCTGGCCAACGCGCCCGAATTGCTGCTGGCCGACGAGCCCACCGGCAACCTGGACGAGGCCACCGGCAAGCTGATCCTGGAATTGCTGGACCGTCTGACCCGTCAGGCCGGCAAGAACCTGATCATGGTCACCCACAGCGCCGACGCGGCGAAGCACGCTGACCGGATGTTGCGTTTGAAGGATGGGAAGCTGGTGAACGGTGAACGG
>CAYUYC010000204.1:0-6242 GCA_964448945.1 uncultured Burkholderiaceae bacterium
GGTCTACCGCTACATGAACTTCGACCAGATCGAGGAATACGCGGAAACGGCCAAGGGCGTGGCGGTCTGATCGACGCGACGCATGCAGCAAACAAAACGGCCCGCTCGATGCGGGCCGTTTTGCTTTGTGCTGCGAATCGAAAGCTGCTGCCTTGCTGCACGACCCGCGCACCGCGCGGGTCGTGCTCGACGCGTCAGCCGGGACTCAAGCCGCCTTGGCGATCGGCTGCGCCACCGGCGCCACGCCCTTCTTGATCCAGCCCATCGGCGCGCCGAGCGGCAGCACGACGCGACCGAAGAAGTTGTTCAGGAAGACTGCGCCCGCCGCGTAGAAGCCGAGCAGCGAAATGCCCAGTTCGGAATACGCCGCCAATGCGCCGAACAACGCCGGCTCGACACCCATGATCGACAGGCCCAGCGCAGGCAACAGCACGTCGATCAGCACCAGAATCGCGGCGAACACCTTGTTGGCTTCGAACGCCGCAACCGTGATGAACAACGAGAAGATGGTGTAGCCGAAGCAGGCGAAGGCCAGTTGACGCGGATCGGCCTTGTCGCCGACGGCGCCGAACCAGCCCAGGCTCGTGGCCCAATGCATCGCCACGGCGACCCAGAACAGGCCGTAGGCGCCCAGCACGATGGCGCCGAAGTAGTTGTTCTTCTTGAAGTCGACGGTGGAGGCCCAGATCTGTGCGGCCGAGCCCAGGCACAAGGCCCAGGGAATGATGTAGGTGACACCGGTGGTCCAGCCCAATTTGGCCGATGCGGCGACGAAAGTCACCATCGCCAGACCGAACACGCCGAGCGCGGTCGGGTCGGACATGACGATCTTGGTTTCCGTGGGGGTTTGCTGCATTGCTTGTCTCCTCTGGAGGTGATGAAACCCGCGCCGGCATTCTTCTTGTTGGTTCCGGCCGTTATGGCGCGCGATTCTCATGGCAATGCTGCGTTGCGCCACTGACCCAGATCAATCTGCGTCGGCAACGTTGTAGCCGTGCGGACTGCGTGCGACAGCCACGGAAATGGTGCGACTGCGCGCGGCTCAGGCCGGCTCGGGCGCAATCTGTTCGGCGTAGTCGTACAAGGCGCCGAGGATGTCCTGCCCGTGTTCGTCGGCGGTTTCGCTCAACACGTCGATGCGCTCGAAGAACGCCGCGAGCGTTTGCGCCCCGCCGGCACCATCGTGCAAGCGCTCGGCGCAATGGGCCAACCAGCGCGCACGCTCGTCGTCGGAAAGCGTCGCGGGAAAATTGCGCGCGCGATAACGCCACAACAATTCCTCGAGCCGGCTGTCCTCGAACCGCGGCTGCTCGGCGGCCAACGCCTCGGGCGCGAGCGCACGCAAGCGCGCCAGCACACGGCGATCGGCATGCCCGAGAAAACCGCCGTACAGGTCTTCATCGACGTCGGCCGGCGGCTGGGCTTCACGGGCATAGACCTCGGCCCACAGTTGCGGCGTGGTGGCCGGTCGCGACGCGAGCGATTGCGCGTACTTGAGCGCCTGATCGACGTCGAGCTGCCAGCGCGCCGCCATGGCAGGCGTCAGCGTCTTGAGGTTGCCGATGACGATCGGACTCTTGTTGATGTGCACGGTCTTGATCGGCAGTCGATCGCTGCCTTCGGGCAGATCGTCCGCGCGCACGAACAAGCGCTCGCGAATCGCGGCAGGCGTCATCCCGAACAGGACCGACGGATCGTGGGCCAGATCCCAGACGATCAGTTCGTTGCGATTGGTCGGGTGCTGGGCCAAGGGCCAGACCACCGCGATGCAGCCGCGCTCGGCCGGGTAGCGCCCCGAGATGTGCAGGAACGGCTTGCCCACGCCGATCTCGGCGATCACCGCATCCTTCTTGCGCAGCTTGAGGCAAAAATCGAACAGGCGCGGCTGGCGTTCGCGGATCAACCGCGCCAGCGCGATCGTCGCGCGGACGTCCGACAGCGCATCGTGCGCCGCCTCGTGCGCCAGCCCGTTGGCCGCGCTCAACAGCTCGAGCTTGAACGAGACCCGGCCTTCATCGTTGTGCGGCCAGACGATGCCCTCGGGACGCAGCGCATAGGTACACCGCACCACATCGAGCAGATCCCAGCGCCCGCATTCGTTTTGCCATTCGCGCGCATACGGATCGATCAGATTGCGCCAGAACAGAAAACGCGTGACCTCATCGTCGAAGCGAATGCTGTTGTAGCCCACGCCGGTCGTACCGGGCGCCGCCAGCTCGCGCTCGATCGCGGCGGCGAACGCGTGTTCCGGCACGCCGCGCTCCAGGCAAGTCTGCGGCAGGATGCCGGTCAGCAAACAGGCCTCGGGGTTGGGCAGGTAATCCGGCGCCGGCTGGCAATACAGCATGACCGGATCGCCGATCTCGTTGAGCTGTGCATCGGTGCGGATACCCGCGAATTGCGCGGGGCGGTCGCGGCGCGGCGAAATGCCGAAGGTCTCGTAGTCGTGCCAGAAGAAGGTGGTCGCATTCATGCGCGGCACGATACCGCATGCGAGCGCGTAGCATGTCGCGCATGTCCGCCACCTTGTTCGCCCCATCGCACGCGCTGGCCGATCTGGTCCGCGCCTACGTGGTCCGATCCACCTTCGATCAGCCCATGCCCGCCTGCGGCTGGCGCTTGAGCCGATACCCGGCGATGACCTTGTGCGGACTCACCTTCGTACTGCGTGGCCGCGCGGTCTGGCTGCCGGTCGATGTCGACCTTGCCGGCGCCGCACTGACGCCCGCGCATCCGCAATTGCGGCCGACGCCCGCGGTGTTCGTCAACGGCCCGCTCACGCGGCCGCTGTATGGGCTGGAGCTGTCGCCGGTCGACTCCATCACCATCGCCTTTCATGCCCCGGCGTTCCACGCCTTGAGCGGGACCAGCCCGGAATCCTTGCGCGATCAGCCCGCGGCCGATCCGGCGCACTTCGGCCATGCATTGGGCGATCTGGCGGAGCAATTCGCTGCCCACCCCGATGCAGCGCAGCGCATCGCGATCGTCGAATCCTTTCTGACCCCGTTGTGGGCTGCTGCCAGCGCGCGCTTCGACGGACGGCTGCTCGATGCCGGGCAATTGCTGGCGCGCATCGGCGTGCGTGCCGCCGCGCTATGGATGCACCTGAGCGCACGCGCGCTCGAGCGCCGCATGGAGCGCAGTTACGGCGTGCCGCCGCGCACGGTACGCAAGCTGCATCGCGCCGAGGACGCCTTTCGCGCCGCGCGCGATGCCGGACAGCCCAAACTCGCCGCGCTGGCCGCCGAACATGGCTACACCGATCAATCGCATCTGAGCCGCGACATCGCCGCGATGTCGGGCGAGCCTCCCCGACGATTGCTCGACGGGATCAAGAGCGACGACGAGAGCTTTTGGGTGTACCGCCTTTAGCTCGTCTCCGGCGTCGCAAAAATACAAGCCTTGCCCGCAGCAGGCGGCGCATAGTGCCCGTCATGAACAAGGCCCCTCCCAACTTCGAGCACGATGGTTTCGTCGTCACCACCTTGGCCACCGCGGTCGGCGCGGTACGCACCAGTTCGATGTGGTATCTGTCCTTCGGTCTGGCCTGCTGCGCCGTCGAGATGATGCACGCGGCCGCCGCACGCTACGACATGGACCGCTTCGGCTTCATGCCGCGCGCGAGTCCGCGCCAGGCCGACCTCATGATCGTCGCCGGTACTCTGACCAACAAGATGGCGCCCGCGATGCGCAAGGTCTACGACCAGATGGCCGAACCGCGCTATGTGCTCTCGATGGGTTCGTGCGCCAACGGCGGCGGGTATTACCACTACAGCTACTCGGTGGTGCGCGGCTGCGATCGCATCGTGCCGGTCGATGTCTATGTGCCGGGCTGCCCGCCCACGGCCGAAGCGCTGCTTTACGGCCTCATCCAACTGCAGCGCAAGATCGTGCGTGAAAGCGAATTCCCGCGCTGAGCAAGGCGCCTCGTGGTGCTGGAACGACAAGGCATAGCACCTTGGCGCAGCGCATGGCCGGCGCGTGATCTTTGACATGTGTTGCCAATGGTCGCTCCTCGACAATCGTGCAGCCATCGATTGGCAGGATCCCTAGATCAAGGACAACGACATGATGAAGAAGACGTTGGCATGCGCCGTTCTGGCGCTTGGTGCCACCATGACTGCCCAGGCCGCCGATGCGAACCGGCCGATCCAATTTCTGGTCGGGGCCGGCCTGACCGGCGGCGGCGAAAAGCTCGCCACCGTCACCTACACCAACGGCGACACCAAGGACATCCGCTCGGGCGGTCTGGTGATGGTCTATGCCGGACTCGATTACCGCATGGGTACCGACGTCTCGATGCAGATCAACGCCGGCTACCACGTCGACGACACCAGCGCCGACAACGGCAGCCTCAAGTTCCGCCGCTATCCGGTCGAGGTCCTGGGCTATTACCACGTCAACGATCAGTTCCGCCTCGGCGGCGGCGTACGCTTCGTCAACAGCCCGAAGATCACCAGCAGCGGCGTGGTCAGCGGCGTGGATGTCGAGTTCGACAACACCACCGGCATCGTGATCGAAGGCGAGTATTTCTTCAGCCCGAACTTCGCCGTCAAGGTGCGCGGGGTGAAGGAGGACTACACCGTCAAGGGCGCCGACACCTCCGTCAGCGGCAACCATTTCGGCGTGGCCGGCACCTTCTACTTCTGAGTTTCGCCCTGCGCGATGTGACGCCGCCGTGACGCGGCGTCGCCGCGTGCAGGAGACCGCACATCGGGCCGTGGCAAGGGTCACGCCGGCCGGGGATTGGTGGCATGCTTTCGCATCGCCCTACCGATCTTCGCGGAGAACCCTGCCATGGCCCGTTCCGATTCGCCCTCCTCGTCAGCTCACCCCTACGCCGGTACGCTCAAGACGCTTGAGACCGAGTCCGGCAAATCGGCGCAGTACTTCTCGCTGCCCGACCTGGGCAAACACCTGGGTATCGATGTCGCCCGCCTGCCGGTCTCGATCCGCATCGTGCTCGAATCGGTGCTGCGCAATTGCGACGGCAAGAAGGTCACGTCCGAGCATGTGAAGCAGCTCGCGCAATGGAAACCCAAGGCCGAGCGCGTCGATGAAGTCCCGTTCGTGGTCGCGCGCGTGGTGCTGCAGGACTTCACCGGGGTGCCGCTGCTGGCCGACCTCGCCGCGATGCGCACCGTGGCCGACAAGCTCGGCAAGAACGCCAAGACCATCGAACCCCTGGTGCCCGTCGATCTGGTCGTCGACCACTCGGTCATGATCGACCATTACGGCAGCAAGGACGCGCTCGACCTCAACATGAAGCTCGAATTCCAGCGCAACCGCGAGCGCTACGAATTCATGAAATGGGGCATGCAGGCCTTCGACACCTTCGGCGTGGTGCCGCCGGGCTTCGGCATCGTGCACCAGGTCAACCTCGAATACCTGGCGCGCGGCGTGCACAAGAAAGACGGCGTGGTCTACCCCGACACGCTGGTGGGCACCGATTCGCACACCACGATGATCAACGGCATCGGCGTGGTCGGCTGGGGCGTGGGCGGCATCGAGGCCGAGGCCGGCATGCTCGGCCAGCCGGTGTATTTCCTGACGCCCGATGTGGTCGGCTTCGAGCTGACCGGCCGGCTGCGCGAAGGCGTGACCGCGACCGATCTGGTGCTCACGGTGACCGAAATCCTGCGCAAGGAAAAAGTGGTCGGCAAATTCGTCGAATTCTTCGGTGAAGGCACCAAGTCGCTGGCCGTGCCCGACCGCGCGACCATCGCCAACATGGCGCCCGAATACGGCGCGACCATGGGCTTCTTTCCGGTCGACGGCAAGACCATCGATTATTTCAAGGGCACCGGCCGGACCAAGAAGGAAATCGAACTCTTCGAAGCCTATTTCAAAGCGCAGAAGTTGTTCGGCGTACCCAAGGCGGGCGAGATCGATTACACCAAGGTGGTCAAGCTCGACCTCGGCACGGTCGCCCCGTCGCTGGCCGGCCCCAAGCGGCCGCAGGACCGCATCGAGATCACCCATCTGTCGAAGAAGTTCGCCGAATTGTTCAGCAAGCCGATCGCCGAGAACGGCTTCAATCAAGCAGCCGACAAACTCGACCGCGCCTATGTGACCGCGAGCGACATCCCCTTGCGCAACGGCGATGTGCTGATCGCGGCGATCACCTCGTGCACCAACACCAGCAACCCGGGCGTGTTGCTCGCCGCCGGCCTGCTCGCCAAGAAGGCGGTCGAATACGGGCTCAAGGTCAAGCCGCACATCAAGACCTCGCTCGCGCCGGG
>CAYUYC010000205.1:0-6237 GCA_964448945.1 uncultured Burkholderiaceae bacterium
AATCGACCCCGGGCGTGATCGCGGCCAGCCAGGCAACCGGCGGGCGCACCTCGCAGACCTTCACCATCCGCGGCATCGGCAACGACGACTTTCGTGCCAACGGCAACCCCTCGGCCGCCGTGCATTTCGACGGCGTCTACATGGGCTCGTCGGCCTTGATCGGCGGGCAGTTGTTCGACGTCGAACGCATCGAGGTGCTCAAAGGACCGCAAGGCACTCTGTATGGCCGCAATACCACCGCCGGTGCGATCAATGTGATCTCGCGCAAGCCCGGCGACAAGTTCGAGGGCCGCGCGTCCATCGATGTCGGCAACTACGGCAGCGTGCGTACCGAGCTGGCCGCGGGCGGCCCCATCGACGAACAATGGGGCGTGCGCATCGCGGGGGTGTACGACCGCACCGATGGCTATCTGACCAACACCGGCGCGGGCGCTTTCGCCGGCATCACGCCCAAGGTGGGGGTGATACCGCCCAATGGCGGGGCCATGTCCGACGACGAGGCGACCGGCACCGATTTCTCGGGCGCGCGCGCCATCGTCACATTCAACCCGCGTGCCGATACCGGTCTGGTGCTGAGCGTGCATGGCTTTCATGAGAGCGGCGGCGCATCGCAATCCGAACGCGTGATCGCGACCTCGAAGTACGCGGCCGATGCGCCTTACACCTTCTCGTCGAACGTGGTCCCTGATGTGGCCAAGAACAGCAACGGCATGTCGTTGACCGTCGACCATGAGCTGCCCAGCGATCTGCTGCTGACCATCATCGGCGGCTACGAGCACATCGCGCAGCAATTCATGTGGAACGACGGCACGCCGATCCGCACCTTCGACATCGCGTATGGCGATCGTGTCGAACAGCGTTCGCTCGAAGCGCGGGTGCGCAACAACGACGGCGAAGCCAGCCGCACCGATTGGGTCCTCGGCAGCATCTACTACGAAGACAAGGTGGACCTGCGCAGCACGCTCGATTCGTCGGACTATCTGCGCACCTTGTTCGCAACCGACTACCGCCAGACCCGCAACAGCTGGGCGGTGTTCGGCGACCTGACCAACCGCTTCGCCGAGCGCTGGTCGGCCGGTGTAGGCCTGCGCTACACCAGCGAGCGCAGCAGCTTCGCGGGCAGCACCATCGATCTGAACCCGTACGGAACCTCGCTGGGCCCGCGCGCCTTTCCTACGCTGCCGGTGTATTTCGATCAATCGTTTCAGGACGACAAGGTGACCGGCAAAGCCACGCTGACCTTCCGGCCGGACGACAACACCACGCTGTACGGCGCCATCGGTCAAGGCTTCAAAGCGGGCGGCTTCGACGGTTCGACGATCACCGCCAAAGAAGAAGCGGCGCCGTTCAAATCCGAAACCGTCGTCTCGTATGAAGCCGGACTGAAGTACCTGCCCAACGGACCGGTGCAGGTCGATGCCTCGGTCTTCTATTACGACTACAAGGACATGCAGGCGAACTCGACGCGCATCATCGCCACCACGCCGACCAATGTGCGCACCAACGTCGGCCGCTCGCACATCCTCGGCGCCGAGCTGAATCTGCTCGCGCGTCCGCTGCGCAATCTGGATCTTCAACTCGGCCTGTCGGCGCTCAACACCCGCATCACCGACGCGGCCTCGGATGATCCCGCAGAGAGCGAACGCCGCATCGGCAATCAATTGCCCAACTCGCCCAAGCTGACCGCCAACCTCAGTGCGCGCCATACCCAGGCGCTCGGCGGCGATACGGTGCTGGTGTCCACGATCGGCGGGCGCTGGATCGGCAAGTACTACGGCGAACTCGACAACTATCAATCGATCGGCAATTACTTCCTCGGCGACGCGCGTCTGGAGCTGCGCTTCGGCAAGCGCTGGTCCTTGGCGGCCTGGGTGCGCAACTTCACCGACCGTGCTTACTTCACGGGCTTCGGCGGCGTGTCGGCCACCACGGCCAACCTCTACCGCGGTGCGCCGCGCACCTTCGGCCTCAATGCCCAGATGAGGTTCTGACGATGAATCCGATACGTCGCAGCCTCATCGGTGCCGGGATTGCGCTCGCCTTCACCCGCTCGACACCCGCCCACGCCGCCACGGCCTCGGCCACCGCCTTGCTGCCATTGCGCACATGGAAGATCGCCGACGAAGTCCTGACCACCGCGCAACGGCAGATCGTGCCGGTCGCGGTCCCTGCATCGACGCCGGCGATCCACCCGGCCGAGATCGCGCTGTACGACCGCTACGGCTACAGCCGTTGGTCGAACGGTCCCGGCACGCGTTATCTCGATGCGGCCGGGAACTCGCGCACGCATGAACTGCGTGCCGAGCTCGCGCCCGACTACCGAGGTGCACCCAACACGGCGCACCTCTTGTCGTTCTTCGCGATCACCGACATCCACATCACCGACAAGGAATCGCCCGCGCAAGCGATCTACCCGGGCTGGAGCGCGCAATTCGGGCCGAGCTCGGCCTGGTTGACCGCCGGCGCCTGGGCGCCGCAAGTGATCGCCTCGACCCAGGTGCTCGACGCTGCGGTGCAGACCGTCAATGCCTTGCATCGGCGCACGCCCTTCGATTTCGGCATCTCGCTGGGCGACACCATCAACAACGGCCAGTTCAACGAATTGCGCTGGTTCATCGATGTGCTCGACGGCAAGGCCATCGTGCCGAGTTCGGGCGCGCATGCGGGCGCGGACAGCGTCGATCATCAACGCCCGTTCCAGGCCGCCGGCCTCGACAAATCCATCCCCTGGTACACCGCGATCGGCAACCATGATCAGTTCTGGATGGGCATCCTGTACGAGACCCCGAAGACGATGGCCGCGCATACCGGCAGCGCCATCCTCGACATCGACCTGCCCACGGTCAAACAGGCACTGAGCCCGGGCTGGAGCGTGAACCAGACCGGCTATTACATGGGCGTGGTCGACGGCACGAGCGCCGAAGGCCGGGTGATCGGCGCCGGCCGCGCAGCCGATTTCGCCCAGCCGCCGACCGTGGTGCCCGATGCCGACCGGCGCGCGCTCGCCACGCCCGACGAGACCTCGAGCCGCGCTTTCATGAAGGCCTTCTTCGACACCAGCTCGATGCCGGTCGGCCATGGCTTCACGCAAGCCAATCTCGACCGCGATTTCGCCTGCTACACCTTCGCGCCGCGCGCCGATCTGCCCTTGCGCGTCATCGTTCTCGACAACACCGCGAAGAAGAACGATGCGCTCCACAAGATGGCCTATTACGGGACCGGCAATCTGGATCAGGCCCGCCTCGATTGGTTGCTCGGCGAACTCCAGCGCGGGCAGGACGACGACCAGTTGATGATCATCGCCGCGCACATCCCGATCAAGCCGCAGGCGAATCTGTACGACGCTACGCCGGCCCACGCGTTCTACGACAAGGCCGCCGAAGACGCCTTGCTGGCCAGGCTGCACGACTACCCGAACCTCGTGCTCTGGATCGCCGGCCATCGGCACCAGAACACCGTGACGGCACAGCCCTTCAACGCGGCCGATCCGAAGGACCAGCCCGAACGCAGTTTCTGGGAAGTCGAGACCGCGTCCTTGCGCGACTTTCCGCAGCAATTGCGCACCTTCGAGCTGCGCCTGAACCAAGACCGCACGCTGTCCATCCTTGTCACCAATGTGGACCCGGCGGTGGCCGAGGGCTCGCCCGCGGCGCGCTCGCGCGCGTACGCGGTCGGCGCGGCACGCATCTTCGGCGCGACGCCGGCGTCATTGGCCGATACGCGCTCGCGCGCCTACAACGCCGAACTCGTCAAGCAATTGAGCCCGGCCATGCAGCGCAAGCTCGCGGATTGCGGGAGGCGCATCGGCTAGCCCTCGGCGTCGCGGCGATCGTTGCGATAATCGGTACACAACCACCACCGATGCGCCCCACGGCGCCGACAGACTCCAGCGCCATGTCCCAGCCAATTGCCCGTCGCCCCGCCCCGAAGCGCGTCGCCCCGCCGCAAGTCGCACCGGTGACGCTGGGCGCGCTGCGCATCGAGGTCGTGCATTGGGGCAAGGAGCGCGGCCTCGAACAGAACGGCGGCTACCTCGAAGCCTTCGATCGCGAAACCGGCGCTGCGCGCTGGCTGTTGCGCGTGTACGCGATCGACTACCGTCCCGCGCTCGAAGACGATGTGCAGGATCTGTTCATCGAACAATTGAAGATCGGCCCGCGCGGCACACTCGTCGTCATCGACGAACAAGGCCGCCGCTTCGTGGTCGACCCCATCACCCGCACCGTGACCCAAGGCTGAACCCATGCCCACATTCCCTTTGTTTTCGAGCATCGCCCGGCTTTGCCTGTGCGCGTTGCTGGCCGCGAGCCCACTGGCGAGCCGCGCTGCGCCACCGGCGGCCAAACGGGTGGCACCGGCAGCAGTGGCCCCAGTGACGGTGGGCGATGTCCGATACGAAGCGGCACAGGCCACGCGGGCGCGCGGCTTGCCGCAAGAAGGGGGTTATGTCGCCGCGATCGATACGCACACCGGCGCCGAACTCTGGCTGCGGCGCATCTATGTGACCGAGTACGACCCCGCGTTGGAAGAGGACGTCCAGGATGTCCACATCCGCAGCCTGCGCCGCATCTCGGGCGGCAAGACGCTCGAGATCGTCGATGAGCGCGGGCGCTGCTACCAACTGACGCCGGCAAGCCGTGCGGTGTGGCCTTGCTGCGCGGCGGGCACGGACTGCCGGCCCCGCGCGCGCAAAGCCTCTTGATGCCGGCCGAGATGGCCGTCCGTGCTCAGACGTTGAAGCGGAAGTGCATGACGTCCCCGTCGCGCACCACGTACTCCTTGCCTTCGAGCCGCATCTTGCCTTTTTCCTTCGCGCCGGCTTCGCCCTTGTTGGCGATGAAGTCGTCGTAGGCGATGACTTCGGCGCGGATGAAGCCCTTCTCGAAATCGGTATGGATCACGCCCGCGGCTTGCGGCGCGGTGTCGCCCACATGGATGGTCCAGGCGCGCACTTCCTTCACACCGGCGGTGAAGTAGGTTTGCAGCCCCAGGAGGGTGTAGCCGGAACGGATCAGGCGGTTGAGGCCCGGCTCTTCCATGCCCATGTCGGCGAGGAAGATCTGCTTTTCTTCTTCGTCGAGATCGGCGATCTCGCTTTCGAGCTTGGCGCAGATCGCCACCACCGGTGCGCCATGCTTGCCCGCGTATTCGCGCAGGCGATCGAGGTAGGCGTTGTTTTCGAAGCCGTGTTCGTCGACGTTGCCCACATACATCGCGGGCTTGGCGGTGATCAGGCACAAGGGCTGGATCAGCGCCTTTTCTTCGTCGTACAGATCGAGGGCGCGGATCGGCTTGCCTTCATTGAGCGCGGCCAGACATTTTTCCAGCACCGGCACCAGGCGCGCGGCTTCCTTGTCCTGGCCGGCCTTGGCGACCTTGGCGTAGCGCTGGTGCGCTTTTTCGACGGTGGCCATGTCGGCCAGGCACAGCTCGGTCTCGATGACTTCGATGTCCGACACCGGGTCGACGCGGCCGGCCACATGGATCACGTCGGTATCGTCGAAGCAGCGCACCACATTGACGATGGCGTCGGTCTCGCGGATGTGGGCGAGGAATTGATTGCCCAGGCCTTCGCCCTTGCTCGCACCGGCCACCAGGCCCGCGATGTCGACGAATTCGACCACGGCCGATTGGATGCGCTCGGGCTTGACGATGGCCGACAACGCGGCGAGGCGCGGATCGGGCACTTCGACGATGCCGACGTTCGGCTCGATGGTGCAGAACGGATAGTTCTCGGCGGCGATGCCGGCCTTGGTCAGGGCGTTGAACAGGGTCGACTTGCCGACATTGGGCAGGCCGACGATGCCGCATTTGAGGCTCATGGGATTCTCGTCTTCGAAGGAAGCCGCGATTGTACGGGCTCGGCCCGTGGGGCCGCGCCTGCAGTCGCAGCGGAAAGGCTCAGGGCTGTGCCGGGTGGTCGAGCGCCCAGCGGACCGCTTCGCCCGCGGTGCGCACGCCGGGCGCATGACGCTCGATGACGGTACCGGCCCAGATCGCGCCGACCAGGATCAACGCCGCGATCCACCAGGTCTTGCGCAACACCACGCCCAGCCAGGCGCTGTCGTCGTCGAAGATCGAACGCCGCGCAAGCCCGGTGGTGACGAAGGACGCGAGCCCGGCTTCGACCAGCATGCCCGGCCCGATCCAAAGCACCACCAGCACCGCGCTCGCGAGCAAGGCCGCGACCGCCAGGACGACCAGCAAGACCAATCCGCCTTCGCCGTCGCCATCGAG
>CAYUYC010000206.1:0-2535 GCA_964448945.1 uncultured Burkholderiaceae bacterium
GGTTGGGCACAAGCTCATCGCCTACGGCACGAGCTATCCCGGCCAGGCGGGCGGCCCGCCCAGTGGACGATACGAAGTCGGCGACACGGTGCTCAATACCGTCCCGGCGGCGGGCGGCAACTGGGGCTGGGTCTGCGTCACCGCCGGCTCGCCGGGCGTCTGGAAAACCTTCGGCGCGATCAGCCCGTGAACCAGAGCGCCCGCGGCCGCGGTCAGCCAGCCGCCCACGCCGCCCGTCGACGCCATCTCCGTGGCAGCACCGGTCGACGCCGACGACGACATCATCGACCCGGCCGAGCATAGCGGTTGGCTCGCGCGCGCCGAGGTGCGCGCCTGGATCGATCAGACCGCCAATCGATTGGTGGTGCCGCGCGAACGCATCGAGGAGGTGGTCGCGCAAGCGCGGCTGGTACCCGAGGTCAAACGTCTGATCGCGCCGCCGCCCGCACCGTCGCGGCCGCGCACCTGGACGGGTTATCGCGCGCGGTTTCTCGATCCGTTGCGCGTCTCGGGCGGCGTGAATTTCTGGAACACCCACGCCGATGCGCTCGATCGCGCCAGCGCGCGTTGGGGCGTGCCGCAAGAGATCATCGTCGCGATTGCCGGCGTCGAAACAGTCTATGGCCGGGTGCAGGGCAATTTCCGCGTCGTCGATGCGCTCGCCACCCTGGGCTTCGATTGGCCGGCGGATGCGCCGCGCGATCGCTCGGCCTACTTCCGCGAGCAGCTCGCGCAATTCATCGCACTCACCTGGGAACGCGACATCGATCCCTACGCCGTGCGCGGCAGTTATGCCGGCGCGATCGGGGTGCCGCAATTCATGCCCGAAAGCATCCGGCGCTTTGCCGTCGATTTCGACGAAGACGGCCGCATCGATCTGCACGACGACCCGGTCGACGCGATTGGCAGCATCGCCAATTTTCTGGCCCAGCACGGCTGGCGGCGCGACGTGCCGGTGGCCTTGCCCGCGCGCGTGCCCAACGACGGATTTGCGGGCTACATCGCGCACGATCTGACCGCGCGCTACAGCGCGGCGGAGTTCGAATCCGCCGGCATTGGTTGCGCGTCGAGCCCCACCCTCGTGCGCACAGCCGGCACCGACGATGCGGTGGCCGCGCCGCTCGGCATGGCCGACGCAGCGGCACCGCCGCCGGTGCATTTTGGTCTGGTCGATCTCGAAACCCCGGACGCGCCGACCGAATACCGCTGCGCGACCGAGAATTTCTTTGCGATCACCCAGTACAACCGCACCTTCTTCTATGCGGCGTCGGTGATGGACCTGGCGGCCACCTTGCGTCAGGCGCGCACCAGCGGCCTGCCGCGCAAGACGCGCAAGCGCCGGGTGGGTTGAAGCCGCGGTCGCGCAGGCGCCGCGCGCTCACACGCGCGAAAGCATCGGCCCGGCGGCACGCAAACGATCGATGACGAAGCTGCCGATGCGCTGCACCGGCATGACTTCATCGACCGCGCCGACCGCGATGGCTTCCTTGGGCATGCCGAAGACGATGCAGCTCGATTCGTCCTGGGCGATGTTGAATGCGCCGGCTTGCTTCATCTCGAGCATCGCCGTCGCTCCGTCCTTGCCCATGCCGGTCAGCATGATGCCGATGGCATTGGGGCCGACATTGCGCGCCACCGATTTGAACAGCACCTCGACCGAGGGCTTGTGGCGATTGACGGGTTCGCCGTCGGTCACCTCGACCACGTAGTTGGCGCCGCTGCGCGCGACCGAGAACTGCTTGCCGCCCGGCGCGATATAGGCATGACCGGGCAGGATGCGCTCGCCGTCCTGGGCTTCGGACACGCGGATGCGGCACAGGCTGTCCAGGCGCTTGGCAAAGCTGGTGGTGAACCCCGGCGGCATGTGCTGGGTGATGACCACGGCCGGGCAATCGGCCGGAAATGCAGTCAGCACTTCGCGGATCGCCTCGGTGCCGCCGGTGGAGGCGCCGATGACGATGAGTTTTTCCGTGCTGTGCCGCGAGAAATGCTTGGGTGGCGGCGGCTTGAACGCCAAGCCCGAAATCGGGGTGGTCAGCGTCGGGCTGTAGACCGGCGCGGTCGGTGCGGCGCGGCGGAAGACCTTGGCCTTGGCCGCCACACGGATCTTGTCGCAGATCTCCTGCCCGAGTTCGCGCATGCCTTGCGACAGACCGATCTTGGGCTTGGCCACGTAGTCGATGGCGCCGAGTTCGAGCGCGCGCAGCGTCACGTCGGCACCGCGCTCGGTCAGCGTCGACACCATCACCACCGGCATCGGCCGCAGCCGCATGATCTTCTCGAGAAAGTCGAGTCCGTCCATGCGCGGCATTTCGACGTCGAGGGTCACCACATCCGGGTTGGTATTGCGGATGATCTCGCGCGCCTGGTACGGATCGGCCGCGACGCCCACCACGGTCATGTCGGGCTGGGCATTGATGATCTCGGTCAGCAATGCTCGGATGAGCGCCGAATCATCGACAACGACGACAGTGATCTTGGCCATGCTTGCCTCAGAACAGTTCGATGTCGCCGCCCGTGGTCGCGGGCTTGGCG
>CAYUYC010000206.1:2545-6158 GCA_964448945.1 uncultured Burkholderiaceae bacterium
GCCAGGGTGGACTTGTACTTCGTCTCGATCTTCGCGATGTTCTCGCCGCGGTCTTCCTTGAGCTTCTTGACCAGCGCGCGTCCCGAATGCGTGAAGAACACCACCTTGCGCGGATAGATGTCGAGCAGATCCTTTGCGGTCACGCGGATGCGCTCGGTCTTGAGAAAGTCTTCGGCAAACGCCGCATTGCGCTCGCCCACGTTGAGCGTGGTGAAGTTGCGCATCACATTGCCGCCGCCGAAGAGCTTGGCTTCGAGCGCATCGCGGCGCGCGCCTTTCTTCATCAGCTCGTTGATGAGCAATTCCATCGCGTAGGTGCCGTACCGGCCGGCCGCGCCCGACAGGTCGACCTCGCCGGTCTCGGGCAGCATGAAATGGTTCATGCCGCCGATGCCCGTGGTGCGGTCCCAGATGCAGGCCGACACGCATGAACCCAGCACCGTGACGAGCACCATTTCGTCGCTCGCGACGTAGTACTCGCCCGGCAGGATCTTGGCCGCGTCATGGCCAAAGGACGTGTCGTAATAGAAGTGGGTGGCCGTTCCCGCGCCCGTGGGGTGCGGTGCGGGCGGCGCGGTCGCCCGAACGGTTGCTGCTGCCTTGTTGATCACACCGTCCTCACAATCTTTCGTAGACGGTCTTGCCACGCAACTTGAAGTCGGCGCGAGCGTCGGTGAAGTTCTCGGAATGCCCGGCGAACAACCACCCGCCCGGGCGCAGCACTTGTGCAAACTTGCCGAGGATGCGCAACTGGGTCGGCTTGTCGAAATAGATCATCACGTTGCGACAGAAGATCACGTCGAACGTGTCGTGCACCGGCCAATGCTCGTCGAGCAGATTGACCTGGCGGAACTCGATCATGCGTTGCAGCTCCGCGCGCACCCGCGCATGGCCCGCGTTGGCGCCCGTGCCCTTGAGAAAGAAGCGCTGCAGATAGCGATGGTCGATCTGCTTGATCGACTCGTCGCGATACACGCCGCGCTGCGCGGTCGCCAGCACCTTGGTGTCGATGTCGCTGGCGAGGATCTTTGCGTTGGGTTGTCCGGCGTCGATGAGGGTCATCGCGATCGAGTACGGCTCCTCGCCGGTCGACGCGGCCGCGCACCAGACATGCAAAGGCTTGCCCTTGGCATGCTCGCGCGCGAATTCGGCCAGCATCGGAAAGTGATGCTGCTCGCGGAAGAACGACGTGAGATTGGTGGTCAGCGCGTTGACGAATTCCTGCCATTCATCGCCGCCGTGCGATTCGAGCCGATCGAGATAGGTCGTGAAGTCGCCGGTGCCGGTGGCGCGCACGCGGCGCGCCAGACGGCTGTAGGCCATCTGCTGCTTGGCCGGGCTGAGCGCAATGCCCGCCTTGGCATAGATCAGCTTGCGTATGCGCTCGAAGTCCTGGGCCGAGAACGCGAGTTCGCGATCGAAGGATTCAAACGCGCCCATGACCCGCTACTCCTTGCATGGCATCGGCCCGAAGCCGAAATGCGCTCACGGCCTGTTCCAGTCGCTCGGCAAGCTGTTTCATGCTCTGAGCCGATCGCGCGCCTTGCTCGACCATGTGCGCGTTGTGCTGGGTCATCTGATCGAGTTGCACCACCGCCGTGTTGACCTGCTGGATGCCTTGCGCCTGATCGCGCGAAGCCACGCGGATGCGTTCCATGACCTCGTTGACCGAGGCCACCATGCCCGCGATGTCCTTCATCCAGCGTTCGGCCTCGCCAACCTGGCGGGTTCCGCTGTCGACTTTGCCGACCGATTCCTCGATCAGGGTCTTGATCTCGCGCGCCGCGGTCGCGCTGCGTTGCGCGAGTCCGCGCACCTCGGTCGCCACGACGGCGAATCCGCGTCCTTGTTCGCCGGCCCGGGCCGCCTCGACTGCTGCATTGAGCGCGAGGATGTTGGTCTGGAAGGCAATACCGTCGATGACGCCGATGATGTCCGCGATGCGGCGGCTGCTCGCGCTGATCTCGCTCATCGTACCGACGAATTGCTCAAAGACGGCGCTGCCACGACTCGCAGCGTCAGCCGCTTGCTGCGCCATGCCGCGCGCATCGCTCACATGCTCGTCGGTGATTTGTATCGACGCCGCGAACTGCTCCATCGTTGCAGCGGTCTGCTCGAGACTGCTGGCAGCTTGTTCGGTTCGATCGGACAGACTTTCGTTGTCGGACACCAACGACGCGGACGCGGTCTGCACTTCGTCCACACCGGAGCGCACGAGACCGACCAGATTGCGCAACGCGCGCGCCATGTCTTCGACCGCTGCGAGGAGACTGGTCTGATCGCCCGCCGTCACCGGCACGCGGGTCGACAAGTCGCCCGATGCGATCGCATGCATGGCTTGCGCCGCGACGGCGGGCTCGCCACCGAGATCGCGATGCACGCGGCGCGACAGATACGAGAGCATCACGATGCTCATGAGACAGGCCAGCAAACCGATCGAAATCGCCGCCGTCATGGCGTTGGCGCCGCGCGCGATCAAGCCCTCGCGCGCGACCTCAGCCTCCTTGGCCAAGGCCTTGCGCAGATCGAGCAGACGCGAGCGCATCTCGCGCCAGACTACCGTCTCTTCCTTGACGAGGATCACCAGCGCGGCCGGTACGTCGGACTTCACCAGTCCCGCCACGCGTTGCTGGACTTCGGCCTGCCGCACGCGCAGTTGCGCCACCTGATCGATGATCGCAACGTGCGCAGCATCACGCGCAAGCCCGCGCGCCTTGGTCGCGGAGTCTTCATAGGCCTTGGTAGCGGCGGCGAAGTTGTCGTGCCCCTTGGGGTTGGCCGGATCGAGCGCAATGTTGCGCAGCGCCTGCCCCATCTGCAGACCTTGCGCATACATGTCGTCCACCGCCGCAGCCAATGGAATCTCCACCGCCAGCATGTGCTTGGTTTGCTGCTGATACGACCACAACGCCCATGTGGCGAGGCATGCGGCCGCGAGCAGCAACACCATCGGCAAGCCGATGCTGATCTGGAGCGCTCGAAGAAACCGCAGCTTCATGACCCACGCTCCTCAACGACGTCAGACACCCCGATCAAAACTCTTCCCACTCGTCGTCGTTCACGGTCGCGCGCGACGACGATGCAGCGGACGACGACGGCGTCGGCGCCGGTGCGGCAGACTTGCTCGCAGCACGCTTGGGCGCTGGCGACGCGCTCGCGCTCGACGCTGCCTTGGCGACGGGCGTCTTGTCGGCGGTGGGCTTCTTGTCGGCGGCGGGTTCGGGCGTGGCCGCAGCCTCCTGTTCCTTGACCGGCGTCATCGAAGGCTCGACGCGTTCCTTGGCCGGCGCAGCCGGCGCCGCCGGTTTGGCGGTTGGCGAAGCGGCGGGCTTGTAAGTCGGCTTGCGGGTCACGACGTTCGTGGCGCGATGTTTGGGCTGCATTGCGGGCTTGACCGGTGCATTCACCCGCGGCGCCGGCGATGCGCTCGCCGTCGCAAGCACCAATCCCGCAGCGGATTCGAGCTTGAACATCGACACCGATTGGCTCAAGCGCTGGGCTTGATCCTTGAGGCTCGTTGCGGCCGCGGTGCTTTCCTCGACCAAGGCGGCGTTTTGCTGCGTCATCTCGTCGAGCTGACTCACTGCGGTGTTGACCTGCTGGATGCCGGCGC
>CAYUYC010000207.1:0-6135 GCA_964448945.1 uncultured Burkholderiaceae bacterium
GTTCTTGGTCATGTAGTCGTTCATCTCTTTCCAGCCCGCGAACACCGCTGCCTTGTTCGCCTTCGGATTGAGCATGAAGCAATCCTCGATGGCGCGCCCCGCATGGCGGCAAGCCGAACCGACCGCCTTGCCGTCGGCTTCCATGGCGGCTTGCTGCTTGGCCGGGGTTTCGATGCCGAGCATGTCGCATCCGCTCGCCAGCAAGACGAGTGCGATGCCTGCGCCAAATCGAACTGCATTGAATCCAGCCATGACTTTCCTCGAACCGGCCTAGCGCCGGTGGTCCTATTCGATAGCGGCAGGCGGGCCGTGAACTTGAGATCGGGGCGGCTGCGGCGGATTGCGCAGCGGGCGTAGTTCACGCGCCGAAGGTCTGGATAGTCGAAAAACTCGGTCAGCGTTAGGGGTTTGCGGAGGAAAGCATCGAACGAATGCCCCGATTGAAGGACGCCGCCAATTCATGGAGATTGCGCGCCGTTCCCACTTCCGACACCGATAGCACATATGGGTGTGATGTCCAGACGCGAACACGCTGGCGCACTGCGTCGCACGATTCAGGGATTGTCCATTTGCCCGCCAAGGGTGAGCATGGGGGCAGCCTTTGATATGAGCGTCGCGCGACAACACGCGGCGTCGCTCGTCCCAGTGTGTGAAATTCCCTCGTCCGCGGCGCAGCATCGGCCCCAGACTGTTCGCCGGTACCAAAAGCATGGATGTGAGTTCGATGGAAACCAGAGCCGTAGCCGTTCACGAGCGCACGCGCATCAGTTGGGGCGCCTGGATCGCGGCTGCTGCGGCGACGCTGGTCGCGGCATCGCTCGTTGCCTTGTTGGTTCCCCGCGAATGTCCGGTACGTCTGACGCCCTATGCGCTGGGCGCGATGTTGTTCATCAAGCCGGTGCTCGAAGAAGCCGCGTTTCGGGGCGGGCTGCAAACCCTGATGCTGGCGCGTCTGCCGCGGCACATTGGCTTGTTCGGCGTCTCGCTGGCCAATGTGCTCACCTCGTTGGCGTTCGGCGCGGTCCATGTGTACTTCGGGTCCTGGCCCAGCGCGGTGATGGTGCTGCCGTCCTTGGTGCTGGGCGCGGTGTACGAGCGCTGTGGCCGGCTCTGGCCCGTGATCCTGTTGCACATGGCCTTCAATTCGGCATTGATGCTGGTCTGCACGTCGCGCTAGGCGCGGCATCCGCCTGTTTCACCGCCTTCCCATCCCGCGCGCGCTCGCGTGCGCATCTCCGGGAGTCTTCATCGTGGCAATTCAACTGACCCGCGCCATCGCGGCTGGGATGGCTGCGCTCGTGCTGAGCGCATGCGGCGGCGGCAAGAACGAGATCGCGCCCGACGACGCTCCGACCAACAGCGCCGAGTCCGCGCGGTTTCTGACCCAGGCCACGTTTGGTCCATCGGATGCGAGCATGGATGAATTGGCGCGCCTGGGCTATGCGCATTGGTTCGATCGGCAATTCGCGGCGCCGCAATCGCTGCACAAGGATTACATCGACCAGCGCAAGGCCGAGCTTGCGGCGCAGGTGCCGCCGGGGAACTTGTCGCAAAACGATTTCTTCCAGACCTGGTGGAAGCAGGCGGCATCGGGCGACGATCAATTGCGGCAACGCGTGGCCTTTGCGCTGTCGCAGATCACCGTGATCTCCCTGCAGGACGACAAGATCAACAGCAATATCCGTGGCGCCGCGTCCTACTACGACATGCTCGCGCGCAACGCCTTCGGCAACTACCGCCAGTTGCTCGAGGACGTGTCCTTGCATCCGATGATGGGCCTGTATCTCTCGCATCGGGGCAACCAGAAGGAGAACGCCGCCACCGGTCGCGTGCCCGACGAGAACTTCGCGCGCGAGATCATGCAGTTGTTCTCGATCGGGCTGTACGAACTCAACCTCGACGGCAGCATCAAGACCAACGCCGGCAAACCCATCGAGACCTACACCCACGACGACATCGCCGGGCTGGCCCGGGTGTTCACCGGGTTCAGCTATTACGCCGGGCCCACGCTCGCCGACCGTACCGATACGCGCTTCTACGGTGGCAACGCGCAGCCCGATCGCGACGTGCTGCCGATGCAGTCCTACGCCAAATTCCACTCGACGTCGGAAAAGACCTTTCTCGGCCTGACCATCCCCGCGTCGGGCACTGCCGATGCGGACGGCGATTTGAAGAAGGCGCTCGACCACATCTTCCATCACCCCAATGTCGGTCCTTTCGTCGCGACGCGGCTCATCAAGCAATTGGTGACGAGCAATCCGACGCCGGCCTATGTCGGGCGCGTCGCCGCGGCCTTCAACGACAACGGTGCCGGTGTGCGCGGCGACATGCGCGCGGTGATCAAGGCGATTCTGATGGACGAGGAAGCCCGCGACATCACCAAGATCGGCGATCCGTACTTCGGCAAGCTGCGCGAACCCGTCGTGCGTCTGGCTAACTGGATGCGCGCGTTCGGCGCGACCTCGCAATCGGGGCGCTATCTGATCGGCAATCTCGACGATCCGGGTTCGCAATTGGCGCAGACGCCGTTGCGCTCGCCCACGGTCTTCAACTACTGGCGCCCCGGTTATGTGCCGCCCAACTCGGCTGCGGCCACGGTCAATCTGACCGCGCCCGAAATGCAGATCGTCAGCGAGGTCTCGGTCGCGGGTTATCACAACCGCATGCGCACGGTGGTGGCCTCGGGCATCGGCTCGACGCCCGACGGCGGTTCCGGCGCCGATGTGCAATCGGCCTACGCCGCCGAGATGGCCTTGGCCGCCGATCCCGATGCGCTGGTCGATCGCGTCAACACGATGCTCATGTACGGCCAGATGTCGGGCGCCATGCGTACCAAGATCCGCGACGCGATCGCATCGGTGGCCATTCCGCCCACCGGCACGCCGACGCAGATCGAGGCGGCCAAGAAGAACCGGGTCTGGCTCGCGGTCTTCCTGACCATGGCGTCGGTCGAATATCTCGCGCAGAAATGAACAGGTGAAACCATGAGCGACCACCGTTATTCGCGCCGCGACTTCCTGCGCGCCGCCTCGCTTTCAGCCGCCGGATCGATCGGGCTGCCGTTCGGCGTCAACCTCGCCACCATGGGCGCGGCCGCTGCGCAGACCTCGGGTGTGAACGATTACAAGGCGCTGGTGTGCCTGTTCTTCTTCGGCGGCAACGACGCCGCGAACATGGTGCTGCCCACCGACACCGAGTCCTGGGCGCGCTACATCGCCACGCGCGATCAAGGCACCGATCCGATCGCATTGCGCGCCGTCGGCACGGCCCCCGACAACGCCGCCGCAGCGGCCAGCCCGGCACGCCTGGGCGGCGTGCTGCCGATCGTGCCGGCCACCGCGCAGACCGTACCGGGGACGAGCACGGTGCGCACCTTTGCCGTTCATCCCTTGCTGCGCGATGTCCAGACCTTGTTCGGCACCGGACGATTGGCGGTGCTGGCCAACGTGGGCACCTTGATCGAGCCGACGTCCAAGGCGCAGTACAAGGCGCGCTCGGTCGCGCTGCCCACCAGCCTGTTCTCGCACAACGATCAGCAATCCACCTGGCAGGCCGGTGCGTCCGAAGGTGCGCGCATCGGCTGGGGCGGGCGCATGGGCGATCTGTGGATGAGTCAGAACGGCGCGTCGAGCGTGTTCACCGCGATCTCGACCTCGGGCAACGCGGTCTGGCTGTCGGGCGAAAGCGTGGTGCAGTACCAAGTCACCGGCAGCGGCGCGGTGAAGCTGAACGGCCTGTCGGGCACGCTGTTCGGGTCGTCGACCGCCGCGGCGACCTTGACCGGGCTCGTCACCGACACCCAGGCCAGTTCGATCTTCGCGCGCGATTACGCGACGGTGGTCAAGCGCTCGATCGATTCGCAGGCCACATTGAGCGCGGCCTTCGCGACGCCCGAGGCGACCGCGGTACCCGCGCCCACGCAATACACCCATCCGGTCACCGGCAACGCCGCCACCAACGGCATCGCGACGCAATTGCAGACCGTCGCGCGCATGATCGCGTCGCGCAATACGCTGGGCATCAAGCGCCAGGTCTTCTTCGTGAGCGTCGGCGGCTTCGATACCCACGACGCACAAAACCGCGCGCAAGCCGATCTGATGGCGCGCATCGGGCATGCGCTTGCGTACTTCGACGGCGTGCTGGGCGGCATACCCGGCGACACCGGCGGCACCACCATGCGCGACAAGGTCACGCTGTTCACAGCATCGGACTTCGGGCGCACCTACACCACCAACGGCGACGGCACCGACCATGGCTGGGGCGGACATCACTTCATCCTCGGCGGCGCGGTCAAGGGGCGCGACTTCTACGGCCGCTACCCGACCGTGGGCGTCAGCGGTAGTCCGGCCGGGTTCGACAATCCCGACGAGATCGGCTCGGGCACTTTGCTGCCGACGACATCGGTCGATCAGTACGCGGCGACCCTGGGCTCATGGTTCGGCATCACCGAGACCAACCTCGATCTGTTGTTCCCCAATCTGCCGCATTTCGCGTCGAGCGCCTATCCGCGCAACCTGGGCTTCATGAACGCGGCCTGAGCTTGCGGCGCGTCAGCGCCATCGCGGACAATCCGGCGCTGTGCTCGTGGGGTAGGCATGGACGTCTTCGGCATACATTTTTCGGCGATGGCTTGCCCGTGCGAGATCCGCATCGCGGCGCGCGATGAGGCGAGTGCGCAAGCGCTTGCCAAGTGCGCCATCGACGAAGTCCGTCGCCTCGAATCGAAGTACTCGCGCTATCGCGACGACAGCATCGTCGCGCGCATCAATGCCGCGGCCGGGCAGGCATCGGTCGACGTCGACGACGAAACCGCGGGCCTGATCGAATTTGCCCGCCGGTTGTATGCGCAAAGCGATGGGCTCTTCGACATCACCTCGGGCGTGTTGCGCCGGGTCTGGGATTTCAAGACCGCGCGCATGCCGGCGCCCGACCAAATCGAGCGGGTGCGCGCATTGGTCGGTCTCGAACATACGCATTGGGACGGTCGCCGCTTCGGCCTGGCCCGCGCGGGCATGGAGATCGACTTCGGCGGCTTCGGCAAGGAGTACGCGGTCGATCGCGCCGCGACCCTGCTGGCCGACCGTGGCGTGCAAAGCGGCTTCGTCGATCTGGGCGGCGATGTGCGCGCGATCGGCCCGTGTCCCGACGGCACGCCCTGGCGCTTTGCGATCCGGCATCCGCGCGATCCGTCGCGCACCATCGCATCGGTGGCGATCCTGCACGGCGCACTCACGACCAGCGGCGATTACGAGCGCTACTTCGATCTGGCGGGCAAGCGCTATTGCCACATTCTCGATCCGCGCACCGGATGGCCGGTCGCCCATTGGCAATCGGCCAGTGTGATCGCGCCGATGGCGATCGCCGCGGGCGGATGCTCGACGATTGCGATGCTCAAGCAGACGGCGGGCGAGGATTTCTTGCGCGCGCAAGGCGTGGGCTATCTGCTCGTCGCGCCCGACGGCAGCTTGCGCCACGGCGACGTGCCGATGGCCTGCGAAGTGAACTGAGGGAAGGCGCGCAGCGCGCGCGTCAGCGGGCGCCGACGTCGAGCGCCAGGGCTTGGGCGGCGGGCGATTGCGCCCGGTCGATGCTGGCGAGGAAGGTGCTCGCGTCTTGAAAACCGATGACGCGCGTGCCATCCACTTCGGCGCCGTTGCGGTCGAAGAAGATGATTCCTGGCGGGCCGAACAAGGAAAAGCGCTTGAGCAACGCCTTGTCGTCCTCGGTGTTTTGGGTGACGTCGGCCTGCAGCAGGAGCATCTGCTCCATGCGTTGCGCGACTTGCGCGTCGGCGAAGGTGAAGCGTTCCATCTCTTTGCAGCTCACGCACCAATCGGCATAGAAGTCGAGCATCGCCGGCCGGCCTTGCGCGCCGCGCAGCGCGGTGTCGAGTTCGGCCACGGTGGCCACCCTGATCCAATTGGCCTGCTTGGGTGCGGCCTCTGCCGCGACCGCGGCGCCGATGGCAGGGCGCACCGCAAGTTGCTGCAAAGGCTGGAGCACATCGCGCCCGCCGGTGGCGACGCCGACGATCTGGATCGCGCCGAGCAGCAGCAGGACCACGCCTGCGCCCTTCCACAATCGCGTCCAGCCCGAGCTGTCGATCGGCAGCGGATCGAAGGCGCGCAGGTATAC
>CAYUYC010000208.1:0-6126 GCA_964448945.1 uncultured Burkholderiaceae bacterium
ATCAGATGCTCGGCCAGGATGTCCATCATTCGACGCTGGGCATCTTCGGCATGGGGCGCATCGGCGGCGCGATCGCGCGACGCGCGGCGGGTTTTTCGATGCGTGTGATCTATCACAATCGCTCGCGGGTGGTCGAAGAACACGGCGCGGTCTGGGTCGACAAAGCCCGCCTGCTGCGCGAAGCCGATCATGTCGTGCTGGTGCTGCCGTATTCGCAAGAAAGCCATCACTTCATTGGTGCGACCGAACTGGCGCTGATGAAGCCGACGGCGACGCTGGTCAACATCGCGCGCGGCGGCATCATCGACGACGCCGCCTTGGCCGAGGCGCTCCAGGCGCGCCGCATTGCGGGCGCGGGCCTGGATGTATACGAGAACGAACCGAGGCTGCATCCGGCCTTGCTCGCCTGCCGCAACGTCGTGCTCACGCCGCACATCGGCAGCGCGTCCAAGGCGGCGCGCATGGCGATGGCCAACCTCGCCATCGACAACTGCCTCGCCATCCTGGCGGGGCGCAAACCCGCGACGCCGGTGCAAGGCTGACGTCGCTTCCCATCCATTTCTTCTTCAATTTCCCATGGCTCAGATCGCAATCGAACGTCCTCACACCCTGTCCATCGACGCTGCCAAGACGGCGGTGCAAGAAGCCGCCGATTCGCTGGCGCGCAAATACGGCCTCGAGAGCGCATGGGACGGCGACACACTGCGCTTTCAGCGTTCCGGCGTGGACGGCGCGCTGGCGGTGACGCCCGATCAGATCGCGATCAAGGTCGAACTCGGCATGATGTTCGCGCCGTTCAAGGGCATGCTCGAAAGCGAAATCCTGCGCAGCGTCGACGAGGCGCTCGGCGGTTCGTCGACCGGAACGGACGAGCTCGCATGAGCACGCAGGCACTGTTTCGCGAGGATGCGTATTTGCGCACTTGCCAAGCGCGCGTCACGGCGGTGCACGATGGCGGCATCGAGTTGGATCGCACGGTGTTCTATCCCTTGGGCGGCGGACAGGCCGGCGATACCGGCTGGATCACGCGCGCCGACGGCACGCGCTTGCGCATCATCGATGCGCGCAAGTCCAAGGCCGAGGGCGCGACGCCCGACGACGTATTGCATGTCTGCGAGCCCGATGCCGCATTGCCTGCGGTGGGCGAGGTGGTCGACGCCGAAATCGATTGGGAACGCAGGTATCGCCTGATGCGGTTTCACACCGCATCGCATGCGCTATGCGCGGTGATCCCGCATCAGGTCGACGGATGTTCGGTCGGCGATGCGAGCGCGCGGTTGGATTTCGTCATGACCGACACGCTCGATCGCGAAGCGGTGCAGGCCGGGCTCGATCGCATCGTCGCGCAAGCGCTGCCGGTGACGCTGCGCTGGATCACCGACGACGAGATGCGTGCCCGGCCCGAACTCGTGCGCAGCATGAGCGTGCAACCGCCGATCGGTTTCGGTCGCGTGCGGCTGGTCGACATCGAAGGCACCGATCTGCAACCTTGCGGCGGCACGCACGTGGCCAACACGCGCGAAATCGGCGCAATGCGCATTGCCAAGATCGAAAAGAAAAGCGCGAAGACGCGCCGCGTGGTGATCGAGTTCGCCTGAGCGCGACTCAGGTCTGCCGCGCGTTCGCGGCGAAATCGACGCTCGGCATCGGCAGCGCATCGAGGAAGTCCAGCAAGGCTTCTGGCGTGGCGAATACGCCGAGGCTGGCACGCACTTCCGGCTGCAACAGGCCCGCGGTGACGCAACTGTCGAGAAAGCAGATCAGCGGGTCGTAATAGCCGGCGGTATTGAGCAAGGCCACCGGCTTGTCGTGATAGCCGATCTGGCGCCAGGTGAAGACCTCGAACAATTCTTCGAAGGTGCCGATGCCGCCCGGGGCTGCGACGAAGGCGTCGGACAACTCGCTCATCTTGGCCTTGCGTTCGTGCATCGATCCGACGACATGCAACTCGGTCATCGACTTGTGCCCGACCTCGCGGTCCATGAGCCGTCGCGGGATCACGCCGATCGCGCGTCCGCCCGCTTCCAGCATGGCGTCGGCGGCAACACCCATCAGACCGATCGCGCCGCCGCCATTGATGAGCGTCATCTGCCGCGCCGCCATGCCGCGGGCGAGTTCGGCCAGGGCCTCGGCATACGCCGGATCGTTGCCGCGTGCAGCACCACAGAACACACAAATGCTGCGGATATGGTGATTCGCTCTCTTCATGGGCAGGGTGACGGCGGACGGGCGTTGGTCGTGACGGCTCAGGGGCTCAGGTATTCGTGCGCGAGTTTTTCAAAGAGCGGCCGTGCGTCGCCCTTGAGGTAGGGGGCGACCAGCGACAGCACCTGATAGGCGCCGCGCGACAAGGCCGCACTGATCACTGCCTCCTCGCCGAACTGGCGCGGATTGCGCACGTATTCGTACGACAGCCAATAGGTCGCGGTCACGACCATGTTGTGCGCGAGCGCATCGATCTCGGCCGGCGTCGCGGTCATTTCGGCTGCGTAGCTCAACCCCTTGCAAAGCTGGCGCGCGATCTTGAACTTGTGTTCGAGGATGCGCTTGAAGTGGATTTCCAGCGTGCGGTTGCGCGAGAGCAGATCGTTGAGATCGCGATACAGAAAGCGGTAGCGCCAGATCAGCTCGAACAGCATGTTCAGGAACATCCACGCGTCTTCGATGTTCGCGCGCCGCCCGCCGGTGGGCGCGACCAACATCTTGTCGAGCTCCTTCTCGAACTGCGAGAAGATCGAATTGACGATGTCGTCCTTGTTGCGGAAGTGGTAGTACAGATTGCCCGGCGAGATGTTCATCTCTTCCGAGATCACGGTGGTCGTGATGTTGGGCTCGCCGAACTCGTTGAAGAGCTTCAGGGATAGGTCGAGGATGCGTTCGCGCGTTCGGCGCGGGGGCTTGCGTTCCATGGGCCGGCGGCTTGCTTGAGGTTGGTGCTAGGATAGCATTCGCTTTTTGGCGTCTCCTCCGACTCTCCTTATCGAGCATCATGGCCGGTTCAGATCCGCCGGCCGGATCGTAAGGCACAGCACCGCACGATGCAGCAACCCGAACTCGTCAGCTATTCGGGCTTCACAGCCTGCGGTCTTTCGTTGCAGACCTCCGATGCAATCGAAGGGCAGCCTGCGACGGCACGCGTGCCGTTGCTGTGGCATCGGTTTTATGCCGAGGCCTTGCCCGCGCGTTTGGCGGCCAATGCGGCCAACGGTCGGGTGGTCTGTGTGTATTCCTCGTTCGAAAACGGCAGTACCGGCGCTTACACCGTCACCGCGGGCGTCCAACTCATCCGCGATCATGCCTGTCCGGTCGGACTGGCCCGGGCTGCAGTCTCATCGGGCGAATACATGCGCTTCACGAGCTATGGCACCGGCCCCATGGCGATCGCGCGGACCTGGGAGTACATCCGCGAATTCTTCGCGCATGCCGAGCACACCCTGGCCGGGCGCTACGAGCGCGCTTTCACGGCCGATTTCGAACGCTACGGCGATCCCGATACGGTCAGCATCTACATCGCGGTCAAGCGCAAGCTCGGCGTGCATCGCGCCGCCGAGCATTTGCGCAAGGCCCTGCGACCCGTCTAGCGCCGCAGGCGCTGCGCCATCAGGCGCGTTTGCTGGCCGCTTGTTTGGCGGCCACTTTGCGCGGGGCGCGCTTGGCAGGGGCCGCCGCGCGCGGCGCGGGGCGCTTGGCGCCCTTGAGCTTGTCCACTTCCGCCGTCAACGCCTCGATCCGTCGATGCAGCACGGCCACGTCCTGTTCGGTGGGCACGCCCAGGCTCGACAGCGCGCGTTCCACGCGGCTTTCGAACACTGCTTCGAGCTTGTCCCAGGTATCGGAGGCCTGACGCGTGACCTTGTCTTGAATCTGCGCGAACTTGCCGGCGACGTTCGAGGCCTTGGCCTCGGCGATGTCGCGGGTGAGTTGATGCAAGGAGGTGCCTTCCTTGACCAGCTTGTCGAAGGCCTTGCCGCCTTCTTCCTGGGCTTTGCGGAATGCGCCGAGGCCGGCGAGCCAGATTTGCTGCGCCGAGTCGCGCACCGCATTGGCGAACTCGACATCGCTCTTTTGCTTGGTGGTGCCGGTCGGTGTGGGGGGAGTCTTGGTCTTTCGAGCCATGATGTGAGGTCTCCTTGTGTTCGTTGCTTGGCGGGCGGGGCGACGGCATCTCCTGATTGCCGAGCGCATTGCGATGCTGCACGCCGCAGGCGTGATTGCACAAGAGGCAAGCGCGCTTCACGCTAGAGATCGGCTTCTAGGCGCGCTCGCACCCCTCGATATGGAGTGTTGAGCCGCTGGGGCGATTGCTCTAGCCTAGGCGCTCGGATTCGAACCACGCGGCATGCGCCGCGGTTCTTCCCGGGAGGGCGCATGAACCTCTGGCTTGCGAATCCGCGCGGTTTTTGCGCTGGTGTGGATCGCGCGGTGAAGATCGTCGAGGAATTGATCGCCCTCGAAGGCGCGCCCATCTACGTGCGCCACGAAATCGTCCACAACCGCCATGTCGTCGATGCGCTGAGTGCGCGCGGCGCGGTCTTCGTCGACGATCTCGACCAGGTGCCGGCCGGCGCCCTGGTGGTGGTAAGCGCGCATGGCGCCGCGCCGCAGGTCCATGCGCATGCGCGCGCAGCCGGTCTGCGATTGTTCGACGCGACCTGTCCGTTGGTCACCAAAGTGCATCTCGAGGTCATACGCCATGCGCGCGATGGCCGCGCCGTGATCGTGATCGGCCATCGCGATCATGTCGAAGTCATCGGCACCGTCGGTCATTACGACAACCCGCACGGCGACGGCATCCATGTCGTCGAGAACGAAGACGAAGCGCGCACCGTGCAGGTCCCGCGCCCCGACCACATCGCCTACGTCACCCAGACCACGCTCGCGGTCGAAACCTCGGCCCATGTGGTCGCAGCCCTGCGCGCGCGGTTTCCGGCACTGATCGCGCCGCGCCGCGACGACATCTGCTATGCGACCCAGAACCGGCAAGACGCGGTGCGCCGGCTGGCTGCACGTTGTTCGCATGTCTATGTGCTCGGCGCGCCGCACAGCTCCAACTCGGTGCGCCTGGTCGAGGTGGCGCGCGAAGCTGGCGCGCAAGCCTTGCTCATCGAACGCGCCGATGCGATCGATCCCGCATGGCTGGCCGGTGTGCGCCATCTCGGGCTCACCTCCAGCGCATCGGCGCCCGAATGCCTGGTCGACGAAGTGATCGCGCGACTCAAGGTCTTGGTCCCGGCCTTGTCGGTCCATGAAATCGGCATCCCGGAACAAGTGGTCTTCAAATTGCCCGCATCGGTGCTCGATTTGCGCCGCGGGCATGCCACGCACCCCATCGAGCGACCCATCCACGCCGCCCCAGCGCCGTGTTGACCACCTCCCAACCCCTCGTCCATCACGGAGAACCGCCATGTCCGACACCTTGCTGACCACCAACGCGGCAGCGCCGCAAAAGACCGGGCTCGAAGACGTGGTGCGCTCGGTACGCGCGCTGGCGCGTCAGACGCGCGGCTTGGCGGAAGGTGTGGCCGGCGTGGCCGAGCGCGAACTCGCCATGGGGTTGTCCGTGGCCGAGCAATTGCGCGACACCTTGATCACCAAAGACGCATTGACGCAGTCGCGGTCGATGGAGCTGATTGCGCGCCTGCGGCTCGATGTGCATCGCGCGGTCGATCTGGCGATGGACGCCGCCGCCACGAGCTATGTCTTTGGCGTGAAGTTCGTCGAGGCGGTCGTCGATCGTCCGCGCGATACCGCGAACGACGTCAAGGCGCGCACGCCGCAAGAATGAACGCGCGGCGTACGGCGCTCAGGCGCCGCCCTTGCTGGCAGCGGCCAGCACCGTGAACGCCATGGGCAGATCCGGTTCGTCGGCGCCGAGCGCGAGCACGACTTCGTAAGCGCCTTCGGGCGCGTCGGCCGGCACCGGCACGAAGACCGTCAGCTTTTCGAAATCGCGCGGCGCGACGTCGAACAAGCCCGGCATGAAGCGGATGGATTCCGCGGTGACGATCGCAAGCGCGTCTTCGCCGTTGCGGCGCACGGCGCGCACGCGCGGCGACAACTCGCGCATGGGCGTATCGCTCGGATTCTCGACCGACAAAGGCACACGCAAGGTGGCACCAGGTTGTA
>CAYUYC010000209.1:0-6125 GCA_964448945.1 uncultured Burkholderiaceae bacterium
GGCGCAGTGTCTGCCCGTGCCGCCCAATTGTTCGTTGATCGAGGCCGCTTCGTTGCCCGAGACCCATTTCACGGTCTGGAGCAATGTCTTCGATCGCGCGCGCCTTGGGGCACGCGCCGACGGCTCACGCGAGACCTTGCTGGTCCAAGGCGGCACCAGCGGCATCGGGGTGACGGCAATTCAAATGGCGCGTGCCTTCGGCCATCGCGTGTTCGCCACCGCGGGCAGCGACGACAAGGCGCGTGCTTGTGAGGCGCTCGGCGCCGAGCGGGGCATCAACTATCGCAGCGAGGACTTCGTCGAGGTCGTGCGCGCGGCCACCGGCGGGGTGGGTGTCGACGTCGTGCTCGACATGGTCGGCGGCCATTACGTGCCGCGCGAAATCAATGCGTTGGCCGACGATGGGCGCATCGTCCTCATCGCCTTGATCGGCGGTGCCAAGTCCGAGGTCGATCTCGCGCAGGTATTGCGACGGCGATTGACGTTGACCGGATCGACGCTGCGGGCCCGCGAGGTCGCGTTCAAGCAGGCGATCGCGCAGGCATTGCGTGCCCAGGTCTGGCCCTTGTATGCGTCGCGCGCGATGCGGCCGGTGGTGTATCGGAACTTTCCGATCGAGCAGGCCAGCGAGGCGCACCGCTTGATGGAGGCAAGCGAGCACATCGGCAAGATCGTGCTCACGCTGCAATAGGCGATGCATATCGTTTTGAATCGACATCGCCCTACGCTATAATTTTTCGGCTTTGTCACACGCGTTCCAAAACCTCGGACATCAGGCAAGAATGCAACGCACACGCTGGGTTGTCGGAAACTGGAAGATGCACGGCAGCCTGGCCTCCAATGAGGCTTTGCTCGGTGCGTTGAAGGGTGGTCAAGCACGCAATACGCGCGTTGGCGTCTGTGTTCCGTTTCCGTATCTGGCGCAATCGCAAAAGTTGCTCGACGGTAGCGCGGTGTTGGTCGGCGTGCAGGATGTCAGCGAACATGCGTCGGGCGCGTATACCGGCGAAGTGGCCGCGAGCATGGCCGCCGAGTTCGGGGTGCGTCTTGCGATCGTCGGGCATTCGGAGCGTCGCGCCTTGCACGGCGAGACCAACGATGTCGTGGCGCGCAAAGCGGTGGCTGCGGTGAAGGCGGGTCTGATTCCCATCGCTTGCGTGGGCGAATCGCTCGCGCAGCGTGAGGCGGACGAGACCTTCAATGTGGTTGAAGGTCAATTGCGCGCAGTGCTCGAGCGCGCGGATGAACTCGGGCAAGAGTTCGTCGTGGCCTATGAGCCGGTGTGGGCGATCGGGACGGGGCAGACCGCCACGCCCGAGCAGGCGCAAGAGGTGCACGCCTTCATTCGCGTGTTGTTGCGCGACTTTGGGCGCGAGTCGACGCCGGTGCTGTATGGCGGCAGCGTCAAGGCGGCCAACGCCGCAGGGATTTTTTCGATGCCCGACATCGATGGTGGTTTGATCGGTGGCGCATCGTTGGTGGCTCAGGATTTCCTGGCCATCATCGCGGCGAGTGACGCCGCGACAGGAGGTTGAAATGCATTTCGTCGGAACTTTGCTTCAGGTGCTGCAGTTGTTGTCCGCCATCGCGGTCGTCGTGCTCGTGCTGCTTCAGCATGGCAAGGGGGCTGACATGGGGGCGGCGTTCGGCAGCGGTGCGTCGGGCAGTCTGTTCGGTGCGACGGGCTCCGCCAATTTTTTGAGCCGCTCGACTGCGGTGGTCGCGACGGTGTTCTTCATCTGCACGCTGGGGCTGGCGGTCATTTCGTCGGGCAAGGGTACGGTCGCCGAGCCTGCCGGCGTCATGTCGACGGTCCCCGCGCAGACTGCGCCGGTCGGCGAGGTTGCTCCGGCGCCTCAAGTGCCGGCCGATGCCGGCAAGGCGAACGAGATTCCGAAGTAACTGTTTTACAATACGGCGCTTTCGCGTAAGCGCGCTCGCAGTCCTCGTGCGAGTGGGGCGTCGAATTGAGTGGTCCACGTGCCGACGTGGTGAAATTGGTAGACACGCTATCTTGAGGGGGTAGTGGCGAAAGCTGTGCGAGTTCGAGTCTCGCCGTCGGCACCAAGTGGTTTCCTCTCGTTTGTACACGCAATGTGTTCAATCGATCGACGATGTAAAAGGCCTGGGAACTCACTGTGAATCTCGAGAGCTACTTTCCGATCCTGTTGTTCATCATCGTCGGCTTCGCGGTTGCTGCGATATTGCCGATTCTTGGGCGAATCCTCGGCCCCAATCGCCCTGATTCCGAGAAGCTTTCTCCGTACGAGTGCGGTTTCGAGGCGTTCGAGGACGCGCGCATGAAGTTCGACGTGCGCTATTACCTCGTTGCCATCCTGTTCATCCTCTTCGATCTCGAAATCGCCTTTCTGTTTCCGTGGGCGATCGCGCTGGGCGATATCGGCCTGTTCGGCTTTTGGGCGATGATGATCTTCCTGGGCATCCTCGTCGTCGGCTTTGCCTACGAGTGGAAAAAGGGCGCCCTGGATTGGGAATGATCGGGCAGTAGATCGAGTTAATGCCGGTGCGGCCGATCGGGTCGCAAGTGTGAGGGCAGCATGAGCATCGAAGGTGTACTGAGCGAAGGTTTCATCACCACCACGGCGGACAAGCTGATCAACTGGACGCGCACCGGGTCCTTGTGGCCGGTCACGTTCGGCTTGGCATGCTGCGCCGTCGAGATGATGCATGCCGGTGCTTCGCGTTACGACATGGATCGGTTCGGCGTCGTGTTTCGCCCGAGCCCGCGCCAAAGCGACGTGATGATCGTCGCCGGCACGCTGTGCAACAAGATGGCCCCTGCGTTGCGCAAGGTATACGACCAGATGCCCGAGCCGCGGTGGGTGATCTCGATGGGGTCGTGCGCCAATGGCGGCGGCTACTACCACTACAGCTATTCGGTCGTGCGCGGCTGCGATCGCATCGTGCCGGTCGACATCTACGTTCCCGGCTGTCCGCCGACTGCAGAAGCCTTGCTGTACGGGATCATGCAGCTGCAAAACAAGATCAAGCGCACGAGCACGATTGCGCGCTGACGCGCGGGCATTCCCCGTCGAATCCGTTTAGCCAAACACCATGACACGACTCGAGCAACTGCAGGCTTCGCTCCAGACCGCACTCGGTGACCGTCTGCGGTCCATCAAGAGTGCGCTCGGTGAGATCACGATCGAACTCGATGCGGCGCGCTATCTCGAATCGATGCTGATTCTGCGCGACGAGCCGACGCTGAAGTTCGAGCAGCTCATCGATCTGTGCGGCATGGACTATTCGGCCTACAAGGATCAGCCCTGGGAAGGCCCGAGATTCGCCGCGGTGTCGCATCTGTTGTCGGTGTCCTTGAACCATCGCGTGCGGGTGCGTGTGTTCGCGCCCGATGATGAATTGCCGGTGGTCGCATCGGTGACGCCGGTGTGGACCTCGGCCAATTGGTACGAACGCGAAGCCTTCGACCTTTACGGGATCGTCTTCGAAGGCCACGCCGACCTGCGCCGCCTGCTGACCGACTACGGTTTCATCGGACATCCGTTCCGCAAGGATTTCCCGGTGTCCGGCTATGTCGAGATGCGCTACGACCCGGAACAAAAGCGCGTCATCTACCAACCGGTCACGATCGAGCCGCGCGAGAACACGCCGCGCATCATTCGCGAAGACGCCTACGGGCAAGGGCGCTGAGGAAGCACGATGGCCGACATCAAGAATTACACGCTGAATTTCGGACCCCAGCACCCGGCGGCGCACGGTGTGCTGCGTCTGGTGCTCGAACTCGACGGCGAAGTCATCCAGCGCGCCGACCCGCACATCGGGCTGTTGCATCGCGCGACCGAGAAGCTCGCCGAACAAAAGACCTTCCTGCAGAACGTGCCTTACATGGACCGTCTCGACTATGTGTCGATGATGGCCAATGAGCACGGCTATGTGCTGGCGATCGAAAAGCTGCTCGGCATCGAAGTGCCGCTGCGCGCGCAATACATCCGCGTGATGTTCGACGAGATCACGCGTCTGCTCAACCATCTGCTCTGGCTCGGTTGCCACGGCCTCGACGTCGGCGCGATGGCGGTCTTCCTGTACGCGTTCCGCGAGCGCGAAGATCTGTTCGACATGTACGAAGCGGTGTCGGGCGCGCGCATGCACGCGGCCTACTATCGTCCGGGTGGCGTGTATCGCGACCTGCCCGACGAGATGCCCAAGTACAAGGCCTCGAAGCTGCGCAACGAAAAGGCGATCCGCGACCTCAACGCCAACCGCGAGGGCTCGCTGCTCGACTTCATCGAGGACTTCACCAACCGGTTCCCGAAGTACGTCGACGAATACGAAACCCTGCTGACCGACAACCGGATCTGGAAGCAACGTCTGGTGGGCATCGGCGTGGTCTCGCCCGAGCGCGCGCTGCAGCTCGGCTTCACCGGCGCGATGCTGCGCGGGTCGGGCTTCGAATGGGATCTGCGCAAGAACCAGCCTTACGAAGTCTATGACCTGCTCGACTTCGACATCCCGGTCGGCAAGAACGGCGACAGCTACGACCGCTACCTGGTGCGCATGGAAGAAATGCGCCAGGCCAATCGCATCATCAAGCAATGCGTCGAATGGCTGCGCAACAACCCCGGCCCGGTCATGACCGACAACCACAAGGTGGCGCCGCCTTCGCGTGTGGACATGAAGTCCAACATGGAAGAGCTGATTCACCATTTCAAGCTGTTCACCGAAGGCATGCATGTGCCCGAAGGCGAAGCCTGGTCGGCGATCGAGCATCCGAAGGGCGAATTCGGCATCTATCTGGTGTCCGACGGCGCGAACAAGCCGTACCGCCTCAAGATCCGCACCCCCGACTACGCGCATCTGGCCGCGCTCGATGAAATGGCGCGCGGCCACATGATCGCCGACGCCGTCACCATCATCGGGACCCAGGACATCGTGTTCGGGTCCATCGACAGGTAAATCCGCATGAGCGCCGTTCCGTCCAATACCCGCGTACTGTCCGACGAGTCCTATCGTCGGATCGAGCGCGAAGTCGCGAAGTACCCGGCCGACCAGAAGCAGTCGGCGGTCATGGCCGCGCTGGCCATCGCGCAGGAAGAAAAAGGCTGGCTCGCGCCCGAGGTCATCGACGATGTCGCGGCCGTGCTCGAGATGCCGTCGATCGCGGTCTGGGAAGTCGCGTCGTTCTACAACATGTACAACACCAAGCCGGTCGGCAAGTACAAGATCTCGGTCTGTACCAACCTGCCGTGCGCGTTGTCGGGTGGTGAGCATGCCGCGCGCCATCTGCGCGAGAAGCTTGGCATCGAGTACAAGGAAACCTCGGCCGACGGCCGTTTCACCCTGATCGAAGGTGAATGCATGGGCGCCTGCGGCGACGCGCCGGTGCTGCTCGTGAACAATCACCGGATGTGCAGCCACATGTCGGACGACAAGCTCGACGCGCTGGTCGACGAGCTCAAGAAGGATTGATGCGATGAACGCACCGACATTGTCCTCCTGCTTCCACGGCCGTCACATCAACCCGCAGATCCTTGCCGGGCTCGATGGCAACAACTGGCGCCTGGCCGATTACGTCAAGCGCGGCGGCTATGAAGCGCTCAAGAAGATCCTGAGCGAAAAGATCACGCAAGACCAGGTCATCGCCGACCTCAAGGCGTCGGCGCTGCGCGGCCGCGGCGGCGCGGGCTTTCCGACCGGCTTGAAGTGGAGCTTCATGCCGCGCCAATTCCCGGGCCAGAAGTATCTGGTCTGCAATTCGGACGAAGGCGAACCCGGCACTTTCAAAGACCGCGACATCCTGCGCTACAACCCGCACATCGTCATCGAAGGCATGGCGATCGCGGCTTATGCGATGGGCGCGACGGTCGGCTACAACTACATCCACGGCGAAATCTTCGAGGTCTACAAGCGCTTCGAAGAGGCGCTCGAAGAAGCGCGTCAAGCCGGTTTGCTGGGCGACAACATCCTGGGCAGCGGCTTCAATTTCCAGCTGCATGCGCATCACGGTTACGGCGCCTACATCTGCGGCGAAGAAACCGCGCTGCTCGAATCGATCGAAGGCAAGAAGGGCCAGCCGCGCTTCAAGCCGCCGTTCCCGGCGAGCTTCGGCCTGTACGGCAAGCCGACCACGATCAACAACACCGAGA
>CAYUYC010000210.1:0-6116 GCA_964448945.1 uncultured Burkholderiaceae bacterium
GGGTTCGAGTTCATGGGCCGCACTGTAGGCGGCGCCGGCCGGCCGCAACAGGCATAGCCCGTCGCATGTGTACCGGCACAGGCGCATGCCGGCTGGCATCTGTCATGGTCGCGATCTGGGCTTCTGTACCGGTCGATGTCGCGCGTGCTCTGCCATCATGCGGCGATGACCGATCAGCCCCTTTACCAGCAGCTTGCCGAGCGCATCGCGGTCCAGGTGCGCGGCGGTTCCTTGCGCGCCGGCGCCCGTTTGCCGTCGGTGCGCGCCTTTGCGGCCCAGCATGCGGTGTCGATCTCGACGGCGGTGCAGGCCTATCGTGCGCTCGAGGATCGCGGGCTGATCGAGCCGCGGCCCAAGTCGGGCTATTTCGTGTTGCCGCAGCGGGTGCGCGCGCCCGAGCCCGCGCCTACGCGGCCGCCGGCACGCGCGGTGGCGGTCGAGCCGCATGCCTTGATCGACGCGCTGATGTGCGCGACGCGCGATCCGGATCTGGTGTCCTTCGGCGCGGCCTGCCCTGACGGCGGGCATTTTCCGGTCGATCGTCTGCGCCGTGCGCTCGCGCGCAGCGCGCAGCGGCATCGTGCGGCGCTGGTGCGCTATTCGATGGCGCCGGGGTCCGAGCCCATCCGTCAGGCCATCGCGCAGCGCGCGATGCACATGGGTTGCGCGCTCGATCATCAGCGCGTGGTGGTGACCGGCGGCTGCCTGGAGGCGATCGGGCTGTGCCTGCGCACGGTCACGCGCCCGGGCGATGTGGTGGCGATCGAGTCGCCGACCTATTTCGGCTTTCTGCAATTGCTTCAGACGCTGGGTCTGCGCGCGTTTGAAGTGCCGATGCAGCCGCGCACCGGCTTGTCGCTCGAAGCGCTCGAACTCGCGCTCGACACCCAGCCGATCAAGGCGGTGCTTGCGGTGCCCACGCTGGCCAATCCGCTGGGCACCACCATGCCGCTGGAGGCCAAGCGCCGTCTGGCCCAGATGCTCGCGCGGCGCGGCGTGCCGCTCATCGAAGACGTGCTGCAAAACGAGTTGGCGCAAAGCGAAGACGCGCGCCGCGCGGTCAAGTCCTTCGACGACACCGGCAACGTCATGCTGTGCGGTTCGTTCGGCAAGACGCTCGCCCCGGGCTTGCGCCTGGGCTGGGTCGAGGCCGGGCGCTGGTCGGCCGAGGTCGCGCGTCTGAAGTCCGTGCTCAGCGGCGGCTGCACCGAATTCCTCGAACTGACGGTGGCCGAGTTGCTGACCCAGGGCGGCTACGAACAAACGCTGCGGCATCTGCGCTCGCTGTTTGCGCGCCAGGTGGCGCATGCGCGGCGCGTGGTGAGTGCAAGCTTTCCGGCCGGCACGCGCGTCACCGATCCGGGCGGCGGCTTCATCCTGTGGGTCGAGATGCCGCGCGCCGTCGACGCGACCGAGCTGTACCGGCGCTGCTTCGAGCGCGGCATCGTCATCGGCCCGGGCCCGTTGTTCACCGCCAGCACGCGCTATCGCAATTGCATCCGGCTCGGGGTCGGCGGCCGGTGGAGCGATGCCCATGACGACGGCTTGCGCGAGATCGGCCGCATCGCGACCGAACTGGCGGCGGGGCCCGAAAACGCAACGCGCGCCTCGGGGGCGCGCGTTCGCGGGGATGCGGTAACGGCCTAGCGGTTCAGCGCAGGCTGGCCAGGTATTGCGTGACGGCCTCGAAGTTCTGTTCGCCCAGCATGGTCACGGCTGCGGTCATCGGCGTGTACAGGCGTTCGCCCGACTGGGTGTAGTAGCGCTTGAGGTTGGCGCGCAGATATTCCTGTTGCTGGCCGGCCAGGCGCGGATAGCTCTCGGCGCCGCGCGCATCGGCCTGGTGGCAGCGCGCGCAATGCTTGGCGTACAGATCGGCACCTTGCTGGACCAAGGGTCCGGGCGTGGTCGACGGCGTGACCGGCGAGACCGCGTAGTAATGCGCGATCGCCTGACGGCTGCGCTCGTCGAGCATCTTGACCATGCCTTGCATGAATTCGTTCTTGCGCTTGCCGGTGCCGAAGGCGTCGATCTGGTTGCGCAGATACACCACGTTCTGTCCGGCGAGGTTCGGCACCTCGGGGTAGCGGCTGATGCCCGATTCGCCATGGCAGTTGGCGCAGAAGAACGCGGCCTTGCGGCCTTCTTCGGCCGACAGATCCTTGGACGTCACCGCCATCGCGGTCTGGCTGAAGGCTTTTGCGCCGACGGGGTCTGCGGCCAGCGCCGAGGGGGCCGCGACGAGCGCGAGCATCCATCCGGCAATTGCCCATGCTGCCGCGTGCGCGGCTCCTAGTGTGGTCTTGGTCATGTTCCGGTTGAGTCGTCGGCCGGCGCGAGGGTCCGGTCTCGGGATTGAGACTACGCCAAAGTGCTAGCCGGAAATCAGGGTGTGGTGCTGTACGCGACGTGGGTTCGTGAGCGATTTCACGTCGCGTTTTCGGGGCCGGTCACGGGTGTGACCGATCTCTCGGGTTTGTGGCGGGTCAGTGTCGGCGCGACCGCCACAAAGCCAGCGCGAGCGCGCCGAAACAACCCGCGATGAAGGGCCAGTCGAGCCAGCGCGCATAGGGCGTCAGGCCTTGCATGCCTTGGACTTCGGCGTTGAGGCTGCCGCGCGTGAAGGCGGGGAGTTGGTCGTGCACCTTGCCGTCGGGGCCGATCACCGCGGTGGCGCCGGTGTTGGTCGCGCGCAGCATCGGCCGGCCGGTTTCCAGCGAGCGCATGCGCGAGGCGAGCAGATGCTGGGGCACTGCGGCGGTATCGCCGAACCAGGCGATGTTGGTCAGGTTGATCAGGATCTGCGGTGCGTCTTCGCGTTGCAGCTCGACCGCGATCTCGTCGCCGAAATAGTCCTCGTAGCAGATGTTCATGCCGACCAGACTGATGCTGCCGTCGCGTCGGGGTACGACGAAGGACGGTTGGCTGGCGGCGCCATGCTGCTGGTCGCCGATCGGCATGACCATCGCATCGACGAACCAGCGCGTGCCGAACGGGATGTACTCACCGAAGGGCACCAGATGATGCTTGCGGTAGACCGTCAGCCCGGTGTGATCGGTGATCGGCAGCACCGTGTTCGGGCCGACCGCGACCGCGGCGTTGGTGTACAGGTCGGCGCCGGTCGCGGCATCGCGTTCGAGCACGAACACGCCGCTGACGATGGTGGTGTTCCAGGCTTGCGCGTACTGGGCGAGGCTGTCGAAGTAACCGGGCGGGCTGTCCTGGATCGGCAAGGGCAGGGCGGTTTCGGGCAGCACGATCAGGTCGGCGGGCTGGTCCTGGATCAGTCCCAGGTACAGCTTGTATTGCGCGATCAGATGCGCGGGCTCGAACTTCATGTCCTGCGGCACATTGCCCTGGAGCAGGCGTACCGACAGCGGCGCACCCGCCGGCGCGGTCCAGCGCACGAAGGCCAGACCGATCCCGACCACGACGATCGCCAGCGCGACCGAGGTGGTGGCAAGTGCCGTGCGCCGGTTGCGCGGCATGCGCAGACGGTCGTTGGCAAACAGCCCGTCGAGCATCACCGCGACCGCCGCCGCGACGAAGGCCGCGAGCAGGCTCACCACATGCACGCCGCCGATCGCGGCATAGCCGGCCAAGGGGCCGTCGACATGCGCGTAGCCGGTGCCGATCCAGGGAAAGCCGGTGAACAGCGTGGCGCGCAACCATTCCGACGCGGCCCAGAGCAAGGCAAACAGGATCGCGTGCCAGCCCGGGCTCAGGCGCATGCGCAAATGCCACCAGCTCCAGACCGCGAGCGCCGGATACAGCGCGAGGTAGAGGCACAAGAGCAGCAAGGCCAGCACCGCGAGCCAGGCCGCCATGTGGCCGTAGTCGTGCATCGAGATGTAGATCCAGTACACGCCGGTGGCGAACCAGCCGAGCCCGAAACCGAAGCCCGACAACAGCGCGATGCGCCCGGAGTCCGAGCGCGCGACGATGCCCACCAGCAGGGCCAGCGCCACCAGTTCGGTCCACCACGACACCACCGGGGCAAAGCTCGCGCCATGCGCTGCGCCGACGATGATCGAGATCAGCATCGGCAGACGCCAGGCGCCGGGGCGCGGCGTGACGTCGATGGTCCAGCGTTCTCTCATGCGCATGCACGGGCTCCGAAGACGAGGTTCCAGGCGGCGATCACCGCGGCACGCGCGTCGGCAAGTTCATCGGTGGGGATGCGGGCAGGCCCGGCATCGCCTTCGGCCTGCAGACGCAACGCGTGCTGGCGCGCGCGGAATTCGCGATACGCATCGGCGCATCGTTCGGCCAGTTCGACCGGCAACAGGCCGCGTGCGCCCGCGCGCAACAAGAGCGCGATATTGCCCTTGTTTTCGGCGAGTTCGGGCATTTCGCGTGCATGCAACAACACCAGCGCCTGCACGATGAACTCGATGTCGATCATGCCGCCGCTGTCGTGCTTGAGGTCGAACAGCGCGGTCTTGTTCGGATGGCCGTCGTGGATCTTGCCGCGCATCTCGACGATTTCGGGTAACAGCGTGGCCGCGTCGCGCGCAATGCGCAGCACCGCGGTGCGGATGGCCTCGAAGCGTGCGCCGGTCGGCCCGTGGCCGGCGCAAAAGCGCGCGCGGGTGAGGGCCTGGTGCTCCCAGGTCCAGGCGGTATTGCTGCCGCGCTGGAGCTGGTATTGCTCGAGCGAATCGATGCGGGTGACGAGCAGCCCGGCGTTGCCGTTGGGCCGCAGGCGCATGTCGACTTCGAACAAGCGGCCGGCCGAGGTATGGCTGGTGAGCCAGGCGATCACGCGCTGGGCGAGCTTGGCGTAGACCTCGCTCGAACGGTCGTGCTCGCCGCCGTGGCCGGCGTCGTCGTAGACGAAGACCAGATCGAGGTCGGAGGCATAGCCGAGTTCCTTGCCGCCGAGCTTGCCGTAGGCGATGACCGCGAACGTATGTTCGGCGCGATGCTTGTTGGGCAGTTGCGCCCAGCATTGCGTGAGCGTCGCGTCGAGGATCAGGTCGGCCAGGGCCGAAAGATCGTCGGCCAGTGCTTCGACGCTGAGCTGGCCGTCGAGGTCCTGCGCGAGCAGCCGGAAACTCCAGACGTGATGCGTCTCGCGCAGGATGTCCATGCGCCGTTCCACGTCGGGGCTGCCGTCGCCCAGCGTGGCTTCGGCGAGCAGATGGTCGAGCTGCGCGCGCTCCTGGCGCCAATCGGGCCGGCGCGCGAGTTCGCGCTCGTCGAGCAATTCGTCGAGCAGGATCGGATGCCGGTTCAGATAGCCCGCGGCCCAGGGCGAGGCGGCCAGCATGCGGCCCACGCGCGCGAGCGCCGCCGGGTATTCCGACAACAGCGCGAGATAGGCGCTGCGCCGCGCGATGGTTTCGAGCAGATCGATGTACCGGCCGGCCACCACGTCCTGGTGTTCGCAGGTGGCCACGAAGTCGAGCATCGGCCCGACGATGCTGTGCAGCCGCGCGCGGCTGGCTTCGGGCAAGGCGCGATACCGGCTGCCGCGCACCAGCGCCGCAAGGCGCCGCGCGATCTCGTCGGGGCAGGCCAGCCCGCGCGCGGCCAAGGCGGCGCTGGCGGCTTGCACGCCGGCATCGTCGGCCAGCGCATCGCCGAACCAATCGGTGGCGCCGCCGTTGCGTGCAGCATCGCCGTTGCCGTTGCCCGAGCTGTCGAAGACATGATCGAAGGCATCGGCCACGAAGCGCTGCACGGTGTCGAGCTGGGTCAGCAGCGCCTGGGGCTCGGGCAATCCCATCATCCGCGCGATGCGCGCGCGGTCGGCATCGTCCACCGGCAGGCTGTGGGTCTGGGCATCGTCGAGGTATTGCAGACGATGTTCGAGCGCGCGCAAGAAGGCATAGGCCGCGCGCAGATCGTCGCTGCGCTCCTGCGCGATCAGGCCGTCTTCGGCCAGCACCTGCAGCACGTCGCAGGTGGCGCGCACTTGCAGCCGCCGCACCCGTCCGCCGCGGATCAGTTGAAACACCTGGGCGATGAATTCGATTTCGCGGATGCCGCCGCGGCCGAGCTTGACGTTGATGCCGCGCGCCGGGCGTTGCGCCGAGCGCTTGCCCACTTCGGCGCGGATCTGCCGGTGCAGATCGCGCAGCGCCGCGATCGCTCCGTAGTCGAGGTATTTG
>CAYUYC010000211.1:0-5969 GCA_964448945.1 uncultured Burkholderiaceae bacterium
CTGGTTGCCGGTGAAGCGCACATAGCCTTCGCCCGGCGACTTGCCTTCATCGAAAGGCACTTTCTCGATCGTGCCGAGCGCTTCGATCTCGCGGAAGGGCTCGGTGATGTTGTCGGCCACCAGCAGATCGGCCAGGGGGCCGACCACCAGTTCGATCTCGCGCATGCCCGGCACCTTGGGTGCGGCTGGCGCAGCGGCGGCAGGCGCGGCGGCGGGTGCCGCGACGGCTTGCTGCTTGCCTTCTGCCAGATCGCGCAGACGCTGCTTGAGGTCACTCGCGTCGACGCTCTCGCCTTCTCCGCCGGCTTGATGGCGTGCCAGTTGGAGTTTGAGCACGTCGTTGGCTTCGAGCAGCGCGTCGACCATCGGCGTGGTCAGATGCAGATCGTGCTTGCGCACCTTGTCGAGCAGGGTTTCGAGCACATGGGTGAGTTCGGCGACGTCGGTGAATCCGAAGGTCGCGCTGCCGCCCTTGATCGAATGCGCGGCACGGAAGATCGCGTTGAGATCTTCGTCCTCGGGCGCTTCGAGATCGATGTTGAGCAGCAGGTTCTCGAAATTGCCGAGATTCTCCCCGGCCTCCTCGAAGAACACGCCGTAGAACTGCGTGAGATCGAATCCGCCGCCGGCGGCCGAGGATTGGCTGGACACTTCGCTCATGATGTTCCTCTCGAATGCGAGCGCGTTAACCGATGACTTTGCGAACGACCTCGGTCAGTCGCACCGGATCGAAGGGTTTGACCAACCATCCCGTGGCCCCGGCCGCCTTGCCCTGGGCCTTCATGGCGTCGGACGATTCGGTGGTCAGAATCAGGATCGGCTTGGCCGCGTATTGCGTGCTCGCGCGCAGGTTGCGCACCAGCGTGATGCCGTCCATGCGGGGCATGTTCTGGTCGGTCAGGACGAGGTCGAATACCTTGGACTTGCTCTTTTCGAGCGCGTCTTGGCCGTCGATGGCTTCAGTGACCTGATAGCCCGCGCTTTTGAGGGTGAACGCCACCATCTGACGGATCGAGGCGGAGTCGTCCACGGCGAGAATTGAGTGCATGTGATACCTCTGCTTGCGGGTGTTTGCGTCTGGCTCAGAACAATTCGATGGAACCCTCGCCGAACTGGCTCTGGCTCACCGGTCCGATGTGCCTGAGAATCTGCGTCGAGGTGAAATGGGTCGCGGAAAACGACTCGGACGATCCGGATTCCGGATCGGCGAGCTTCTTGCGGCAATGGGCGATGAGTTGACTCGCCATGTCTTGAAATTGCAGGGCGGTCACGGCCTCTTGCGCGGCGCGCTCGATGTCGCGTGTGCGGTTTTGGGCCGCCATGGTCTGGATTTCGCTGAAACTGATCAGGAGCTGTCCGATGGCATCGGCCAAGATCTGATCCAGGCGGCCGAGGTCTTCGGACACCGAGGTCAATATCCGCGGATCCGGCGGATCTCCCGGATGGATATTCGCGTTGAAACCGTGTGTGCCCATGCCAAATCGCCTTGCCTGTCGGGTCGGTCACGTGGCGCCGACTCGGAATTGTTAGAATTTCGCCGCGGTCGCTTAGGACGAACCACCCGGAATTCCGATACCGGAATTGTCCCGAGCGACCAGGAGACGGAAAGGGAGGATTAGCGGGGGTTTCGCCGCGCTATTTGCCTTCGAAAGGTCTCGCCCACGATGGAATGTCGACAGGAGTCGTCCCGGATGGTCCAAGCGGCAGCGGTAACCCCGAGCACGGCGCGCACGCACCCGTTGCGCATCCTCGTGGTCGAGGATTCCGAGATCGACTACGAGTTTCTCCTGATCATGCTGCGCAGGCACGGGCTGAACGTGCACACGCGCCGGGTCGAAACCCGCGAGACCATGGTGGCCGCCCTGGCCGAAGACGACTGGGACATCGTCATTTCCGACCACAACCTGCCCCAGTTCTCGTCGATCGGCGCGCTCGAAACCCTGCGTGAAAGCGGCCTGGACCTGCCTTTCATCATCGTGTCGGGCGAAATCGGCGAAGACGCGGCGGTGGCCGCGATGCGCGCCGGCGTCGACGATTACCTGCTCAAGGACCGGCTCGCGCGGCTGGGACCGGCCATCGATGCGGCGCTCGAACGCGCCGCCATGCGCCATGAACGCCGCGACAGCGAAGCCAGCCTGCGCTCGTCCGAGGCGAGGTTGTCGGCACTGACCGCCCATCTCGAGAACATCAAAGAGAAGGAACGCGCCTCGATCGCGCGCGATCTGCACGACGACATCGGCGGCGCACTGGCCGCGATCGGGTTCGAGCTGACGGCGCTGTCCAAGCGCGTGGGTGCCGACGAGGCCAATGCCCGTTCGATCACGCAAATGCGTGAACAACTCGAGCGTGCCCTGGGCGCGATGCAGCGCATGATGATGAGTCTGCGTCCGAGCATCCTGGACGCCGGCCTGGTCGCTGCGCTCGAATGGCTGACGCGCGACTTCGGCCGGCGCACCGGCATCAAGGCCACGTTCTCGACCAATCGCGAAGAAGTCGATGCCGCGTCGGAAATCTCGACTGCGGCCTTTCGGATCTGCCAGGAATCATTGACCAACGTGTTGCGCCATGCCGACGCAGGCGCAGTACGCATCGAGTTGTTCGTCGACGCGAAGAATCTGACGATCGAAATCCGCGACAATGGCCGCGGCGTCAGCAATGCCGACATGACCAAGATCGGCGTGTTCGGCATCGTCGGCATGCGCGAACGTGCCCGCAGCCTCGGCGGCTGGCTCGAAATCGACACCGGCAGCGAAGGCACGTCGGTGATGTTGTCCCTACCCACCCGCAATGTCCGCATCTGAGACCACGATGACGCCCATGCAATACCGTCTGATGATCGTCGATGACCATGCACTGATCCGCATGGGTCTGGCCACCGTGTTCAACGATACGAGCGACATGCGTGTGATCGCCGAAGGCGACACCTATTCCGACATCGTCCGGGTGATGGACAACGAGGGCTGCGATCTGCTGCTGCTCGACATCGACCTGCCCGGGCGCAACGGGATCGACATCCTCAAGCTCGTCAAGAAGGACTTCCCGCGCCTGCCGGTGCTGATGCTCTCGATGTACCCCGAAGATCAGTACGCGGTGCGCGCGCTCAAGGCCGGCGCCGGCGGCTATCTCAACAAATCCAGCCCGCCCGCGACCATGGTCGGTGCGGCGCGCACGGTGCTGGCCGGCAAGAAGTACATCACCCCCGAAATCGCCCAGGCGTTGGCCGAAAGCCTGACCCAGGACGACGACTCGACCATGCCGCACGAAAAGCTGTCCGACCGCGAATTCCAGACCCTGCGTCTGATCGCCTCGGGCAAGCGCTTGTCCGAAGTGGCCGAGGCCCTGGCACTCAGCCCCAAGACCGTGTCGGTCTATCGCGCGCGCATTCTCGAGAAGATGAATCTCTCGTCCAATGCCGAGATCACGCATTACGCGCTCAAGCACGGGCTGGTGAAGTAAGCGCATACGCGTTGCAGGCTGCGCCATGTTCAATCCCTCGCGCGAGGAAGTGCGCGCCTTCTTCATCGACGCCTGGCGCAAGCAAGCGGCCCAGGAAGCGCTGACCCCGCTCGAGCACATCGCCGTGGGCTGGATGCGCGAGCACCCGGAGTACACGGCGGACCTGGCGGCTCATGCCGAACGCGATTACTCGGTGGCGGGCGGCCAGACCAATCCCTTCTTGCATTTGTCGATGCATCTGTCGATCGACGAACAAGTCTCGATCGACCAGCCGCCCGGCATCCGCGATGCCTGCCTGCGGCTGGCGCAGCGGCTCGATTCGATGCATGCCGCGCACCACGCGATCATGGAATGTCTGGGCGAGATGCTCTGGACCGCGCAACGCAACGGCACGCCGCCCGACGGCGTGCGTTATGTGGAATGCGTGAACCAGCGCGCGCGCTGAACCGACCCGCCCGACGCACCGCCGACCAGCGGCTTCAGCGCTTGACCACCAGAGGGCCCGGCAGCCCGGACAAGTACGCCGCGATGTCCTGTACATCGCTCGGCGACAACTGCCCGGCAAAGCCTTGCATGATCGGATTCTGACGGCCGTTGAGCGCGGTGTTGCCGCGTTGATAGGCGGTGAGCGCATGCACCAGGTAGTCGTAATGCTGGCCCGCCAATCGCGGGTAAGTCGCATCGGTCGGCGTGCTGAAATCCGCCCCATGACAGGCGGCGCAGCCGAGCTTCTCGGTCAGTGCCTTGCCGTGATCGGCATCGCCCCGGGCCTGCGCCATCGAGGCGGTGCATACCCACATCAATGCGAACGCGCCACGCGCGAATACCTGCCGGGTCATCGTGGGCCTCCGGGCGTGGGTCATTGTTGAGCGGCGTAGTACGCCGCGATATCGAGAATGTCTTGCTCGCTCAAACCCGAGGCGATCCCGCGCATGGTCGGGTGGGTGCGGTCGCCCTTGGCATAGGCATGCAAGGCCGACGCGATGTAGCCCGCGCTTTGGCCACCGATCGCGGGCACGCTGTACACCTCGGGGAAGGAAGCCTTGTAGCCCGGGATCGAATGGCAGCCGATGCACATCGAGATCTTGGCGCGCGCGGCTTCGGGGTTGCCGTGCGCAGGCGCCGATTGCGCGCGCGCCGCATCGAGCGGAACCAGGACGGCACAGACCGCCGCCCACGCAAACACTTGCCATTGATGATTCATCGCTTGATGTCAATCAAGTTGGTTGCAGTTCCGCCGTGCTAGCGGGCTTGGCCGATTCTATGCGCGCCGGCAGCGGTGTTCCAACCCCGGGGAAATGCGCATCGCAGCGCCGAGCCCGGGTTAGAGTCGCGGTTCACCCGTGACGAACGCCCGCGCAATGACCCAGACTTCCGTCCCCCGTTTCGAAGGTTCCGCCCAGTACATCGCCACGCCCGACCTGCGGCTGGCCGTCAATGCCGCCGTCGCGCTGCAACGCCCCTTGCTGATCAAGGGCGAACCGGGCACCGGAAAGACCATGCTCGCCGAAGAGGTGGCCGCCGCCTTGGGCACGCCCTTGCTGCAATGGCACATCAAATCGACCACCAAGGCGCAGCAAGGCCTTTATGAGTACGACGCGGTTTCGCGTCTGCGCGATTCACAGCTCGGGGACGAGCGCGTGCGCGACATCCGCAACTACATCGTGCAAGGCGTGCTGTGGCAGGCGTTTGCCGCCGATCGGCCGGTGGTGCTCTTGATCGACGAGATCGACAAGGCCGACATCGAGTTCCCCAACGATCTGCTGCGCGAGCTCGATCGCATGGAGTTCTATGTGTACGAAACGCGCGAACTGGTCCGCGCGCGCCATCGCCCGATCGTGTTCATCACCTCGAACAACGAGAAGGAATTGCCGGACGCGTTCTTGCGCCGGTGCTTCTTTCATTACATCCGCTTCCCCGATCGCGAGACCATGGCGCAGATCGTCGAGGTCCATCATCCGCATGTGAAGAAGCAATTGCTCGAAGAAGCCTTGACCACCTTCTTCACCTTGCGCGAGATGAGCGGCCTGAAGAAGAAGCCTTCGACCTCCGAGTTGATCGACTGGCTCAAGCTGCTGATGGCCGAGGACATTTCGCCCGAGACCTTGCGCGCCACCGACCACAAGAACGGTCTGCCGCCGCTGGTGGGCGCGCTGCTCAAGAACGAGCAGGACCTGCATCTGGTCGAACGCATGAGCGCGATGACGCGCGCCGGGCGCTGAGCGCCGCATCGCAGGCACCGAGCCGCGCCGTGCTGATCGACTTCTTCTTTCATTTGCGCGCTGCGCGCTTGCCGGTGTCGATCAAGGAATTCCTGACCTTGCTCGAAGCGCTCAAGCGCGGCGTGATCGGACCCGGGCGCAATGACCACGCGCCCTTCTCGCTCGACGACTTCTATTACCTCGCGCGCATCACGCTCGTGAAGGACGAAGCGCATTTCGACAAGTTCGACCGCGCGTTCGCGAGCTACTTCAAAGGCGTCGAACAACTCGCCGAACTGCGCCCCGACATTC
>CAYUYC010000212.1:0-5934 GCA_964448945.1 uncultured Burkholderiaceae bacterium
CCCTGCTCGCGTTCTGCCTCAAGCACATCGAGCACGAGAACGTCTTCGTGCACGCGGCGATCGAAGCGCGCCGCCCCGGCGTGTCGTACGCGGTGGCCGACGACCATGACGACCATCTCGAAGCCATCGCGCATCTGGAGTTGAGCGTGCACGCGGTCGAACGAGCCCCCGCTGCCGAGCGCCGCGCGGCAGCCATGCACCTGTACCGCAGCCTGGCCTTGTTCGTGGCCGAGAACTTCGAGCACATGCATGTCGAAGAAACCGAGCACAACGCGGCCTTGTGGTCGGCCTATACCGATGCCGAGATCATCGCGCTGCACGACCGTCTGGTCGCGTCGATCCCGCCCGCCGAGTCGGCCACGGTCGCGCGCTGGATGCTGCCTTTCGTCGATCATGCCGAACGGGTTGCGATCGTCGGCGAGATGCGTGCCGCGGCGCCCGCGCCGGTCGTGGCCGGGGTGCTCGACATGCTGCGTGCGCAACTCACGCCGCGCGATTGGAGCAAGCTGGTCGGCGCATTGCAGTTGAACGATGCGAGCACGCTCAAGGCAGCCTGATGCCGTGCGCCGCAGGGGCGACGCTCAGCCCGCCACCTCGACCAATTGCAGCGGCCGGTTCACTTGCAGGCGGAACCGGCCGCGCGCGGTCTTCTCGATGCGCACGCAGGCCGCACGTTCGATCAGGCGGCGCTCGAGCAGGATCAAACGCGCCTCGAGGTTGTCGGTGATGTCGGGCAGCCCCAGCGTCGGGTCGAGCCGCAACTCGCGATTGGAAAACGCGGTGCGGCCGGCCTCGACGTAATCGCGCGCCAGCTTCCAGAACACCGCGCCCGCAACGCCCTTGATGAGGTAGTCGTCGCCCATGAAGATGCTGTCGTCGGCCGCGTAATGGCGCACCACCAGCGGCGCGCCGCGCACCGCGGGCTGTGTGCCCGGCAACGCGACATCGTCGGCCACCTCGACCGCGCCTTGCAGCCCTTGGGCCGCGGCACCGATGTGGGCGGCGATGGTGACGAGCGCATCTTCGTCGTCGTAGCCAAATCGCATGTCTTGCGCGCTGTCCAGATACAGCACGCCCAGCACCCGTCCGAACGCGGCGATCGGCACCGCGATCTGGCTGCGCGCATCGGCCAGGCCCGGAAACGCGATCTCGCGCCCGAGCGCGCTGTCCATGCCGTGGGCGCGTGCGCTCTCGCGCATGGCGCGGCCATAGGTGTATTCGGTGGTCGCGTACATGATGCGGATCGGCGTGCCTTCGCGTGCCGCGACGCCGATCACGCCGTCGCCGAGCGCGATCTCCCACCCCACGCCCGAGGCCGGATAGCCGCGACTCGCCACGGTGTACAGGCGCGCGGCTGCGGCGTCGAGCATCAGCACCATCGCATGCTCATAGCCGAAGCGCTGGGTGATGCCGTCGAGCGCGGCGTCGAGCAAGGATTCGAGATCGGTCGCGGCGCGCAAGGCATCGACGCAGGCGCGCACCCGCGCCAGCATGCCGCAGCGCCCTTGCGTTGCGGGCAAGGGCGCGCCGGGCAGGTCTTCGATGTCGATCACCCGGTACACATCCGAGCCGCGCAAGCGGAACACATCGGCCATGCCGGTCTGCGACGCGATGCCCGAAAGCTTGGCCTTCATGCTCTCGAACAAGGCGCCGCTGGTTTCGGTGCGGGTGTATTCGACCGCGAGCCGGTAGATCGCCGCGGTATCGGGGTGCACCACCAGCACCGAGGCGCGCGGATTGGCGAGCACGTTCTGGCGGGTGCGGTTGAAGAACTGGAACGACAAGGCGAGATGCGCGTCGTCGACGTAATGCGCTTGCGACAGATACGCGGTGTTGGGCGTGCCGTCGGGCGCGCAGGTCGTGATCACCAAGGGCACCGCGCCCTCCAGGCAATCGCGGATCTCGCCGAGCGTGGGCTTCATGCGCGCGTACCGATCGGTTGTCCGGCCTTGGGGCCGGGCGTCTGGTCATAGGCCTCGCGCGGCGTGAAGCGCAGTGCCACCACATCGTCGCGCGCGCAACCGAGCATCGCGGCGGCAAACGCGGCGCTGAATCCGTAGATCGAGATCTCGACGGCAAGCGTGGCGCGATAGCGCTCGATCAATGGCCAGTCCGCCGCATCGATCGGTTCGATGCGCGCATCGCCGGCCTTGATCTGCACCGTGCGATGCGTGCTCGGCTGCGAGAACACCACCGCCACCTGGGCGTTGTCGGCAATGTCGGCGAGCACGGGCCGCGCGCGCGGCGCATCGATGAAGACCACGACTTGATTGCGCACCGGATCGACCCGCGCGCCGACCGCGCGCATGACGCTGGGCACATTGGCCGCATCGCGCGTGCCGACGATGATCGACACGCCGCTTTCGAGAAACGCGAGGACGGATGGATCGAGCACGAGGTCCATGGTCTGCCGCAAAGGAACCCGCGCGCCGGGTGGGCACGGGGCAGGCGCCGAGTATGCCGCGCCGATCGGCGCGCGCGAACCCCGGGCCAACCCCGGACCACGCCGCCGCGCCTACAAGAACAGCGTGAGCACGCCGGTATAGCCGTGGACCTGGCTGCGCGCCACCTCGCCGTTGGCGAAGAAGCCCACGAGCGGCACATCGCCGAGTTGTTCGCGCACCAGGGCGAGCTCGGCACCGCGTTCGCCGAACATGTGCTCGCCGCGGCCCAGGCAGGACACATAGATCGCGCCGCGCACCGGGTCCTGGGCGTCCAGCGGCGCATCGGCCTCGCGCAGGGCGGCGGCTTCGAGCACCGGCGCCTCGCGGCGGACCTCGGCGCGCAACTCGCCGCAAATGCGGATCAGATCGGCGCGCGCCGCGCGCGGATTGCGCGTGCAGAACGTCAGCCGCTGGCCGGGTTCGATCATCGCCGCCACCGCAACCACGCCGTTGGCAGGATCGATGGAGATCACCGGACGCATCATCAGATCATCGAAGCGCACATCGCCGACCACGCCCGTCGGCGACAGGCCGACGAACAGCCCGCCGGCCAGATGCGCGGCACGCGCGGCGCTTTGCACATCATCGGTCCCCAGTTCGCCAAGCAGGACTTCCAGCGCCGGCCGCCCGTCGAGGGTTTCGATCTGATTGCCTTCGTACCGGGTGATGGCGTGCTCGGCCGCCGGCGCGCCCGCCAGCGGAAAACAGCTTTGCGTGACGCGCGAACACAAATGCACTTCGCTCGAAAACACCACGCCCGACACACCGCCGCCATAACTGCCGGCGTCGGCACCCGCGCCGCCCAGGGTGCGATTGGCGATCTGAAAACTCTGGGTACGCGACGAGGACAAGCCGCCGAACAGCCATCCGGATTCGACCTTGTGGCTCATGTCGTCGACCAGGCCCGCGGAATCGGGCGTGGCCGGATCGACATGCACCAGGGCCGAATGCGCGACGATCGCACCCGCGGCGCTGCGCTCATGCAAGGACGGCGGCGGACGATCGCCCGAGAACACCCGGAATCCATCGGGCGGCAGATCGGCCAGCATCACCACCATCGCGCCTTGGTCGAAATACTCGACGTCGCTCGCGCAGACCCCCACGCCGACGGTGCCGACCCAATCGGCCACGCCGGTGCGCACTTTCAAGAAGGTGAGGATCTCGCTCGCGACCGGCGCATAGACGTCGGTCAGATAGACCACCCCGAGGTTGCCGCGTGCGGCATACCCCTCGATGCAGGCTTGCCCTTCGAGTTGCGCGATGCACATCTCGGTGGCCATGCGCCAATTGGCATGCGCGGCATGCGCGGTGCGAAAGCGCCGCGTCTGCCCGGTCGTGTTCACGATCGCGTGCCGGCTTTGCGCGCGGGCGGCGCGGCTTTGGTCGACTTGCTCGCCGCACGCTTGGCGGCGGGTTTCTTGGCGCCGGCCTGCTTGGTGGCCGCCTTCTTGGCAGCCACCTTCGTGGCCGGTGCGGCGTGATCGGCGCTGGGCTGGGCCGCCGCCTTGCCGCGCTTGGCCGCGGTGCCGGCCGCTTTGCCCTTGCCCGGCGCGGTCTGGCTGCTGGCGACCGCCGCATGCGCGACCTTGGCGAACTGGTCTTGCAGCATGTTCCACCACGCGGTCGCGTTCTGGATCGATGCGCTCGTGGCCTGGCCGGCCAGCGCCGCGCCTTGCGCGACCGATGGCGCGGCATCCTTGCCGGGCGCCGATTTGCGCTTGGCGGCAGTACGCGCCTGGGCACTTACGGGCGGCGGCGCGATCTCGGGTTGTGCGGTGTCGGGCGGCGATTCGAAATCGGGATCGTCGTCGGGATCGGTTTCGTCTTCGACGCTCGGTTCCGGCACCGGCTGCGCGCGCGTGCTGGCGGCCGGTGCGGGCGGCATCGGCCAGCCCGGCGGTACCGAACTGGCCGGCGGTGCGGAACCGGTCTTGCCCGAGCCCGATGGCGGCGATGCGGCTTGCGCCATCTGGTTGGCCTGATCGGCCGCCATGTTGCCGAACGATTGCAGAGTGACGATGGTGTTGCGCTGGACCTCGAGCGCCTGGATGGTGGCGCGCAGCATCGAGGCATTGGTCTGCAGCCAGCCTTCGACCGCCTTGAGGTCGGTGATCTTGCGATCGAGTTGTTCGATGTCGAGCGTGGGCGTCACGAAGCCCGCGAACGAACCGAGCGAATTGCCCGATGCGCCCCAGAGGTTCTTCATGAAGTCCATGCTTCCGGTGAGCGTATTCATCACCGGGTTGTCGGCGAGCGAGGTCTGCGAGAACGCCGGCATTTGCAGACCCGGCAATTGAAAGCCGCCGAACATGTTGGGATTGGGATCGTTCGCCATCATCTCCTCCGTAATGTGCGCATGGCCGGGATGGCGGGCGCGATGCGCCTCAATGCTTGAGCGGTGCGACCGTCTGCTCGATGGCGCCGAAGATCGATTGCCCTTTGCCGACGCTAGCGCTGTCGAACATCTCGATGCGCACAGTATCGCCGTACTTCATGAAAGGTGTCGAGGGTTCGCCCGTTGCGTCGACCTGGCCCGCGATCATCTCGCGCGCGCGTCGTTCGGCGATGCAGGCATAGCCCGCCGCCTCGTCCTGGTTGCTCACGGTACCCGAGCCCACGATGCTGCCCGCGCGCAGATTGCGCGTCTTGGCCGCATGCGCGATCAGCGTGCCGAAATCGAAGACCATGTCCACGCCCGCGTTCGCGCGGCCGACGAGCTTGCCGTTCCAATGCACGAACACCGGCAGATGCACGCGCGCGCCGTCCCAGGCGCTGCCGAGTTCGTCGGGCGTGACGGCCACCGGCGAGAACGCGGTCGCGGGTTTGCTTTGAAAGAAACCAAACCCTTTGGCGAGTTCGTCCGGAATGAGGCGGCGCAGACTCACGTCGTTGACGAGCATGAACAGGCGGATCTGCGCACGCGCGGCCTCGGGCTTGATCGCCATCGGCACATCGCCGGTGACGACCGCGACCTCGGCCTCGAAATCGATCCCGTAGCTTTCGCTGGCGCAGACGATGGGATCGCGCGCGCCGAGCAGATCGTCGCTGCCGCCTTGGTACATGAGCGGATCGGTCCAGAAACTCTTGGGCATTTCGGCGCCGCGCGCCCGGCGCACCAACTCGACATGGTTCACATAGGCCGACCCATCGGCCCATTGGTAGGCGCGCGGCAACGGCGCCATGCATTGCGCGGGATCGAAGGCGAACGCGTGCCGCGCGCCTTTGCCGTGGTTGAGGGTCTCGTACAGATCCTGCAATTGCGGCGCGAAGAAGTCCCAATCGTCGAGGGCCTTTTGCAGCGTCGGGCAAATGCCGAGCGCGAGATGTGCGGTTTGCAGATCGCGCGCGACCACGGCGAGTTGACCGTCGCGCGTGCCGTCTTTGAGCGTGGCGAGTTTCATGGGCGGCAAGACTCCGTGCAGGGAAGAGAACCGGGGCGCCGATTCTGCCACGCACCCCGATCGCGGCGCTTCGTTAAGATGCCCGCATG
>CAYUYC010000213.1:0-5923 GCA_964448945.1 uncultured Burkholderiaceae bacterium
AGCGCGGTCAAGCTCGCATGCGCCATCGCTCGCGCTTGCTCGGCCTGGGCCGGGTCGCCCGAGTCGGCAGCGTTCTGCGCGATGCCGGCGATCAAGCCGCCGTAGATGACCATGGTGTCGTACAACTGGGTGCGCTGCTCGTTGGACAGGCGCGCGAAGACGCCGCCGGGTGCTGCGAGATCGTCGTTGACGATGCGCGCAAGCGCGTCGGATTGCGCATCGTCGAAGGTCTTCCCGGTCGTCACCTGAACGCTGATGCCGACCAACAAGGTCAGCGCATGCGCGAGGTTGTGCTTGCGAAATCCGTCCGTACCTTCGACCCCGGCCTGGATCTGCCGGCACGCCTGGACGAATTGCGCGCGTTGCGGCGCGTCGGCCACCGCCAGCGCCAACTGCTCGGCCACGCGCTGCGGTCCGGCGGGGCGAAAGTCGGTCGCGCTGATCGCCAGTCGCGGTGCGGACGCCGCGATGGCGGGGGCGCTTGCCGCGCTCGTCGCGCCGCGCGGCTTGGCCTTCGACCCATAGGTTTGATTGATCTCACCCCAATGCGACCACGTGGTCCGCATCAAGTCCAGGTTGGCGGTCACCGGGTTGTTGAAATTGACGCCCGGGCGCAGGTAGTTGACGTACTGCGCTTGCGCCGACGTCGCGGCGCAAACCAGCAGCAAGGCCAGAACGGCACGCATCACTTCGCGCCCGGCTTGTTGCGCAGACGTTCGACTTCGAGATCGTCGAGATCGTCGTCGCCGCCGCGCACGCCGTTGGCCTTGCGCGCCTTGGCGGGCTTGGGCGGCGTGGGCGTAGGCGTCGCGACCGGCACCGGCGCCTTGATCGGCTGCACCGTGGCGCTGGGCTGCAACGGCGAAGGCCTCACGGTCGAAGCATCGGCCGCCCAGGCCGGCGCCACGCCGGTGGTCGTCAACAGCGCAAGCACGATCGAAGAAGCCAGGGACAAACGACGCGGCGCGGCATGGATACGAAACATCGCAATCTCCTTTCGAGGGCGAGCGCGCGGTACGCGACAGCGTTCCTGGCCGCTCGGTGTCGACAGTAGAAGGCGAGGCGTTAAGCAGTCGTTAAAGGACCGCGGCGGGCATGACGCCCGCGCAGCACGTCACCGCGGTGCGATGCGTGCGGCAAGCGCGAGCAGGTCGCGATTGATGGGGTTCTGATGCAGATAGCTGTCGCGAAACGGCTCGGGCACTTCGGTCTGGGCAATGTGCTGCACCCAATCGCGCCCCTCGGCGGCAACTTCGCCGGCATGCGCGCGATCGCCCGCGGCTTCGAGCGCACCGGCGATGCGCAACCAGGCTTCGGCCGGCAATACCGCCGTGGTGCGCCGGCCTTGTCGATGCAAGGCCAGCGCCTCCAGCGCCTCGCGCCGCGCCCGCGCCGGATCGCCACCGACCGCGACGGTCGCAGCGCGCAGGCGTGCGGCCAGCTCGATGTTGCGATAGCCCATGCGTTCGGCGTGTTCGCGCGCCTCGTCGATTTGCCGCAACGCGTTCTGCGGATCGGCTTCGTCGGCCAGTTCCAGCTCGAGCGGCAGCCGCAGATCGGGGCGCTCGCCCGGAGGGATCTCTTGCAGCACGCGAACCATTGCATCCCGGGCCTGCCATTGTTGTTGCGGGTCTGCGCCGGTCGCGCGGGCGTAGACCCAGCGCAGACGCGCATGGCCGACGCGTACCACCTGGGTCGCTTGCGGGCCGATCGTGATCTGGTCGAGTTCCTTGTTCAGCCGCGCCCATTGGCCGAGCTGCCACCAGCAAGCAGCCAGACGGATGCGCGCCAAGGGCACATGCCCGGGTTGGTAGGCCTGGGTCCAGACCAGGGCTTCGTTCGTCTCGTCGAGCGCCTCGCGCAGACGTCCGAGTTGCGCCAGCAACATGGCGCGGATCAGGCGCACGGTGCCGAGATGAGCGCCAAAGCCTTCGTAGGCGCCGAGCAATTGTTCCGACAGGAACATGTCGTGTTCCGCGGCCTCGAGATCGCCGGCGAACGAACGGTTGCGGCCGGCGTTGCAATACGCCACCGACGCGTTCTGCAGATCGCCCGCGCGGTGGGTGAGTTCGCAAGCGATCTGATGATGCGGCACGGCGTCGTCGAGCCGACCGATGTTGTCGTAGGCGAGTGCGAGTGCCACATGTGCATCGGCACGCGCCGTATCGTCAGCGTGTGCATCGAACCACGCGATGCAGCCTTCGATGCAGCGCGCCGCTTCCTTGAACCGGTTCGCCACCGCGTAGGCATAGCCCAGCGTCTTGGCGGCATTCATGCGCAAGGCTTCATCGTCCACCGCGCCGCTCAACTCGATTGCCCGCTGCGCCGCCGCCAATGCCTGCTCGCCCTGTCCGCGTTGAGTGAACAATCCGGCGCGCATCAAGGCCGCTTGCGCGAGTTGCCTGGGCGTGCTCGCCAGGCGATCGAGGCGATCGCAATGGACCAGGCCGGACTCGCCCTCGGCGCCCACGCTGATGGCTTCATCGACCGCGGGATACAGCGAGTCGAAGGCCTGCTGCGCGTCGCCTGCTTCTTCTTCGATGGCGCTCTTGCGATCGAGAAACGCGATGTATTCCTTGACCCGCAGCGCGCGCTTGGCCACGTCCGAGGCGCGATCGAGCCACGGCAGCGCATGCAGCGGCTTGCCGCCGTCGATCCAATGCAGCGCGATGCGCGCCGGCTCGCCGTTTTGTTGTTCGAGCCAGGCCGCGACCCGGGCATGGGTGTGCTCGGCAATCGCCGCGGGCACGCTGCCCGCCACCGCTTCGAACACCAGATCGTGCGCGAACGCATTGCCGCGCAAGACCTGTGCGGCTTCGAGTTCGTTGATCGCATCGGCGAACTGCATGGCCGACACGCCCAGCACGTGCTCGGCCATGCCGATGCTGAAATCGACCCCCGCGATGCTCGCCACCCGTGCGAGCGCCACCGCGCCCGGCGAGAGTTGCGCGATGCGCCGTTCGATCAGCCGACCCACCGACACCGGCCGCGGCAATTGCGCGCGATCGGCGAGTTGCGCGAGGGTGTTCTCGACCCAGGCCTGCTTGAGGGTTTCGAGCACGAACAGCGGATTGCCGCCGGTGCGCTTGAGCAGGCTGGGCGCAAGCGCGGTCCCGTCAACGCCGGGCAGCCCCAGCGTATCGACCAGTTGGGCCAGCCCCGCTTCGTCGAGCGGCTGCAAAGGCAGCGGCCGCAAACGCGCCTGTTCGATCAGTGCGTCATGCAGGGTCTGCAAGGGCGATGCCGCTTCGGTCGGCCGATAAGCCAAGGCCCAGCGCAAGGCGAGAACCTGATCGTCTTCGTCGTCGACCAGCCCGCGCAACATGTCGAGGCTGGCTTCATCGGCGAAGTGCAGATCGTCGACCAGCAAACCGGCCAAGGGTTGGTCGCCGTATTGCGCATGGGCCTGCAACAAGGCCCGCACCGCGCGCTGCAGCACCAGGCGCTGGCCTTCGCCCGGATGGCGCGGCACGCTGGCCTCGAACTCCGGTAAGACGCGCGCGATCTCGGTGCGGGTGCTGCCGTCGAGCACCGGCGCTTGCACCGCACGCCCCAGCACTGCGCGCAACAGCCGCGACAAGGTGGCCAAGGGCACGCCCGCGTCGCCGGGGCGCGCGGCCACATGCACCAGGCCGCAACGCTCGGCCGCGAACTCCTGCAGCAGACGGCTCTTGCCCTGCCCCGCTTCGCCGATCACCGCGACCACGTGCCCGGCGTCCCAGCCTTGCGCGAGCTGGGCGAATTCACGGTCGCGCCCGACCATGCGCGGCGGACGCAGCACGCTCGCGGGCACCGCCGTACCTGCCACGGGTGCCGCGCGCGTCGACGTTTGTTCGATCGAGGCCAACAGCGCCAGCGTCTGGGCCGAAGGCCGCGCGCCGACTTCGTCCTTGAGCACTTGTTCGCAACGATCGAAGGCGAGCAAGGCCGCGGCGCGGTCGCCGCGCAGGTAATGCACGCGCATCAGGCGGCGATGCGCTTCTTCGGAGACGGGTTCGTCGGCCAGCAGTTCCTGCGCAAGTGCCAGCGCGGTCGCGTAATCGTGGGTGCGTTCGGCATCGTCGGCACGTTCGACGATCGAGCGCCGGTTGCGGGCGCGGCGCTTGTCGCGCTCGCCGGCCAACCAGGTGCCGAATTCGCCGCTGCCGTCGCCCAGATCGGCCAGCACTTCGCCCGCGTCGGCCAGGTCATGCGCCACGCCATCGGCCAGACTCAGGGTGGCGGTTCCGTCGACGAGGGCGACGCCGAGCTGCTTCTTGAGCAGGAACAAGCGCTGGCGCAAGACATTGCGCGCGGCATCGGTCGCGCTTTCGGGCCAAAGCAATTGCGCCAGACGCGCGCGCGTGGTCGGCCCTTCGATCGCGAGCCAGGCGAGGATCTCTGCATCGCGTTGCATCAGCGCGTGCGCGCGGCCCGAGGCATCGATGAAGCACGGCTGACGACTCAGGCGCAATTGCACGGGCAGATTCCGTTCGAAAGACAGGCGACGATTCTAAACAGCACGAGGTGCATGTGCCGATGCCAAGGCGCCGCACGCTCAGGGCCGCGGCACCATCACCGGCAAGGTGGACGACGAATAGCCATTGCCCAGCGCACCGTAACTACCGTCGCCCCAGGAATAGACCGCCCCGCCGGCGCCGATGACCAGACCGTGGATGTCGCCCATGGCGACCTCGGTGTAGCTCGCACCGCTGCCCAGACGGGTCGGCTGGGTCAGCACATTGCCGTTGTTCCAGCCCCAGATCCAGAGTTCGCCGTTCTGGATCGCAGCCACGTCGAATTGTCCGACGCTGAAGCGGCTGACGATGTCGAGCACCGCCACCGAGGTCGGCGTGGTCAGCGTGCTGTTGCTGCCGACGCCCAACTGGCCTTCGAGATTGCGGCCCACGGCTTTCAGGCGATAGTCGACGCCTTGAAAGATGGAGAAGTCGCGCCCCAGTTCGACGCCAGCGAGGGAGCCCACACCCGCCGACACATCGACAGGCCCCAGCGCGGTACCGACCAGGGTTTCCGCCGCGCCCGCGCCGAGCGTGTTGCTGCGCTGCTGGCCCCAGGCGTAAACGGTCTCATTGTCGTAGACGATGATCAAGGAACCCAGCGCATTGGCCGCCGCATCGGGCATCGACAACGCGCGGACCACCTTGGTGTTGGGCAGTCCCGGAATGGCCTTGGGCACCGCGCCGTTCGGGGTCTGGCCGCTGCCGGTATCGCCGCCGAAGTTGGTGATGGCGAGCAAGCCCACGATCCAGACCGGGCCGGCGTTGCAAGGCGCCATCGCCATGGCGTTCGGACCACCGGCGATCTTGCAAATGCCGGCCATGCGATTGCTGGCGTCTTTCATCACCGCCACCGGCAGGCTGCGCGTGGTGGTGGTCCCGTCGCCCAACTGGCCCACATCGTTGCGGCCCCAGGCCGAGACGGTGCCGTCGTCGTGCAGCGCGTAGAAGGCGCCCGACTCGCTGACCGCGGTGATCGACTTCACGCCGCTCAAGCCTTGCACCTTGACCGGCTGCGTCGCCCACGGGCTGCTTGCCTTGTAGCCGCCGGTGCTCGGATCGACCAGGTAACCCCAGGCCCAGACCGAGCCGTCGAGATCGACCGCGAACGAACTGCCGTAACCCGCGGCCACCGCCTTGGCGGTGAGGCCCGCGGGTGGCGCTGCGGTCACGGTAAGCGTGGCGCTCTGGCTGAAGACCACGCCGGCCGCGTTGTAGACCACCACGCTGAACGCCGCGCCGTTGTCGGACAGGCTCAGGTTGCCGGTGGTGTAGCTGCTGGCGGTGGCCCCGGCGATGATGGCGCCGTCGCGCAGCCATTGATAGCGCAGGCTGTTGCCGCTGGCGGCCACGCTGAAGGTGGCGGCGCTGCCTTCGGTCACGCTGACCGCGGCCGGTTGGGTGGAGATGGCGGGAGCCCCCACCAC
>CAYUYC010000214.1:0-5876 GCA_964448945.1 uncultured Burkholderiaceae bacterium
TGGGCATCGATGCCCATGCGCGCCGGGTCGAAATACGGCCCGCATGAACGCGCGAGCGCGGCGTCGCGTTCGATGCGCTCGCCCGGATCGCAGCAATATTCTTCGTCGGTCTTGCGTTGGCCGGTCGCGCAGCGGTAGGGCGTTTCATTTGCACCCTGCGCATGCAGATAGCTGTAGACGAACAACTTCCAGACGCTGCCCAGCGGCGCGCGCAAGGCCGGCGGCGTGCTCTGATCCTGCTGGCCGATGCGCTGCACTCCAACCGGCGCATCGCCTTGCAGCCAAACCAGCTGCGCAGGCGACGCGGCCTGCGCGGCCCCGCAGGTCAGCGGGACCAGCGCCGCAGCAAACGCAGCCGCGCGCACCGCGGCGCGCAGTGCTTGGCGACTCGCGTTCGCCGCCGCGCGGGCGGCGCGCGCCGCCCGTCGCCGGTCGCCATGCGGTGCGCTGCGCATCTCGGCTGGCCTCATGTGCGCGTCAGCGCACCTGCACCTTGAGCCAATCGTCGCTCGGGTCGATCGCCTTGGCTTCGGATTGGTACATGCGGTACACGCGCGTGGGCGGCAGCTTGAACTGCCCGCGTTGCGCAAAGCGCACCAGGTGGCGGAAGGTGGCCGATGCGCCGGGCTCGAGGTTCTGCACCGGCACCGCATAGCCTTGCGGATTGGGCACATGCTGCGCGCGTTCGAGCGGAGTCGCCTCGCTTTCACCGTCGGTGATGTCCAGCCCCCAGGTGCCGGTCTCGACTGCAGCGCCCGGCGGCAGGCCGACTTCGACGATGCCCCAGCGCAACGCGTCGCCCGCGGTCACGTCGATCTGATCGAGGTAGAGCGCATTGCTGTCGAGCGGCGTACCGGGCGGCACCGGATCGAGCCTGACGCGCATGCGCGATGCGACCGGTTCATTGCGCGCGGACGGGCCGGCGGGCGCGGCGCCTTCTTCGTCCGCTTGTTCGGGCGGCAGCACCACCACGCGCCAGAGCGTGCGTTCCACGAAGGCATTGAGCTTGACGGCGCCGGGCTCGGCGCTTTCGTAGCTCACATAGGCCCAGGCCGCCTTGGCGCCCGCGGGCAAGGCGAGGTTGGCCGGCATGGGCATGCCCGCCGGCCATTGCCAGACCGTCTTGCCGCCGGCGCCGACCACGCGCTGCCAGGGCGCGTACAGGGTGATGTTGTCGGTGCCCGCATCGGGCGCGCGGCCCAGCGCGGTGTACAGCCAGGTGAGCGCGAGCGCGCGGTCCATGGTCGGCGCATCGGTGCGCACCTGCTTGAGCAAGCTGCCGGCCTGATCGACGCTCACGCGGCGCGTGAGCATCAACAGCGCCTGCACCATCGGCGACTTGATCGCGGTCAGGCGCTTGGCGGCGGCGTCGGCCGCGGCGCGCTGCTCGGCGCCGAGCTTGGCCTTGGCCGCGTCGGCGGTATGCACCGCGAGCACCAGGGCCACGTCGCGTGCGTCCGCCGAATCTTCTTCGACCATCGCGAAGCTCGCACGGCGCTTGGGCAGGCCCTTGATCTCGGCCGGCTTGTGCGCGCTCAGTTCATTCGCGAGTGCGCTCGTCATCGACCCGACCGGCAGACGCATTTCCTGCATCCACGCCAGCATCAGCGCACGCTGCACCGAAGGCAGCTTCACGCCTTCCTTGGCATAGACGTCGAGCAGGGTCTGCCAATGCTCGGGCGGCAGGGTCACGCGCAGCGCCTGGGCCGCACGCCAATCGGCGTAGTACGCATAGGCGGTCAGGAAGGCATCGTCGGCCATGCCGCGGCCCCACCAGCCAAAGCGCGCTTGCGGCCCGGCCATTTGCGCCAGCGACAGCCGCGCGCCGGCCAGCCGCTGGGTCAGCGTCGGTGCCAAACCTTGCTGCGCGGGCGACAAGGTCTGCAACGCGATCGACAAAGGCAGCATGCGGCTCGCGGTCTGTTCGACGCAGCCATACGGATACTCGATCAGGTCGTCCATCCAACGATTGAATTCGCCGGCCGCCGGGTCTTGCGCAAAGCTCACGCGCAAACGGGTCGCATCGGCAGGCAAGGCCAGCGGCGCGATGCCGGAACTGATGTCGAGCGTACGTTCGACCGGTGCGCGCCACGCGACCGGCACACGCTTGACCGGTGTGGCCATCTGGTCGACCACCTTGCCGTCCTGACGCAGGGTCACGGTCACATCGCTGCTGCCGCGCTTGTCGCTGCCGAGCCCGAGGCTCACGTAATTGGCGCCCGGTTGCAAGGTCACGGTCTCGCGCTTGGCGATGCCGTCGCCCTTGGCTTCCCATTCCAGCTTGGCCGGCTTGTCGGTCTGGTTGAACAAGGCGATCGCGGCCTGGGCCTGGTCGCCCACGCGCTGCCAATCGGGGCTCGTCCATTTGGCGTAGAAGTTCTTGTCGGAGCGCACCCAGTCGACGCGCTGGCCGACCGCGCCGCCGGCTTCGATCGCGCGGCCGGTGATGCGCCAGCGCGTGAGCGACTCGGGCATCTTGAAGGTGAAGCGCGCGCGGCCGCTCGCATCGGTGGCCAGACGCGGCATCCAGGCCGCGGTGTCGATGTTGTCGCGGCGCGGACGTTCGAGCACCTTGATCGCGCGTTCGTTGACCTGACGCGACGACGGCAGGGTGCCGAGCTTGTTGGTCGCGAGGTCGTAGCCGATGAAGGACAGGCTCGCACTCGTGCGCACATTGTCGCGCCGCGGGTGGTAGAAGAAGTCGTCGATGGTCGGCGCGATCTCGGGCTGCAGCACATAGATCATTTCATCGACCACGCCCACCGTCACATCGGCCGCCACCGGCTTGCCGGCGAGCGTCGTATTCACGTCCACGGTCACGGTTTCGCCGGGCGCGTACACCGCCTTGTCGGCCTTGAAGCTCAAGGCGATGCGCGGTTGTTCGACCATCAAGCCCTGGTTCTGGAACACATAATCGCCGCGCTTGATGTAGGCGACCGAGACCGTCATGTTCGGGCTCATGGTCTCGCGCACCGGAATGCTGAGTTTCCATTGCGTGGGCGACAAGCGTTCGCTGCGCACCCAGTCGGCCGATTGGCCGAGCAAGGCGCTGGCTTCGACGCGCTCGCGCTCGAGCGTGAGCAGCGCGTTGTCGATGGGTTCGGGGAAGCTCACCAGCGCTTCGGCGGTGTCGCCGGCGCGATAGCTCGCGCGATTGAAGACGATGCCGATGCTGCCCGTGGGGGCCTTGATGCCGTCGCCCGAGACCCAATGCGTGGCGGCGCCGACGATGCGGCCGCGCGCATCGCGCAGGTTCAAGGTGTAGGTGCCCGGTTGCGGGAAGGACAGCACCAGGGTGTTGCCGGCGCTCAGGCTGCCGGTCTGGCGCGCGCGGCTTTCGAGGCGGATCCATTCCCATTGCGCGGCCGGTGCGGCATCGGCCGCGCTGGCACTGCGCTGGCTGGGCGCGAGGTTGAAGGTGACCGATTCACCGGGCTTGGAGAATTGCCGCTCGGCGCTGAGCTTGTAGCTCGCGCTGCCGCGCTCGACCAGGATTTCCTTCGAAGCGCGCACGCGGTAGGCCGCGCCGTCGGTCGCCAAGGCGGTCAAGACATAACGGCTGGGTTCGGCCGCTGCGGGCAGGCTGAACCTGGCGACGCCGCGCGCATCGGTCTCGAGTTCGCTTTGCGTGAGCTTGAGCGGGAACTGGCCGGCGTAATCGAGTTCGCCGTCGACCATGGTCAGCTTCTGGGCGCGCGCGGTCAGCACCACATGCGCATGCGCGACCGGCTTGCCGTCGGGATAGTTGAGCTGGATCTTGCCGGTGACCGCTTCGTTCAAGGCGAGGTCGGCCTTGTCGGGCTGGACCAGGATCTCGAAATGCGGCTTCTGATAATCGGCCACGCGGAAGGCCGCGGTGTAGATATCGTCGCCCATCGCGAGGCGCAATTCGTAGCCGCCGGCGACCGCGTTCTCGGGCAGGGTGAATTGCGTGTCGCCGCCATGGGCGCCGTTCAGATGCAGGCTTTGCGAGCCGACCAATCCACCCGCAGGGTCATAGACCGTCATCGCGATCTCGGCATCCTTGAGCGCGACCGATTCGCGCGCGCTGCGGAATTCGCGCCCGCTGACCTTGACCTGCACCACATCGCCGGGCCGGTACAAAGGCCGGTCGGTCACGGTGTAGACCTTGGCCGCATAGATCTCGGAGTCGTAATAGAAATTCTCCGAGATGAACACGCCGCCGGCCGGGTCGAGGCCGAACACATAAGTCTGTTCGGGCGCCTTGCGATCGAGGCGCACCAGGCCTTGCGCATCGGCATCGCCGCTCTTGAGCACGCCCACGCCGTCGGTCCAGACCACGCGGGTCTTGGGCACCGGCGCGCCGTCGGTGCGCTTGGCCGCAAACACCAGCATCTGGTCGCCCGAGACCTTGGTCAGCGCCACGGTGTCGGAGACGAACAGCAAGGTGGTGGCGCGATGCTGGCCGCTGATCGCCTCGATCACATACAGACCCGGCGCGCGTTTGCCCAGCGGTACATAGACATTGCCCGGCGACGTGCGCGCGAAGTCGCTGCTGCTGCCTTCGAGCGTGAGGTCGGCCGGCGGCGCGATCGGTTTGGCCAACTGGAGCGGATAGCGGAACCGGTCGACCACGGTCAGGCCCGCGATCGGCTTGAATTGCACCGGCTCTTCGAACACCGAAGGCTTGGTCAACTCCTCGCCCGCGCCGAGTGCGGGTGCATGGTCGACCACCGCCTTGCGCGCGTCCGACGAGAACAGACGCCGCCACGCGAGGCGCGCCTTGACCACCCAGCTATCCCACAAGTGGGTGAGCACATTGGCCAGACCGTCGTCGGCCGCCTTGGCATCGACCTGCACGCGATGCAGGTTCTTCTGCTTTTGCAAGAAGGCGAGCGGATCGGGCACGCGGTAGACGAGCACATCGATGCCGCCCACTTGTTCGAGCGAGCCGGGCTGGTTCAGCTCCAGGCGCACGGTCGCGTTGTCGGCGCTGCCGTAGGTCGCGTCCGACAACAGGAAGAAAGGCTCGCCCACGAACAGGCTGCGGCCGTTGGCCAAGGGCATGGGCGCATCGGGCGCGGCCACCTCCACCTTGGGCGCCGAGGCCGGAGCGGGCTTGGCGGCGGGTGCGGCCAAGGTCAGGGGCGAAGCGGCGATCAGGGCGGCCAGGGCAACAGCGATGGAGGTCCGCGTCCACGTCGAGCGTAGCGTCGAGTGCATGGTCATCGTGCAAGAAAGGCGAGTTGGTACACGCCGGAAAAATTGGGGTTGTCTTCGGTCGGCCGCCAGCGCGTGTCCTGCCAGCCGAACAATTGCTCGGGCCGCAAGGCGCGCAGCCCGTTGTCGCCAGGTTCGACATGGCCGGTGTGATAGGCCACGTATCGGCCCATCCAGACCATGAGGTGCTGGTCGTCGCCCTGGTCGTAGAACAAGAGATCGCCCGCTTGCGCCTGGTTGAGCTGGCGCGCGATGAAGCGGGTGTTCTCCTGCACCAGCTCGAGCGCGCCCACATAGGCGTCGCGGCTGCCGTCGACGCGCCGCCAGGCATTGCGCAAGCCAAGCGCTGCCGCCGGGTCGAGATCGGGCGGCACGCGCGTCGCGAGCAGGCCGTTGGCGCGCTTCCAGTCGGCGTCGTGCGGGCGCAAGGCCTCGGCGACCGCAAAGCGCACCAGGCCCGCGCAATCGCGATGGGTCCAGCGCGGCGTCGGGCCGTTCTGGATCTGGGCATGGATGAGCAAGGTCATCCAATCGCGAAAGCGCTGGGTTTGTTCACGGTCGAGCGCGGGCAACGCGGCCTCGGGCGATGCCGCCGGGCGCAGCAGGGGATCGGCCGGTGCAGCCGCGCGCGGTGCGGCGAAGACTGTGCGCGCCGGCAGCACGGCAGCGGCAGCGGCCAGCAGCAACGCGCGGCG
>CAYUYC010000215.1:0-5869 GCA_964448945.1 uncultured Burkholderiaceae bacterium
AAGCAGGACATGTGCCGCTTCATCCTCGACGTCAACGACGAGTTCGGCACCACCATCGTCCTCATCGAACACGACATGGGGGTGGTGATGGACATCTCCGACCGCGTGGTGGTGCTCGATTACGGCAAGAAGATCGGCGACGGGACGCCAGATGAGGTGCGTGACAACCAGGAGGTGATTGATGCTTACCTCGGTGTTGCGCACTAAGGTGGTGGGTGCTGCGCGGACGGCGCCGGGGCGCTGTGCGGTGGGCGCTCATGCTGTCGCGGTCCGCGCTGCGCGCGGACTTCCCGGGCGAACCCTTCGGAAGCCGGCGGCTCGCCAGGGTGGCCGTTCGCTCACGCTCACTACCCTGGCTCGACCCGCGCGCCTGCGGCCCGCGGGCAACCGCCACTTCCTCGTCTCGCCCGGCGCGACAGAAATCGCGCCCACCGCACAGCGCCCCGGCGCCTCGATCAGCACTAATTTTGAGCTTGGGAGAATCACTCGGCTCGCTGCGCATTGCCTCGTGGTCCAGCGCCTCCATCGGGCGGGTGAGGGTGTTCCGCTTTTGTTTTTGTCTTTCATAAAGCAGTCGAGCTGCTCGGGTAGCGGGGCGCGCGGGGGCTGGGCCCGGGGCGCGATTTCCGTTGCGCCGGGCGAGACGAGGGCGGAGCGGGGAATTCGCAACGCGCAGCGTTGCGCCCGCGCAGCCGGTTCGCCTTGCAAGGCGAACCGTGGGATGGGCGGGTTGCCCTCGGGCGGGACGCAGGCGGGTCGAGCAGGGATAGCTCGCGCAGCGAGCGGCCATCCCTGCGAGCCGGTCGCTTCCGAAGGGTTCGCCCGGGAAGTCCGCGCGCAGCGCGGACCGAAACGGCATGAGCGCCCCGGGCCCAGCCTCCGCGCACCCCGCCGGAGCAGCGCAACCCCGACCACCACACAGCACCCATAAACCGACCAGCGAGCACAACCCCATGGGATTCTTTCTCGAAACACTGATCGGCGGCCTCATGGCCGGCATGCTGTATTCGCTGATCGCGCTGGGCTTCGTGCTGATCTTCAAAGCCTCGGGCGTATTCAACTTCGCGCAAGGTGCGATGGTCCTGTTCGCCGCGCTCGCGATGGCGCGGCTGTCCGAATGGATTCCGCATCTGTTCGGCTTCGAGAGCAAGCTGCTCGCGAACCTGATCGCCTTCGTGCTGACCATGGCGATCATGGTCGTGGTCGCGTGGTTCATCGAGCGTTTCGTGCTCGGCAAGCTGGTGAACCAGGAACCGATCGCCTTGCTGATGGCGACGCTGGGCGTGACCTACTTTCTCGAAGGCACTGGTCAGATGCTTTGGGGCAGCGACAGCTATCAGATCGACGTCGGCATGCCCAAGGATCCGATGATCGTGCTCGAACGGGTCTTCGACGGCGGCGTGCTGCTCAATCAGGAAGACCTGTACGCGGCCTTGATCGCGGCGGCGCTGGTCGTGGCGCTCGCGGTGTTCTTTCAGAAGACCTCGACCGGCCGTGCGCTGCGCGCGGTGGCCGACGATCACCAGGCCGCGCAATCGATCGGCATTCCGCTGTCGCGCATCTGGGTCATCGTCTGGTCGGTCGCGGGTTTCGTCGCGCTGGTCGCGGGCGTGATCTGGGGCTCCAAGACCGGCGTGCAGTTCTCGCTTGCGCAAGTCGCGCTCAAGGCCCTGCCGGTCGTCATCCTGGGCGGCCTGACCTCGGTGCCGGGCGCCATCATCGGCGGCCTCATCATCGGCGTGGGCGAAAAACTCTCCGAGATCTACATCGGGCCGATGTTCGGCGGCGGCATCGAGATCTGGTTTGCCTATGTGCTCGCACTGGGCTTCCTGCTCGTGCGTCCGCAAGGCCTGTTCGGCGAAAAAATCATCGATCGCGTCTGAGCGGCATTGGGAATCGACCATGTTCTACAGAGAAAACGGCCAGTTCAAGACCTCCTACCGGTCCGATCAGCAGATCTTTCCGATCCTGCAGGACCGCTTGGCGATCGGTGCGCTCATCGTGCTGGCCTTTGTCGCGGTGCCGCTGCTGGCCAGCGATTACGCATTGCGCGCGATCGTCACGCCCTTCCTCATCCTGTCGCTCGCGGCGATCGGGCTCAACATCCTGGTCGGGTATTGCGGGCAGATCTCGCTGGGCACCGGCGCCTTCATGGCGGTGGGCGCCTATGCGGCCTACAACTTCGTGGTGCGCATTCCCGAACTGAACCTCGTGGTCGCGATGTTGCTCGGCGGGGTGTGCGCCACCTTGTTCGGCGTGGCCTTCGGCATTCCGAGTCTGCGCATCCGCGGGCTGTATCTCGCGGTCGCGACGCTCGCGGCGCAGTTCTTCACCGACTGGATGTTCCTGCGCATCAGCTGGTTCACCAATGACTCGCCCTCGGGCTCGGTCTCGGTCAGCACACTCGAAATGTTCGGCTGGGTCATCGATTCGCCGGCCAAGAAGTACCTGTTCTGCCTGAGCTTCGTCGTGGTGTTCGCGGTGCTCGCCAAGAATCTCACCCGTTCGTCGATCGGCCGCGAATGGATGGCGATCCGCGACATGGACGTGGCTGCGTCGGTCATCGGCATCCGGCCGATGTACGCCAAGCTCACCGCGTTCGGCGTCAGTTCCTTCATCGTCGGCGTGGCGGGTGCGCTCTGGGCCTTCGTGCATCTGGGCTCGTGGGAGCCTGCGGCCTTCAACATCGATCGTTCGTTCCAGTTGTTGTTCATGGTGATCATCGGCGGGCTGGGCTCGATCATGGGCAGCTTCTTCGGCGCGGCCTTCATCGTGCTGCTGCCGATCGCGCTCAACCGTCTGCCCGAGGCGCTGGGCGTGACCTTGTCGACCGCCACCTCGTCGCACCTCGAACTGATGATCTTCGGCGGACTGATCGTGTTCTTCCTCATCGTCGAGCCGCACGGGCTGGCACGGCTGTGGTCCACGGGCAAGGAAAAGCTCAGGCTCTGGCCCTTCCCGCATTGAGCAAGGCGACGAACGACCCATTTCACAAGACTGCGTCATCGCAGCAACGACAGCGCACCCGAGTGCGCATCACTTAGGAGACAGGCAGATGAACATTCGATCGATGAAGACGATGCGCCGGGCGCTTCCGGTGGCGGCGTTTGCGCTCGGCGCGCTCGCGGCCGGGCTCGTGCCCAGCCTCGCCAGCGCGCAAGCCAAGGAGCAGTTCTTTCCGCTCCTGGTGTACCGCACCGGCCCTTACGCGCCCAATGGCACGCCCTGGGCCAACGGCAAACAGGATTACCTCAAGCTGGTCAATGCGCGCGACGGCGGCATCAACGGCGTGAAGATCACCTACGAAGAATGCGAGACCGGCTACGCGACCGACAAGGGCGTGGAATGCTATGAACGCCTCAAGGGGCGCGGCGCAAGCTTCGTCGATCCGCAATCGACCGGCATCACCTTCGCGCTGACCGACAAGGCGCCCAACGACAAGATTCCGTTGCTCACCCTGGGCTATGGCCTGTCGGCCTCGCAAGACGGCATGGTGTTCAAATGGAACTTCCCGCTCCTGGGCAGCTACTGGACCGGTGCCGACATCCTCATCCAGCACATCGGCAAGAAGGAAGGCGGCCTCGACAAGCTCTCGGGCAAGAAGATCGCGCTGGTCTATCACGACTCGCCCTTCGGCAAGGAGCCGATTCCGCTCTTGGAAGAACGCGCCAAGATGCACGGCTTCAACCTGATCAAGATTCCGGTGACCGCGCCGGGCGTGGAACAAAAGTCGGCCTGGCTGCAGGTGCGCCAGCAGCGTCCCGACTATGTGCTGCTCTGGGGCTGGGGCGTGATGAATTCCACCGCCTTGAAAGAAGCCCAGGCCACCGGCTATCCGCGCGAAAAGATGTACGGCGTGTGGTGGGCCGGTGCCGAGCCCGACGTGAAGGATGTGGGCGAAGGCGCCAAGGGCTATAACGCGCTCGCGCTCAACACCTCGGGCCAGCAACCCAAGGTCATTCAAGACATCCTCAAGCTCGTGCACGACAAGGGACAGGGCACCGGTCCGCGCGACGAAGTCGGCTCGGTCCTTTATACCCGCGGCGTCATCATCCAGATGCTCGGCGTCGAGGCGGTGCGGCGTGCGCAAGAGCGCTTCGGCAAGGGCAAGGTCATGACCGGCGAGCAAGTGCGCTGGGGCTTCGAGAACCTCGCGCTCGACCAGAAGAAGCTCGACGCCCTGGGCTTCAACGGCGTCATGCGTCCGGTGAGCACCTCGTGCGCCGACCACATGGGCTCGATGACCGCGCGCATCGAAACCTGGGACGGCAGCAAGTGGAGCATCACCTCGGACTACTACTCGGCCGACGAGCAGATCATCAAGCCCATGGTCAAGGCCGCGGCCGACAAGTACGCCGGTGAGAAGAAGCTGACCCGCCGCGCTCCGGCGGATTGCCAGTCGTAAGTGCCAAGGCTGCGCGGCGCCTGTGTTCGGGCGCCGCGCAGGCTGCACCAGCCATCCGAAAGGCCCACAACGTGACCCAGGCGCAAACCCCGACCACGCTGCTCGATGTCAACGGCATCGAGGTCATCTACAACCATGTGATCCTGGTGCTCAAGGGCGTGTCGCTCAAGGTGCCGCGCGGCGGCATCGTCGCCTTGCTCGGCGGCAACGGCGCGGGCAAGACGACCACGCTGCGCGCGATCTCCAACCTGCTCAGGAGCGAACGCGGCGATGTGACCAAGGGCTATATCGAGTACGCGGGCGAGCGCATCGAGAAGCTCACGCCGTACGACCTGGTGAGCCGCGGCGTGGTGCAGGTGATGGAAGGCCGGCATTGCTTCGCGCACCTGAGCATCGAAGAAAACCTGCTCACCGGCGCCTACACCCGCAAGGCCGGGCGCGGCGATGTCGCGGCCGCGCTCGACAAGGTCTACACGTATTTCCCGCGCCTCAAGACCCGGAGAGGAAGCCAAGCCGGCTACACCTCGGGCGGCGAGCAACAGATGTGCGCGATCGGCCGCGCCTTGATGGCCGAGCCCGAGATGATCCTGCTCGACGAGCCGTCGATGGGCCTCGCGCCGCAGATCGTGGCCGAGATCTTCGAGATCGTGAAAGACCTGAACGCGAAGGAGCAGGTCAGCTTCCTGCTCGCAGAGCAGAACACCAACGTGGCGCTGAAGTACGCCGATTACGGCTACATTCTCGAAAGCGGCCGCGTGGTCATGGACGGCGCGGCGCGCGACCTTGCCTCCAACGAAGACGTCAAGGAGTTCTATCTCGGTGTCTCCGGCGCCGGGCGCAAGAGCTTTCGCGACGTCAAGAGCTACCGGCGCCGCAAGCGCTGGCTGGCCTGACCACCACGCACATCATGACCATCGCGACTTCGGATCAACTGCTCGAGTACGGCGCGCTGCGCCGCCAATTGCGCGACATCAAAGGCCTCGTCGAAAAGCGCACCGGCGTGTTCGAGGCCCAAGGCAAACCGCTCGTGGAACTGCATGCCGACGGCACGGCCATCGTCGCCGTCGTGCGCAGCCGGCACGGCGAGACGCGGTTTGCCGTCGCCACGCCCGTGGACCAGCGCAAGCTCATCGATGAAGCCAAGCGCCGTGTACTCAAGCTCGACGACGACTGAATCGACATCCAGGCTCGCGCAGCGGGCCGACAAGGACACCGCCATGGCCGAACCCTCCACGCGCGCCGACCATTACGACGCGCTCGAAACCCGCGACCCCGCGCTGCGCGAACGCGACTTGCTCGCGCGCCTGCCCGCGCTGATCGCGCGCGCCCAACAAGCGCCGGGCTTTGCGCGCTTGCTCGACGGTGTCGATGCGCGCGGCGTCGACAGCCGCGCCGCGCTCGCGCGCCTGCCGGTCACGCGCAAGAGCGATCTGCACGGATTGCAGGAAGCCGGCATCGCCGCGG
>CAYUYC010000216.1:0-2441 GCA_964448945.1 uncultured Burkholderiaceae bacterium
GTGGAGGACGTGACGCCACAGCCGCGCCCGACCATGTCGATGTGCGCCCGCTGCATTCGCGTGCATGGGCAGCAGTGCTTCGCGCAAACGCTCGCGCGAGGCGCCGAGTCGCGCCAGCGCCGCCGTGCGCGCATCGGCCTCGGGCGGTGGCGGGGCTGCGTCGTCGTTCATGAATCGGAGACTTCGCGCCACAGCGCGCAATCGAGCGCCCATTGCTTGCGCAAGGCGTCGAGCGAGCCCTGGTCGGCAAGACGATGCTGCCACCAGCCCAGCACGGCCGCGAGGATCAGCATGGTCAGGGGTAGCGCAGCCAGCACCCACGCGGCGGGCATGGCCGCGTGGGGAAGGGCGGCGGCGAGCAGCATGGCCACGCCGCCCAGACCCAGGCCCAGCAAGGCCAGGCCCGCGGCCATCAATTGCAGCAGCAGGCGGCGGCGCCAGCTTCGCGCCGCCGCCCCCAGCTCGGCCGAAGCAAGCGCGGCATAGGCCGCCGCATGCTCGGCCAGCACTTCGGGCTGGTCGGACAGTGCTTTGAACAGCTGCTGCAGAGCCATGAGGCCGGGCGCGGCGCGACGCCGATCAATGGTCGCGACGCGACTTCGACCACCACGCGGCCAGACCCGCGATGGCGGCACCCACGGCGGCGGCGATGAGCACCGATTTGACGGGCTCGTTGCGAACGTATTCGCGGGTGGCCAGATTGGCGCGTGCGACTTGATCGCGCGCGGTGGCGACGCCGGACTTCATGGCCGTCACCGCCTGGCTGGCGAGATTGCGTGCGTTGTCGACGGTGGCGTCGGCCTTGGCGGCGACGCGATCGCTCAGTTCCGTGGCGGGGGGGGTGCGTGTATTCATGGTCGAACTCCTTGAGGGTGGAAGGGCGAAACGAAGAACAATGGATCAGCAGGCTGCTGTCCCGGCCGCCCATCAGGGTTTGCGGATCAGGCTGACCACGAAGGTCGCGATGGCCATGACGACGAATACGAAGAACAGGATCTTGGCGATGCCCGCGGCACCGGCCGCGAGACCGCCGAACCCGAACAACGCGGCGACGAGCGCAATCACGAAGAAGACGACGGCGTAGTACAACATGGAGGCCTCCTCGGATGTATCGAGAGTGGCTTCAATCTACCGGGTGCCCGCCGGCATCGGCAGCGGCCGACGCCGCGCAGGCGCGTCGGCGGCGAAGCGTTGCCGGGGTAGGACGGGGACTACAGCGCGCGGGTGGGGAGCGGGATGCTGGCGATCACGCGCGTGCCCTGACCGGGCGCGGAGCGGATCTGCAATTCGCCGCGTGCAGCCTGGATGCGAAAGCGCATGCCGAGCAGGCCGTGGCCGCTTTGGTCGCCATGGCCGACTTGCGTCGGATCGAAGCCGACGCCGTCGTCGTGCACTTCAATGAACAGTCGATCGCCATCGGGCTTGACGGTGACCCAGGCCTGGGTGGCGTGCGCGTACTTGCTGATGTTGGTCAACGCCTCCTGCACCATGCGGTAGACCGCGATGCCCAGACGGTCGGTCAGCGGCGGGCAATCGATCTCGGCCTGGACCGGCACATTGTTGCGCTCGGCGAATTCGCTGCACAGGATGTCGAGCGCTGCCTTGGGACCGAGATTGCTCAGGGTCGAAGGCCGGAGATCCTCGATGATGCGGCGTTTGAGCGCGATGCCATCGTTGAGCGCGTCGGTCAATTGACCGAGCAGCGGCACGAGATCGGGTGCAACCTTCAACAGCTTGAGCTTGATGCGCGCAGCGTCAAGCTTGGCGGTGGTGAGCAGCGCACCGAGTTCGTCGTGCAGATCGCGTGCGAGGTGCGAGCGCTCGTCTTCGCGCGCGGTCTGAAGATGGCGCGCGAGTTCGGTCAGATCGGCGGTGCGGCGTTCGACCTCGGACTCCAGCCGGTCGCGCTCGGCGCGGGTCTCGCGCTGGCGCGCCTCCTGTTCGTTCGCCAGATGATGGCTCAGACGCAGGAACAGCGTCATCAGCAACAGACTGATCGACGTCATCGTCGCAACCCCGATGCGATTGAACTGCAAGGTGTCGTAGACACCGCGCATGCCTTCGTCGATGCGTCCGTTCTGGTAGACGATCAATTCGTCGACATCGCGGCGGATGCTCTCCATCAGTTCGCGTCCGATGCCCGATCGGATGATGTCCATCGCCTGGGTCTGCTTGTCGCTGTCGTGCATGCGCACGACCTCGCTCATCTCGGCGAACTTGCCGTCCACGTCGCTGCGCAGCCGCGTCATCATGGTCTGGCCATGCGGATCGGCGAATTCGCGAAAGTGAGCTTCGAGACCGCTCAGCAGCGCGCGCACCTCGGACTGGGCGTTGTTGTACGGATCGAGATACTCGACGCCGCCGGTGAGGATGTAGCCGCGCTTGGCTGATTCGGCTTCGTTCGTGCGGCGCAAGACCTGCAGCATGTCGACCTTGGCGCG
>CAYUYC010000216.1:2541-5868 GCA_964448945.1 uncultured Burkholderiaceae bacterium
GCGTCGTTATAGGCGGCTTCGCTGATGAGGATCATGGCCGCCGCCGCGATCACCGCAGCCGGCAATGCCGCGCGGCTCAGGTGCCAACGGTTGAGCAATGACACAAGCACAACGTCTCCGAGTCGCGCGCTGCAGGGTTCATCGGACATCCTGGGCCAGTTGAGCGCAATAGGCCAGCAGTTCTTCGAGTTCGCCCGACTTGTCGAAGACGCGATCGGCACCGATCGCCGCGCAGCGGCGCCGCATGTCGGCGGTCGCGTAATTGGTCAGTACTGCCAGACGCGTCTGCGGACGCAGTTCGCGCGCGCGCTTGAGCACTTCGAGGCCGCTGCCTTGCTTGAGAAAGATGTCGACGATCATCAAGTCGACGAGGTCGGGCGCGTCGCGCATCCAGGCCGTGGCGGTGGCTTCGTCCTCGGCGCAGCCGATGACGTCGAGGGCGAGCATCTCTTCGAGCGTCGCGATCAGGCTATGCCGGATCCGAGGACTATCCTCCACCAGATAGCAGCGCAATGGTCTCGGCGCGCAAGCCGAGGGGAGCGGTCCTTGATTCATGCGAATTGGGCAGATCCTCTCGGCCCGGTGCAGCGAGTTGATACAGCGGAAAGAACTTCGATGCAGGCATTATCGGCAGGCGCGGCGGCAACGGCGAGAGCGGTAGTGCTGATGCCTTTGTGGGAATCGTCCTACAGCCCGACGGTGCGCCCCGCTTTGCCCGCATTGTCAGACAACGCCGACACGCCGACGCGGTCAGGGCCGACCGCCACGCCATGCATCGCTGCCTAGGCTGATGCCATGGATGAGCCGAATTCGGCGCGGCTTGCCCTGATGCGTTGCACGAGGCCTTGCTTCGAGCGGCCCATCGAGCTTCCCATCGATGCGCCGATGAAAGGACCACGATGACCAGCACGCGAACTTCTCGTCTTTATCCGAGTCTGGCCGGCGCAGCCGCAATCGCCGTCTTGTTGACCGCCTGCGGCCGTGAGGACGACCGCACGGCCGGGCAAAAGCTCGACGACGGTGTCGCCGCCGTGGAGCAGAAGGCCGACGCCGCCAAGACCGAGGCGCAACAACAGGCCGCCGAGGTCGAATCCACGGTCGAGCAGGCCGCGAAGGATGTCGGCGCCAAGACCGAGGCCGCGACGGACAAGGCGGTTGCGACCGTCGGCGACGCGGCGATCACGGTCGCGGTCAATGCCGCGCTCGCCAAGGACAGCGAACTCAGTGCGACCAAGATCGATGTCGATACCATGGCCGGTCGGGTGCGATTGAGCGGCAAGGCGCCGAACGCATCGGCACGTGATCGGGCCACGACCCTGGCGCTCGGCGTCGACGGCGTGGTCGGGGTCGACAATCAATTGCGCGTCGGCAGTTGATGAAAGCGCTGGTTTGCCAGGCCTGCAGTCGCTCGGTCTTCTTCGACAACCTGTATTGCGGTGCTTGCGGTGCGGCCCTGGGTTTCTCGCCGACCGCAGCCGCCATGCTGGCGGCCCAGGCCGACGACGCATCGGCCTGGGCCGACCAGGGCACGATCCTGCACGCCTGCGCAAACCGCGAGAGTCCCTGCAATTGCAATTGGCTCATCGACGACGAAGATCCGAGCGGCCTGTGCTGCAGTTGCCGGCTCAACGGCACGATCCCCGACCTCGACGATCCCGACAACCGGGCCGCCTGGTATCGATTCGAGCAAGCCAAGCGCAAGCTGATCTACGGACTGGCGCGCTTCGGCCTGTTGCCGTTGCCCAAGCGCGAGCGCGGCGATAAGCAGGGCTTGCGTATCGACCTGATCGCGCAATTGCCCGGCGCGCCGCCGGTGATGACCGGGCATGCGGATGGCGTGATCACCTTCAATCTGATCGAGACCAACGATGTGCAACGCGAATCCTCGCGCGTGGTGTTCGGCGAGGCGATGCGCACCGTGCTCGGCCATTTGCGCCACGAGGCTGCGCATTACCTGCACTACCGCTGGATCGCACCGCACGAGGATCGTCTCGAACATTGGCGCAGCCTGTTCGGCGACGAACGCGGCGACTATTCGGCGGCGCTCGCCAGGCACCATCGCGAAGGTGCGCCGGCCGATTGGGCGCAACGCCATATCAGCGCGTATGCAAGCGCGCATCCGCACGAGGATTGGGCCGAGACTTGCGCGCATGCGCTCATGATCGATGACGCACTGGAGACCGCGTTCAACTGGGGGCTGCAGTTGCACGGGCCGATCGCGAATGCCGCCCCTCCGGTTGGCACTTTCGATAGCGCCGCGATGCGTGAGGTGCTTGTCGAGCAATGGCTGCCGGTGGCGCAGTTTCTCAATGCAATGAATCGCAGCCTGGGCCTGCGCGACAGCTATCCCTTTCTGATGCCCGATCCGGTGCTCGACAAACTCGTCGGCACCTTCGATTTGCTGCGCACCCTGGCGACCACCGAGGCTAGTGCGACCGCGAACGCGTAGGCCCTGCGACAGGCGCAGTAGCTGCGCGCGCACAGCAATGCGCTGTCGGACGAGTCCGACAACACCGCCGTAGCGGCGGCCTACATCGCCACGCGTCGTCGCCTCACACCGCAAGACTTTCCCGCAGCCGAAGATGACATGCGCTGCACGACAGCGTGGATGCCCACCGTTTGGCAAACCAGATCAGGAAAGGAATCCGCATGAACAGGCAACAGATCACGGGCAGCATCGAACCCAAGTGCCGCAAGCTCACAGGAGACCCACTATGAAGATGATCCGTACCGCATTGATCGCCGCGTTCTCCGGCGCCGTCGCGCTGGCCGTTCTGCCCGGCTGCGCGGTGACGCGCGACCAGTCCACCGTCGGCGAGTACATCGATGACGCCAGCATCACCACCGCGGTCAAGGCCAAGTTCGTCGGCGACAAGACCGTGGATGCGAGCGCCATCAGCGTCGAAACCCTCAACGGCGAAGTGATGCTGTCGGGCTTCGCCAAGTCGTCCGATGAACGCAGCGCCGCGGAATCGCTGGCGCGCACCGTCAAGGGCGTGAAGAGCGTGAAGAACCAGATCGTGGTGCGCGGCTAGACGGAGACGGCGCACTTGCGTGCAATGACGGGCGCCCCGCGGGGCGCCCGTTTTCATTGGATCAGACCGTTCTTCATCGCGTAATAGGTCAGGTCGCTGTTCGAGGAAAGCTTCATCTTGTCGAGCACGCGGGTGCGATAGGTGCTGACCGTCTTGACGCTCAAGTGCATGCTCAACGCCATGTTGCCGATGGTTTCGCCCTTGGCCAGACGCAGGAAGACCTGCAGCTCGCGTTCCGAGAGTTGTTCGTGCGGCAGCTTCTCGGTGTCGCCGCACAAGCCATCGGCTGTCT
>CAYUYC010000217.1:0-5813 GCA_964448945.1 uncultured Burkholderiaceae bacterium
GCCATCGACGACGAACCGTTGGACTCGGTGATTTCCGAGACCACGCGCATCGAATAGCTGAATTCCTGTTCGCTCGGCAGCACCGCCAGCAGCGCGCGCTTGGCCAGACGGCCGTGGCCGATTTCGCGGCGCTTGGGCACGCCGATGCGGCCGGTTTCGCCGGTCGCGAACGGGGGCATGTTGTAGTGGAGCATGAAGCGGTCACGGTATTCGCCCATGAGCGCGTCGATGATTTGTTCATCTTGCTTGGTGCCCAGCGTTGCAACCACCAGCGCCTGGGTCTCGCCGCGGGTGAACAGCGCCGAACCGTGGGTGCGCGGCAGCACGCTCGAACGGATGCTGATCGGGCGCACGGTGCGGGTGTCGCGACCGTCGATACGCGGTTCGCCATCGAGGATCTGGCCGCGCACGATCTTCGATTCGATGTCGAACAGCAGATTGCCGATTTCGACCGCGTCCGGGGCCTTGCCGCCGACGGCCGCGGCTTCTTCGGCCAGCTTGGCGCTCACATCGGCATAGATCGCGTTGATGCGGCTGCTGCGTTCTTGCTTTTGACGGATGCCATAGGCTTCGCGCAGCGCGGCTTCGCCGAAATGCTTGACGCGGTTGATCAGCGCTTCATTCTTGAGCGGTGCGGCCCATTCCCAGACCGGTTTGCCGCCTTCGCGCACCAGATCGTGGATGGCATTGATTGCCGCTTGCATTTGTTCGTGGCCGTACACCACCGCGCCCAGCATCACGTCTTCGGGCAGCTGGTCGGCTTCGGATTCGACCATCAGCACGGCTTGTTCGGTACCGGCAACCACCAAATCGAGTTTGGACTGCGCGAGTTGCGCCTTGGTCGGGTTGAGCACGTACTGGCCGTCGACATAGCCCACGCGCGCAGCGCCGATCGGGCCGTTGAACGGAATGCCGGCCACCGACAGTGCGGCCGACGCGCCGATCATCGCAGGGATGTCGGGGTCGACTTCGGGGTTGACCGACATGACGTGCACGACGACCTGCACTTCGTTGTAGAAACCTTCGGGGAAGAGCGGGCGGATCGGACGGTCGATCAAGCGCGAGGTCAGCGTTTCTTTCTCGCTGGGCTTGCCTTCGCGCTTGAAGAAGCCGCCGGGAATCTTGCCCGCGGCATAGGTCTTCTCGATGTAATCGACGGTCAACGGGAAGAAGTCCTGCCCCGCCTTGGCGTCCTTGCGCGCGACCACCGTCGCGAGCACCACGGAGTCGTCCATGTTGACGAGCACCGCACCGCTCGCCTGGCGGGCGATCTCACCGGTTTCCAGCGTCACGGTATGTTGGCCGTACTGGAACGTCTTGGTCACTTTGTTGAACACGCTATTCACCTTTCAATGGCCTGCGGGATTCCGTGCGCCGCAGTACGCACCACCAGCAACGACAAGGACCGCAAAAAAAGCAAAGAGCCTGCGACGGTGGATTCCATCGCAGGCTCGACGAGCATTCGCGGCCCCAATTACTTGCGCAGACCGAGTTTCTCGATCAGGGCGCGGTAACGGTTCACGTCCCGTCCCTTGAGGTAATCGAGCAGCTTGCGGCGACGCGACACCATGCGCAGCAGACCGCGGCGGCTATGGTGATCCTTCATGTGCGCCTTGAAATGATCGGTCAGTTCGTTGATGCGGGCGGTCAGCAATGCGACCTGGACTTCGGGGGAACCCGTGTCGTTTTGCGCGCGGGCGTTGGCGGCAACGATGGCCGCCTTGTCGATGTTGGCAACTGCCATGGGAAAACACTCCTGATTCACTTGCGGTGCCGAAAGAGCCGATCTCCTTGGTGCACCGTGCGCCCGCAGCCTGTGCGAGCAGGCGCGGATTATAGCCGCATTCCTCGCGCAATCTCTACCGAAATCAATCACTTGGCGCTTGCCGGGGAATAGATCGGGGCCTGGCAGCGTTCTTTCGGTACTCGCAACGTTAATCCCAACTGGAGGAATCCACCATGAAAGCTCTGCTCATCCTGGCGTGCATTGCGGCGCTGTCCGGCTGCGGCATGTACGGCAACCCCTCTGGCACGACCCATGCCGATGCCATGGCAGCGCCTGCCATGGCGCGCGGCGATATCCTGGTCGGCGCCAAGGGCATGACCTTGTACACCTTCGATCGCGACGTCGCCGACTCCGGCAAATCGGTCTGCAACGGCCAATGTGCAGTCAACTGGCCGCCCTTGCGCGCGGGCATGGATGCGCGCGACAGCGGCGATTGGAAGGTGATCGCCCGCGACGACGGCAGCAAACAATGGTCGTACAAGGGCAAGCCGCTCTACTATTGGATCAAGGATCAGAACCCGGGCGACCAGACCGGGGACGGCTTCAACGCCGTCTGGCATGTTGCCAAGCCCTAGACGGGTTCTGCCGATGTCGACATGTTCCGAACGCGCACGCCGGGCACCATGAACGCCGAGCAACTGCTCGCGCTCGTGCCGTCCTTGCGCCGGTATGCGCGCGCCTTGTTGCGCGACGCCTGGGCAGCCGACGACCTCGTCCAAGACACGCTCGAACGCGCCTGGCATCGGCAATCGCAGTTCGCGCCCGATACCAATCTGCGCGCCTGGACGTTTTCGATCATGCACAACCTGTTCGTGGGCCAATTGCGCCGCAACGATCCGATCCGCGGGGCCGACGACGAGCACGCCCTCGATGCGCATGCCGCCCAGCCGCAAGGCGACCCGATCATGGCGCTCGAGATCATGCGGCTCATCGCCTTGCTGCCCGACGATCAGCGCGCGGTCCTGCTGCTCGTGGCCGTCGAGGAGTTCTCGTACTCGGAAGCGGCCCAGACCCTGGGCGTCCCGATCGGCACCGTGATGTCGCGGCTGGCGCGCGCGCGCGAACGATTGCGCGGCTGGATGGACCACCAACCCGCACGGCAGTCGGCGACCGGCGCGCTGCGTATCGTCAAATGACCATGAACCACGAACCCGTTTCCGAAGCCGATCTCCACGCCTATGTCGACGGGCAACTCGATGCGCAGCGCAGCGCGGCGGTCGAGCAATGGTTGCGCGACCAGCCCGAACATGCCGCGCGCGTGCACACCTGGCGGCAGATCGATCAATCCTTGCGCGCTGCCCTGGAGCCGATCACGTGCGAGCCGATTCCGCCGGCGCTCGCGCAAGCGGCGCTCGGCATCCGCACGCGGCAGCAACGACGCACCTACGCACTGGCCGCGTCGTTTGCGCTGGTCGGCCTGTGCGTGGGTTGGCTCGCTCACGCCTGGATGAACGCGGCTGAACAGGCGCCCACGGCGATCCTGTCGCAACGCGCTGCCGTGGCCCATGCCGTCTACGTGCCCGAAGTGCGTCATCCGGTCGAGGTCGGCGCGGATCAACAAGCGCACTTGGTGGCCTGGTTGTCCAAACGGATCGGCGAACCGCTCAAGGTTCCGTCGCTCGCGCAAGCCGGCTACACCCTGGTCGGCGGGCGGCTCCTGCCCGGCGAAGAAGGCGCGGTGGCGCAATTCATGTTCGAGCGCCCCAACGCCGACCGTCTGACGATGTACGTCGTGCGTCGCGACGCGGGCGTCAGCGAAAGCGCGTTCAAGTTCAGCCGTGAAGGCAAGGTGAACGTCTTTTACTGGATCGACCAGCGCTGCGCTTACGCGATCGCCGGCGAGATCGATCGCGACAGCCTTGCACGCGTAGCGCAACTGGCTTATCGCGAACTCGAAGACTCCGCGACCCATTGAACCTTAAGTCATTCTTAAGATGAAGCCGGATTTGGTCGGGTGCGCAGTGACCAAGCGGTTTCCGTTAGGTGAATGGCGGAGGTTTGCCACGCTACTCCAACGATCGATCTCGGACGATGGATGCCAATGTCTACGCCAGAAGCGGAGACCCTCCCCATGCGCATCAACGAACCCATCACTCAGCGCGAATACGATTTTCCTGCCAACGAGATGCTGGTCTCGGTGACCAATCTCAAGGGCGAGATCGAGTACTGCAATCCGGCCTTCGTGCGTACCAGCGGTTTTGGCGCCGACGAACTGGTCGGACAGCCGCACAATCTGATCCGTCATCCGGACATGCCGCCGGAGGCATTCAAGGATCTGTGGCGCACCATCGGCCGCGGCAAACCCTGGTCGGCGCTGGTCAAGAACCGCCGCAAGAACGGCGACCATTACTGGGTCGTCGCCAATGTCACGCCGATTCTCAAGGATGGACGCGTCAACGGCTACATGTCGGTACGCGTCAAACCCACCCGCGCGCAAATCGACGCCGCCTCGGCGCTGTACGCGCGCATCGTGCAAGAACGCGCTTCGGGCCGCGCCACGATCGCGCTGCGCGAAGGCAATGTCGTGCGCACCGGCTGGCTCGGCCGGCTCGATGCGCTCAAACGCCTGTCGCTCACCCAGCGCATGGGCGTCGCCTTGGCTTTCGTCGCAGCGGCGGCGCTCGCGCCGTTCGCCTTCGGCCTTTCGTCCATGACCGGCGCGTTCGCCGGTGTCGTCGCCGCTTGCGTCGCAGGCTTTGGTGCGCTGACCTGGTTGCACCACACCGTGACACGGCCCATCGACCAGACCATCGCGTTTGCCAACAACATGGCAGCGGGCGATCTCACCCAACATTTCGACACCTCGCGTCCGGATCAGGTCGGAGCGCTGCTGCGCGCCCTCACCCAGCTCAACGTGAACCTGCGCGCCGTGGTGTCGGACGTGCGCGTCGAAGTCGACAACATGCACCACGCCACCGCACAGATCTCGGCCGGCAATCACGACCTGTCGATGCGGACCGAAACCCAGGCGAGCAATCTCGAACAGACCGCCGCGTCGATGGAAGAACTGACCAGCACGATCAAACAGACGGCGCAGACCGCGCACGAGGTGCGTACCGTCAGCGAACAGGCCAGTCAGGTTGCCGTCTCGGGCGGACTAGCGGTCGCGCAAGTGGTGGCGACCATGCAGGAGATCAACGGCTCGTCCAAGAAGGTGTCGGAGATCATCCAATTGATCGAAGGCATCGCGTTCCAGACCAACATCCTGGCGCTCAACGCGGCGGTCGAAGCCGCCCGCGCGGGCGACCAGGGTCGCGGCTTTGCCGTGGTGGCCTCCGAGGTGCGCGCCCTGGCGCAACGCAGTGCGAATGCGGCCAAGGAAATCCGCCAGCTCATCGGCACCTCGGTCAGTCAGATCGCGAACGGCGCAAGTCAGGTCGAAGGTGCAGGCGCGACGATGCAAGGCGTCATCACCGCGGTGAATCAGGTGGGCACCCTGATCGAACAGATTCGCAATGCCACCGCGGAGCAATCGGGCGGCATCTCGCAAGTCAACGATGCGATCAACCAGCTCGACGGCGTCACGCAACAGAATGCCGCCCTGGTCGAACAAGCGGCCGCGGCGGCCGAATCGCTCGAACAGCAGGCGGTCGTGCTCACGCGCGCGGTTCAGATCTTCAAGCTCTGAACCGCGCGGCAGGCATCAATCGATCAATCCCGCAGCGACCGTATCGTTGGTGGCTTCGTCGATCAGGACAAAGCTCCCCGTCGCGCGATTGCCGATGTAGCGGTCGCCCAGGATGGGTTGTTGCGTCTTGAGCGCGATGCGCGCGATGTCATTGAGTTTGACCCCATGCTGCGCGGCATCGCCGGATTCGAATGCGAGGGTATGGATGTCGAGCCGCGCATCGATCGATGCGATCTTGGCCTTCACTTCGCGCGAGGTGTGGCGCAACACATAGCTGCGCGACTGCGACAAGGGCTGCGCCGACAACCAGCACACCACCGCGCTGAAGGCATTGAGTGCCGCCGGCTCGTCCTGCCCGCGCACCGCGATCAAATCGCCGCGCGAAACATCGACCTCGTC
>CAYUYC010000218.1:0-3117 GCA_964448945.1 uncultured Burkholderiaceae bacterium
CCGCCGAGGCCGCCAATCGCATGCTCATCCTCGTCGATATCGATCGCCTCATCGCGTCTTCCGATATCGGGGCCGGTGCGCCGACGATCCATTGAAAGACCGTCCCCCGGTGCTCACAACGCGCCGGGGGACGTGCGATTCGGGAGATTCCAATGCACACGTTCACACCGGACGATGGACTACCGTTGTCGGCACCCACCCCGTCCGACGACATCGCGGCTACCGATACGAACTGTCGGACCGCTTGGCAGGTGATGCCGCTCGAGTCGGCGTATTCGCGCCGCATCATCCTGGGCTTGTTGGTGCTCGCCGCCGTGACCGCGGCGACGATGACCGAGCATCTGAGTTCCACCGCCTTGGGCGAGCGCCACCCATTGTTCGGCACGATGACGGCCCTCCTGGTGGGGCTGGTGTTCGGCGCCTGCGTCATCGCGATCGATCGGTTCCTCGCCGCACGCGCACGCATCGCCGAGCGGGCATTGGATCTGGCCGGTGAAGGCTATCTGATCCTCGATCGTGCGGGATGCATCCGTTCGGTCAATGCCGCGTATTGCGGCCTGACCGGACGCCCGATGCACGGTCTGCTCCGACACCACGTCGGCGGATTGAGCGCCATCGATTCGCGCCACGCGACCCAGATGCACCTCGCGAGCGCGCGCTCCAACGGCTACACGCGCTTCGACACCGCGCACCGCACGATCACGGGCCACGTGCCGGTCCAGGTCACGCTCGCCTGGATCGACGGCGAATCGCATTTCGTGATGTTCGTTCGCGACCGCAGCAGCAATCTCGCCATCAAGCAAGCATTGGACGAACGCAATGAACGCCTGACCCGCGTGCTCGATGCGACCGCCGAAGGCATCTACGGCATCGATGCCCAGGGCCGGTGCACCTTCGTCAACGCGCGTGCCTTGTTCCTCCTCGGCTATGAAGGCGAAGACCAATTGCTCGGGCGCGACGTCCACGATCTCATCCATCACCATCGCGGCTGCACGCCGCACGAGCACGAGGCCATGCAATGCGCAGCACACCGGGCCTTGCGCGGCGAACACACGATCGACGGCGTGCGCGACATGTTCTGGCGCCGCGGCGGCACGCCGGTGCCGGTGGTGTATCGATCCTGCCCGATCCGCGCGCACGACGGCGCAAGCATCGTCGGCGCGGTGGTGAGCTTCACCGATTGCAGCGCCGAAGTCGCGTTGCGCGAGAGCGCCGATCGCGACCGCCGCTTGCTCGCGATGGTGGTCGACGCGGTCGGCGAAGCCTTGATCCTGCTGGATGAACATTCGCGCATCGCGATGTTCAACGCGGGGGCCGAGCGCATCTTCGCGCGCCTGTCGCACGACGTGATCGGCGAATCGGTCGATCAATTCCTCTCGAGCTGCACCGGGCGCGATCTGATCGATCATGTCTGCGAGCACATCGTGCAGACCGGACCTGCCACGCAGCAGCCTTGCACGCGCCTGCTCGAAGGCATGCGCAACGACGGCCGGACGTTTCCGATGCGCGCGACGCTCGGACTGGTCCACGGATCGGAAGGCACCTGGATCGCGATCGCCCTCCAGGACATCAGCGACGAGATCGAGGCCGAGGCCGCACGGCGGCGTAACGATGCGCTCGAAGCGCAGGCGCAGGAACGGCGGCGCTTCTTGTCGCGCATGAGCCATGAGCTGCGCACGCCGCTCAATGCCGTGCTCGGCTTCACGCAATTGCTGCGCCGGCAAGACGAACCCATGTCGCCCAACCAGCAGCGCGCGATCGAGCGCATCGAGATGGCGGGGCAGCATCTCTTGGGCATGGTCAACGATCTGATGGATCTATCCAAACTCGATCTCGGCGGCATCCATATCGAGTCGCGGGTCTTCGACCTCGGCGACGAATGGCCGCAGGCCGTCGCCCTGGTGCTGCCCATGGCGCGCGCACGCAACGTGACCATCCGCTCGCCGCGTTACGACGGTGCGCAGACCTTGTTGTGGACCGAAGCCGAAGAAGATCAAAGCTCCGGCAGCGCCTGGGTGAAGGCCGATCCGATGCGGGTGCGCCAGATCCTCGTGAATCTGATGAGCAATGCGATCAAGTACAACCGCGACGATGGCGGCATGTCGATCGAGATCCGGCAGACCGATACGCAAGTGCGCATCAGCATCGTCGATACCGGCTATGGCTTGTCGCAGGAACAACTCGCCCACATCGGCGAGCCTTTCAATCGGCTGGGCGCCGAACAAAGCGGCATCGACGGTTCGGGCCTGGGGCTGGCGCTGTCGCGCAATCTGGCCTTGAAGATGAACGGCGAATTGCTGATCGAAAGCGCGGTCGGGTTCGGCACCCGTGCCACCCTGGTGCTGCAACGTGCGACGGCAACGCATGCGCCCGCACCGGCCGACGACACCGCGCACCACGACATCCTGCCGCCGCTGCCGACCGGACGGCGCTGCATCCTTCATGTCGAAGACGACCCGGTCAACATCGAACTCGTGGGCGGTCTGCTGGCACACAGCCGGCCGAACATCGATTACCTTTGTGCCATCAGCGGCAAGCGCGCGCTCGAGCTGCTGCGCGACTGCGTGCCCGACCTCATCCTCACCGACATGGACCTGGGCGACATGACCGGCCTGGCCTTGCTCGCCGCCATCCGTCGCGATGCCCGGCTCGACCATGTGCCGGTGATTGCGGTGTCGGGTGACGCGATGACGGACAGCGTGTCCCGTGCGCGCGAAGCGGGTTTTGCCGACTACCTCACCAAGCCGATCGAGTTCACCGAATTCCTGAACACCGTCGATGCGGCGATCGCGCCCCAGCCGGCGACGGCGCACGCGGGATGCCCGATGTCCTGAACGCCGGCACAGCAGCATCGGGGCCGACCGCCGGCGCCGATGCAGCACAATGCCGGCCAGATCGACTCGCCATCCCGCCGCCATGATGAAGCGCTGCATCCCGCTGGCCCGCCCTTTGATCGCCGCGTTCGCGGCGCTGTCCTGCGCCGCCACCCAGGCCGGCCCCATCGCCGACCGTCTGCGCGAGCGCGCGCAACAGCGCAGCGCCGATAGCGGCGAAGAAATGTCCGATCTGGGCGGCGGCAACGCCATGAGTTGCGCCGACTGGTCCAAGCGCGTGAAA
>CAYUYC010000218.1:3127-5800 GCA_964448945.1 uncultured Burkholderiaceae bacterium
CTCGGCCGTTGTGACATAGCGCGGCAGATGCGACATCAGCGGCGCCAGCGGCCGCAACGCCGGACCGACGCCCGATCGCCCCGATCTGGCTTACGGCGAACAGGCGCTGCAAACGCTCGACGTCTTCTTCGCCGCCAACGCCGGCCCGCGCGAAAACGCGCCGGTGCTGGTGATGGTCCACGGCGGCGGCTGGTGCGTAGGCGACAAGGGCGGCGCGCAGATGACCAAGAACAAGGTCGAGCGCTGGACGCCCAAGGGCTTCGTGTTCGTGTCGGTCAATTACCCGATGGTGGGCGAAGGCAGCGATGCGATCGCGCAAGCCCATCACATCGCCCGGGCGGTGGCCTATGTGCAGGCGCACGCGCACGAGTGGGGCGGCGACCCGGCCAAGCTCATCCTGATGGGGCATTCGGCCGGCGCGCACCTGGTGTCATTGGTCAACGCCGATGCGCAGATCCGTGCGGCCAACGGCGTGCAAGCGGTGCTCGGCACGGTCTCGCTCGATGCCGGCGCGATCGATGTCGTGACGCAAATGCCCAAGGTCTACCCGTTCCTCAAGACCCGCTACCGCGAGGCCTTCGGCGACACGCAAGCGCAATGGATCGCGGCTTCGCCGTTTCACAAGCTCGATCGCAGCGCGGCGCCCTGGCTGGGCGTGTGCTCGACCACGCGCAAGGACGATCCTTGCGGCCAGGCGCGCGCCTACGCCGACAAGAGCAATGGCTTGGGGATCAAAGCCGCGGTGCTGCCGCAGCCCAAGAACCACGGCGCGATCAACAAGGAACTCGGCACCCCGGGCGACTACACCCGCGGCGTGGAAGCCTTCATGGCGACGCTCGATCCGGCGGTCGCCCAGCGGCTGGCGAACTGAGCCCGAACACTCAATCGAACAAGTCCTTGAGCCAGGATTTGCGCTGGCCGTGGTGTCGATCGTGATGTCCGTCGCGATGACGGTCCTCATGGTGATGATCGTCCGTGCTGGGCCGCCACCAGGGTGACGCGGGCTGTGCTGCGCTCGCCGGCGCCGGCGCAGCCTCCAATGAACGCGCGATGAGTTTGTCGAGCTCGCCGCGATCGAGCCAGACACCGCGGCATTGCGGGCAGTAATCGATTTCGACCCCTTGGCGCTCGGTCATGAGCAAGGTCGACTCCACGCAGACCGGACATTTCATCGTTGTTCCTTTGCAAGGGCGGAAGCGGCAGGTGCCGCGGGGGTCACGGGATCGATATGGGTCATGACGTTCATGACCTGCGGCATCTGCGCCAGCACCGCGTTGCGGGCCGCGAGCGCAATGTCGTGGCCTACGCGCACGCTCAGGCCGCCATCGACCTCGAGGTGCACGTCCACCAGGATCATGTCGCCCACGCGGCGCGTGCGCATGTCGTGCAGCCCGAGCACCCGATCGGTCGTGCGGATGATCCGGCGGATCGCCTCGTTGTCCGCGTCGTCGGCGGCGCGGTCCATCAGATCGTGCAACGCATCCCAGGTGAACTTCCAGCCCATGCGCAGCACGAACAGCCCGACCACGATCGCCGCCAACGGATCGAGTACCGGATAGCCGAGCAGACTGCCGCCGATGCCCGCGAGGGCGACCAGCGACGACGCGGCATCGGACCGCGCATGCCATGCATTGGCCACCAGCAGGGTCGAGCGCACGCGCCGCGCGACCGACAGCATGTAGCGAAACAACAATTCCTTGGCGATCAGGGCCGCCCCCGCGGTCCACAACGCAATCGCCTGGGCCGGCGCGATGTCGGCCGGCCGAAGAATCTTGTGCACGCCGGCCCAGAGCATCGCGCCGGCCACCGCGAGCAGCAGCAGGCCGATCACGAGCGATGCGGCGTTCTCGTAGCGGTAATGGCCGTAGTGGTGGTCGTCATCCGAAGCGTCGCCGCTGAACTTGTTGGCGATCAGCACGACGAAGTCCGCGAGCAGGTCCGACAGCGAATGAAGACCATCGGCCACCAGCGCCTGCGAATGCGCGAACAGCCCGACTCCCATTTGCGCAGACGACAGACACACATTAACCGCGACGCTGATCCAGGTGCTGCGATTGGCGGCTTTGCCGCGCTCTTCGCTGGTGACGGTTTCGACGTCGTCGAACAGATCGCTCGTGGGTTGCATGGGTCGGTGATGGATGGGGCAAGACCGATGCACCGCATCGGCAAGGCCGCGCAGTATGCGAGGGTGAATCTGAAGCCGGCATGAACGAGCGATGCCCGCGCCCAAGAAAAAGGGCCGGTCATCCCGGCCCTTGGCATTGCAGATGGCCGCTTGCGCGGCCCCGGCTCACACCTTGAACACCGCAATCGCCTGCGCCAGCTTCTGCGCTTGCGAACGCAGGCTGTCGGTGGCGGCGGCGGTCTGCTCGACCAAGGCCGCGTTTTGCTGCGTGGCCTGATCGAGTTGCGTGACCGCCTGGTTCACTTGCTCCACGCCCTGGCTTTGCTCGGTCGCGGAGCTCGTCACTTCGGCGATCAGATCGGCCACCCGGCGCACCTGGGTGACGACCTCGTCGATCGTCGATCCCGCGGTCGCGACGATGTGGTTGCCGGTCTCGACCTTGGCCACGCTGTCGCCGATGAGTTCCTTGATTTCGCGTGCGGCACCGGCGCTGCGTTGCGCGAGGTTGCGCACTTCGCTGGCGACCACCGCGAAGCCGCGGCCTTGTT
>CAYUYC010000219.1:0-5783 GCA_964448945.1 uncultured Burkholderiaceae bacterium
CCTTGCGGGCGCCGGCAAGGCCCTCGGTTTCGGTGTAGTCGCTGCCGACGATCACCGTAGGAATGCCGGCCGCGGTGGCGGCGGCCAGGCCATGGGCGGAATCCTCGATGGCCAGACAATCGCCGGCCGGCACCCGCAAGGCCGACAGCACATGCAGGTAGGCGTCGGGCGCGGGCTTCTTGGCGCGGATGACGTCGCCCGAGGCGATGACCGTGAACCACAGATCGGCTTGCAGACCGAGATTGGCGCGCAACAGGCCGACGATGTTGCGTTGAGTCGAACTCGATGCGATCGCGAGTTGCAGGCCTTCGGTGCGCGCCTCGCAAATCAGTTGGCCGATGTCTTCGCGCAGCCGCACGCTGCCCGAGGCGAGCAAGGCCTGGTAGTACTCGGACTTGAGCGCATGTACCCGATCGAGCAAAGCATTGAAGTCGGGTCGGGCATAGGTCTTGGGGTCATACCGCTCGGCGTAATGCCGGATGCGTTCGCGTCCGCCGGTGACTTGCAGCAGTTCACCGTAGAAGTCGGGGTCCCAATGCCAATCGAGCCCAACATCGGCGAACGCGCGGTTGAATGCGGGTCGATGCCCATCGCGTTCGGTCTGAGCCAGGGTGCCGTCCACATCGAAAATCAAAGCGCGCAGGGTCATGAGGTCGATTCCGGGCAAAACGATCAGTCGATCGGATGAGTGTTTTGTGCCGATGCACATCACGGGCGTTTCATCCTCTCACGATCACGGTGCTAGAGTCAGCACCGACTCGCAGTACATCGCCCGCGGACGCGGAGACCGACACGGGCGACAGTCAGCCAAAACGACAAAAGGTGAACACGCTTTGAACCGAACCGATATCGGCGCGCCTGAGTATTTTCATAAAGTAGTCGATTGCCAGTGGGCCTGCCCGGCCCACACCCCCGTCCCCGAGTACATCCGCCTGATCGCCGCAGGCCGATTCGCCGACGCCTACATGATCAATTGGCGATCGAATGTCTTCCCCGGCATCCTGGGTCGCGTCTGCGATCGGCCGTGCGAGCCCGCCTGCCGGCGCGGCCGCGTCGACAAAGAGCCGGTCGCCATCTGCCGCTTGAAACGCGTCGCCGCCGATTACAAGGAAGACGTGCACAGCCGCATGCCGCCGCCGGCCGCCCAGCCCAACGGCAAGCGCGTGGCCTGCGTCGGCGCCGGGCCGGCTTCGCTCACGGTCGCGCGCGACCTGGCGGCGCAAGGCTATGAAGTGACCGTGATCGACAACGGCAAATCGCCGGGCGGGATGATGCGCAGCCAGATCCCGAAGTTCCGCCTGCCCGACAGCGTGATCGACGAGGAATGCGCCTACATCACCGATCTGGGCGTGAAGCTCCAGATGGATACCTGGGTATCCAGTCTGCGCGAAGTGTTGGCGCAACCTTGGGACGCGGTCTTCATCGGCACCGGCGCGCCGCGCGGGCGCGATGCCGACATTCCCGGACGCAAAGAAGCCGCAGCCCACATCCACATCGGCATCGAATGGCTGGCCAGCGTCGCCTTCGGCCATGTCACCAAGATCGCCAAGCGCGTGATCGTGCTCGGCGGCGGCAACACCGCGATGGATTGCTGCCGTTCGGCGCGGCGTCTGGGCGGTGAAGACGTGAAGGTCGTGGTGCGCAGCGGCTTCGAGGAAATGAAAGCCTCGCCCTGGGAAAAAGAAGACGCGATGCATGAAGGCATCCCGATCATCAACATGCATGTGCCCAAGGCTTTCGTGCATGACCAAGGCAAGCTCACCGGCGTGTTGTTCGAGAAGGTGCGCGCCGAATACGACGCCAAGGGCCGGCGCAGCCTCATCCCCACCGGCGAGCCCGAGGTGCTGATCGAATGCGACGAAGTGCTGGTCGCGATCGGCCAGGAAAACAGCTTCCCCTGGATCGAACGCGATCTGGGCATCGAGTTCGATCAATGGGGCATGCCCAAGCTCGACGCGCTCACGCTGCAATCGACGCTGCCGCGCGTGTTCTTCGGCGGCGATGCGGCGCTCGGCCCCAAGAACATCATCACTGCGGTCGCGCAAGGCCATGAGGCCGCGATCTCGATCGATCTGTTCTGCCGCGGCCGCGATCTCAAACGCCGTCCGCCGCCCATGGTGAATCTGGTCAGCCAGAAGATGGGCATCCATGAATGGAGCTACGACAACCAGGTCTCGGAAGAAGCGCGCAAGAAAGTGCCGATGAAGCAGCTCGAAGCGGCGCTCAAGGACATCAAGGTCGAACTCGAACTCGGCTTCGATCCGCAGCTCGCGCTGGCCGAGGCCGAGCGCTGTCTCAATTGCGACGTCGAGACGGTGTTCGCGCCCAAGCTGTGCATCGAATGCGATGCCTGCGTCGACATCTGTCCGACCGAATGCATCACCTTCACCGCCGATGGCGATGAAGCCGATCTGCGCACCCGGCTCAAGGCGCCGGCCAGCAATACCGCGCAAGCCTTGTATGTCCAAGAAGCGCCCAAGACCCGTCGCGTGATGGTCAAGGACGAAAACATCTGCCTGCATTGCGGCATGTGCGCCGAACGCTGCCCGACCGGCGCCTGGGACATGCAGAAATTTTTCCTCTTGACCGCCCAGGCGGGCGCGGAGGCACCCCGTCTATGAATACCCCGATCAGCCGTACCAACGATTTCGTCATCAAGTTCGCCAACGTCAACGGCTCGGGCTCGGCCTCGGCCAACGAGTTGTTCGGCCGTTCGATCATGCGCATGGGCGTGCCGATCTCGCCGCGCAACATCTTCCCGTCCAACATCCAGGGCATGCCGACCTGGTACGAAATGCGCGTGTGCGCCGCGGGCTGGCAAGGCCGGCGCGGCGGCTGCGACATGATGGTCGCAATGAACCCGCAGACCTGGGACCGCGATGTGGCCGAGATCGAGTCCGGCGGCTATCTGCTCTACGACTCGACCAAGGCGCTGCCGGCGGCCAAGTTCCGCAACGATCTGCAGATCATCGGCATTCCGCTCACCGAGCTGTGCAATGCGCGCTATACCGATGCGCGCCAGCGGCAACTGCTCAAGAACATCATGTATGTGGGCGCGCTCACTGCGCTGCTCGCACTCGATTACGCCGAGGTCGAAAAACTGATCGGCGAGCAATACCGCGGCAAGGACAAACTGCTCGCATCCAACCTCGATGCGCTCGCGGCCGGCCACGCCTATGCGCGCGAGCATTTCGACTGCCCGATCGGCTTGCGCGTCGAACGCGCCGACGGCGTGGGCGACAGCATCTTCATCGACGGCAACAGCGCCTGTGCGCTCGGCGCGGTCTACGGCGGCGCGACGGTCGCGGCCTGGTATCCGATCACGCCCTCGACCTCGGTCATCGAATCGTTCAGCAACTATTGCCGCAAATTCCGCACCGACCCCGACAACGGCCGCGCGCGCTACGCGATCGTGCAGGCCGAAGATGAACTCGCTTCGATCGGCATGGTGCTCGGCGCTTCGTGGAACGGCGCACGCGCGTTCACGGCGACCTCGGGTCCGGGCATTTCCTTGATGCAGGAATTCCTGGGGCTCGCGTATTTCGCCGAGATCCCCGCGGTGATCTTCGATGTGCAGCGCGGCGGCCCGTCGACGGGCATGCCCACCCGCACCCAGCAATCGGACCTCATCTCCTGCGCCTACGCCTCGCACGGCGATACGCGCCATGTGCTGCTCTTCCCCGAAGACCCGCGCGAATGCTTCGACTTTGCGGCGCTCGCCTTCGATCTGGCCGAGCGCTTGCAAACCCCGGTCTTCGTCATGAGCGATCTCGACATCGGCATGAACGAACGCATGTGCAAGCCCTTTGAATGGGACGATGCGCGCCGCTACGACCGCGGCAAAGTGCTGAGCCACGAAGACCTCGAAGCCGGCAAGACCTTCGCGCGCTATCTGGACGTGGACGGCGACGGCATTCCTTACCGCACCATCCCCGCGACCCATCCGACCAAGGGCGCCTACTTCACGCGCGGCTCCACGCGCAACGCGTATGCGCGCTACAGCGAAGTCGGCAGCGATTACGTCTACAACATGGAGCGCCTGCGCCGCAAACTCGACACCGCGGCCACCCTGGTGCCCAAGGCGATCGCGCGCGCGGCCAGCCAGCCCACGCGCTACGGCGTCATCTATTACGGCTCGACCAGCCCGGCGATGGATGAAGCGGCCGCCATGCTCGCGGCCGACGGCCATCAGCTCGATCTGTTGCGCGTGCGCGGCTTCCCGTTCGGCGCCGAGGTCATGCAATTCATCGCCGACCACGACGCGGTCTTCGTGGTCGAACAAAACGAAAGCGCGCAATTGCGCCAATTGCTCGTCAACGAAGGCGAGATCGATCCGAAGAAACTCGTGCGCGTGCTGCATTACGACGGCACGCCGATCACCGCCCGCTTCATCGCCGGCAAGATCGGCGCAGCACTCGACGAACGCAAGATCACCCCGATCCGCAAGGTGGCGTCATGACCTATCTGGCCAAACCAAAACTGCAACGCGCGGATGTGCCGCGCAACGCGCTCGGCTACACCCGGCGCGATTACGAAGGCGCCATTTCGACGCTGTGCGCGGGCTGCGGCCACGATTCGATCAGCGCCGCCATCGTCAGCGCCTGCTTTGATCTCGACATCGAGCCGCACAAGGTCGCGAAGATGTCGGGCATCGGCTGCTCGTCGAAGACGCCCGATTATTTCCTCGGCAACTCGCACGGCTTCAACAGCGTGCACGGCCGCATGCCCTCGGTGCTGACCGGCGCCGCACTCGCCAACCGCGATCTGATTTATCTGGGCATTTCGGGCGACGGCGATTCGGCCTCGATCGGTTTCGGCCAGTTTGCGCATGCGATGCGCCGCGGCATCAACATGACTTACATCGTCGAGAACAACGGCGTGTATGGCCTCACCAAAGGCCAGTTCTCGGCCACCGCCGACAAGGGCAGCAAGAGCAAGCGCGGCGTGGTCAACAGCGACAGCCCGATCGACCTCGTGACGCTCGCGCTGCAATTGGGCGCCACTTATGTGGGCCGCAGTTTCTCGGGCGACAAGGAACAACTGATCCCGCTGATCAAGGGCGCCTTGCATCATCACGGCCCGGCCTTCATCGATGTCATCAGCCCGTGCGTGACCTTCAACAACCACGCCGGATCGACACGCAGCTACGACTATGTGCGCGAGCACAACGAGGCCGTGAACCGGCTCGACGTCATCCTGCCGCGCGACAAGATCGAGATCAGCCATGCGCCCGGCACCGTGCGCCGCGTGGTCCAGCACGACGGCTCGGTACTGATGCTGCGCAAGCTCGGCACCGATTACGAACCGACCGACCGCCTGCATGCGATGAACTACATCCAGCAGCGCCAGGCGCAAGGCGAGATCGTGACCGGCCTGTTGTATGTGAACCCCGAGACCGAAGACATGCATCGCCACCTGAACACCGTGGAGAAGCCGCTCAATCAGTTGCGGGATGCGTATCTGTGCCCGGGCAGCGGCGCGCTGGCAGCGATCAATGCATCGTTGCGGTGAGGAGCAGCGCGGCCGTCTTCAGTCGATGACCAGACGGTCCGCGTTGCCGGTGCTCAGCGTCCTGGGGGCGCTGACCTGGATCCGGTACAGCAAGTCTTCGAACCGGTGTCCGTCCGGCGGAATGCAGTTCGACAGGTCGCAATCTTCGAAGGTGACGAAGTCACCGAGTATCGCTTGCGAAAAATCCACCTCATCGAGGATGGGGTGGCCGGTCGACTGCTTGTGGTAGAGGCCGTTGAAGGTCGTGTCTTCGATCTTGCCGATGAATTTCG
>CAYUYC010000220.1:0-5773 GCA_964448945.1 uncultured Burkholderiaceae bacterium
GTACTGGTCATCGTAGCCTTCACGATCGGCACTGCGATGGTCCTGACCCGCTCGATCACCCGACCGCTTGAAGCATCGGTCGATCACGCACAAGCGGTGGCCGCTGGCGACTTGAGTCATCGCATCGACACCTCGCGCCATGACGAGATGGGCGATCTGATGCGTTCGCTCGACACCATGACGCAGTCGCTCGCACGCATCGTCACCGACGTGCGCGACGGCACCCAGAGCATCACCACGGCTTCGGGCGAAATCGCGCAGGGCAACCAGGATCTGTCCGACCGCACCGAGCAACAGGCATCCAACCTGCAAGAGACCGCGGCGTCGATGGAACAGCTCACGGCGACCGTCAAGCAAAGCGCCGAAAGCGCGCGTCAGGCAACGCAATTGGCCATCGGCGCGACCGAAGTGGCGCGCAAAGGCGGCGCGGTCGTCGAGCGCGTGGTCACGACCATGTCCGCAATCGATCAGCAATCGAAGAAGATCGCCGACATCATCGGCGTCATCGACGGCATTGCCTTCCAGACCAATATCCTGGCGCTGAATGCGGCGGTGGAAGCTGCGCGCGCCGGCGAACAGGGACGCGGCTTCGCCGTGGTCGCGGGTGAAGTGCGCTCGCTGGCGCAACGCAGCGCGACCGCGGCGCGCGAAATCAAGGTGCTGATCACCGAGTCGGTCACGCGCGTGAACGAAGGAACCACCCTGGTCCGCGATGCTGGGACGACGATGACCGAGATCGTGACCGCCGTGCAGCGCGTCAACGACCTGATCGTCGAGATTTCGTCAGCCACGCAGGAGCAATCGTCCGGCATCGGCCAGGTCAATCAGGCCGTCAGCCACCTCGATGAGGTGACCCAGCAGAACGCGGCGCTGGTGGAGGAATCGACCGCCGCCGCCCGCTCGCTGTCGGAACAGGCCAAACGACTGTCGGAAACGGTGAGTCAGTTCCGCGTCGCAGCCTGAAGCACCGCGACGCGACGACGCGGCATCAATTGCCGCGCTCGACCCATTGCGTGGCAAAGCGCGTGAGCTCGGCCGCCTTGCGGATACCGAGCTTTTCGCGCAGGTTGGCGCGGTGGGCTTCGATGGTCTTGGCGCTGCGCCCGAGCTTCTTGGCGATGTCCTGCACCGACAGCCCTTGCCCGATCAGACGCAGGATCTCGAATTCGCGGTCGGTGAGGTTGTCGATGAAACTGACCGAATCGCCGGCGTTGAGGTAACGCTGCAGCATGATGGTCTGCATGCGGTCGCTGACGTAGACGCCGCCCTTGAGCACTTTGCGGATCGCTTGCAGCAGCTTGTCCGAAGCGTCCTGCTTCATGACATAGCCCTTGGCGCCGGCGCGGTAGGCGCGGTCGGAATACAAGGATTCGTCGTGCATGCTCATCACCAGGATGGGCAGCGACGGGCGGATCTCGACCGCGCGCTTGATGAGATCGATGCCGCTCATACCCGGCATCGAGATGTCCACGATCGCCAGATCGAGGTCGTCGGTGTCGGCAATGATCTTGAGCGCTTCTTCGGCGTCGCCGGCCTCGGAGACCACCCCCAGATCGGGCTCGCGGCTGATGAGCTCCGCGATGCCATGGCGGACGATGGTGTGATCGTCGACGATCATGATGCGAGCGGGGTGCTCGCTATCGAAATGCACTGCGCCTTCGGAAGCTGCGTCGGCGTCACTCATGTTCATGGTCTCCATGCTCAACGGGTTCCTTCAGCGTCTGGGCCAGGGCGTCATCGATCGTCACGGTGACGCCGACCCGCGGTTTGCGGTCTCGGCGTAAAGCGAACTTCGCTCCGATGAGTTTAGCGCGATACCTCATCCCGGCAAGTCCCATGCCACCGGAAGCGTCCGCGCCATGAACAAACGGCGCGCCGTTGTTGCTCACGCGTAGCAACACCGACGCCCCGCTGCCCCGATGCCCTTTGCGCTCGAATTCGATCTCGATTTGCGAGGGTTCACCGTGCTTGAGTGCGTTGTTGACCGCCTCTTGCGCGATCCGGAACAGATGGTGCGCGACGAAGGGGCTCTTGATCAGCACCGGCTCATCGTTGATGAAGCGGCATTCGACCTTGAACAGATCCGACACATCGATCGCGAGCTGGCGCAGCGCCACCATCAGGGCGTTGTCTTCTTCGCCGACCGGCCGCAAGCCATGGGCCAGACCGCGCGTCATCGACACCGATCGGTTGATGAGTTGCACCAGTTGTTCGGCGTCGACGGCCTCGGGCGCACCCTGGTCGGCCAGCTTGCGGGCCAGCGCCTTGGCGAGAAAGGCCACGCCGGTCAAATGTTGACCCAGGCCGTCGTGCAGTTCCTGGCCGATGCGCTCTTGTTCGCGCTCGGTCGCCTTGAGAATCGCCTGCTGGAGTGGAATTACAATACCGGTCACTACCGATCTCCCCCATTCATCATTCTTGCCGTCTTGCAGGGCGGCGACAGGATACGCGAACATGGCCCGTATGGTTCATTGCATCAAGCTCAACAAAGAAGCCGAAGGTCTGGACTTCCCCCCCTATCCCGGCGAACTCGGCAAACGCGTCTACGAAAACGTCAGCAAGGAAGCCTGGGGCCAATGGCTCAAGCATCAGACCATGCTGGTCAACGAAAACCGGCTCAATCTCGCCGATGCCCGGGCGCGCAAATACCTCGCCCAGCAGATGGAAAAGCATTTCTTCGGCGATGGCGCCGACGCAGCGCAAGGTTATGTGCCGCCCCAGGCCTGATGCGGCCACGGCAGTACCGCGAATCCGGTAACGAAAAGGGCCCGCAGATGCGGGCCCTTCTTCTTGCGAATCTGCGGTCGACGGACCGCTGTCTTTACGAACGCGCCGCCTGCTCGACGATCTCGTCCGGCGCCAGATGCCGCACGTCGCGGCCCTTGACCAGATAGACCACGTATTCGCACATGTTCTTGGCGTGGTCGCCGATGCGCTCGATCGCCTTGGCGACGAACAGCAGATCGATCGCGCGCGAAATGGTGCGCGGATCTTCCATCATGTGGGTGATCAACTGCCGCAGGATGGCGCGGAATTCGTCGTCGACGGTATCGTCGTCCTTGACCACGGCGGCGGCGGCCACGGCGTCCAGGCGCGCATAGGCGTCGAGCGCGCGACGCAGCATCAACAGCGCCGTGTTCTCCATGTGCTTGAACTCGATGCGCGGCAAATGCACGCGATTGGCTTCGGCGATCGAACGCGCCATGCGCGCGATCTTGGCCGCCTCGTCGCCGCTGCGTTCGAGGTCGGTGATCATCTTGATGATCGAATGGATCACCCGCAGATCGGTCGCCGCCGGCTGGCGCCGCGCGATGATCTGGGTGCAGGCCTCGTCGATCTCGACTTCGAGCCGGTTGACCAGGGTGTCGCCCTCGATCACCGCGTTGATCAACGGCAGATCGCCGGTGTCGAGCGCCTCGATGGCCTTGGTGATCTGCTGCTCGACGATGCCGCCCATTTGCAGCACCTTGGAGCGCACGGACTCGAGGTCGGTGTCGAACTGCTTGGAAGTGTGGTCGGGCATCGCGCAATACCTTTCACAGCGACGTGCCGGCGAATGCGCCCGCGCCGTTCCCGCTGCATGAGACGGCTGAAACTACCGTTCGAGTATGACAGCTTCGTGTCGCGTCGCCGACCGCGCCGGCGTGGTCGACCCTGAGCCTCAGCGGGTCAGCGTCTTGACGCCCGACGCCGTGCCCAGCAGGCATACATCCGCGCCGCGCCGGGCGAACAATCCGACGGTCACCACCCCGGTGATGGCATCGATGACGCCTTCGAGCGCGCGCGGGTCGGTGATCTTCAAACCGGTCACGTCGAGGATGAAATTGCCGTTGTCGGTCACATAGGGCTTGCCGTCGACGGCGTGCCGCAGGTTGACCTCGACGAACGGATGTTCGGCCGACAGCTTCATCAGTTCGCGCGCCACATAGCCGCGCGCCATCGGGATGACTTCGACCGGCAGCGGAAATTTGCCCAGGTAGGGCACGAGCTTGGATTCATCGGCGATGCAGACGAATTGGTCGGCCACCGCGGCGACGATCTTCTCGCGCGTCAGCGCGCCGCCGCCGCCCTTGATCATCGCCATCGCCTGGGTGATCTCGTCGGCGCCGTCGACATAGACCGGAATGTCGCGCACTGCGTTGAGGTCGAGCACTTCGATGCCATGCCCCGCCAGCCGCTTGGCGCTGCGTTCGCTGCTCGCCACCGTCCCGGCGATCTCGTGACGGAAGGCCGCGAGTTCGTCGATGAACAGATCCGCCGTCGAACCGGTGCCGATGCCCAGAATGGCGCCATTGCCCAGATGCGGTTTGACATAGTCGAGCGCGGCGCGCGCGACAGCACGTTTGAGTTCGTCCTGGTTCATGGCGATTGCGAAAGTGTAAGTAGCCCAAGCCAAAGGCAAGGCGCGCAGTGTAGCAAGCGCCTTGGGCTAGGATCGCGGTCATGCGCTGGCTCAAGAACCTGTTCATCGTCCTCGCCGCGATCATCTTCGCGATCGAAGAATGGCTGTGGGATCGGCTGACCGCCATCACCGCCTGGATCGGGCGCCTGCCGGTGCTGCGCCGGATCGAGGCCTGGATTTCCCGGCTGCCGCCCTATGGCGCGATGGCCCTGCTCGCGGTGCCCGCCGCCATGCTGTTTCCGTTCAAGATCGCGGCGCTCTGGGCGATCGCGCATGGCTACGTCAGCCTTGGCGTCGCGGTCATCGTCGCGGCCAAGGTGGTCGGCACCGCATTCGTCGCCCATTTGTTTGCGCTGTGCCGGCCGCAAATGCTGCAGATCCGATGGTTCGCCGCGATCTACCACTGGGTGGTGCGCACCAAGTCGTGGTTGTATGCGCGCATCGCGTCCATGCCGGTCTATCGACGCACGCGCGCGGTGATGCGCCGCATCCGCGCACGCCTGCGCGCCTGGATGGCGAGGTCCGGCAGCACGTCCTGATCCGCCCGCATGCGCAGGCTCACCCAAGCGCCTTCATCCGCGCGCGGGTTGCGACAGGCCGTTGAGAATGCCGCAATGCGCGGCCTCGCGCGCTTCGTGGCATTGCTCGCGCAGCCCCTTGAGCTGTTTGGCCAGCGCTTGCAGTTCGCGAATGCGCAGCACCACATGTTCGATGTGCCGATCGAGCAAGGCATTGACCTCACCGCAGTTCTCGCCGGGAGCATCCTTGAACCCGAGCAAGACGCGTATCTCGTCGAGCGACATGTCGAGCGAACGGCAATGGCGCACGAACGTCAACCGTTCGCGATGCGCGTCGCCATAGACCCGATAGTTGCCCGTCGATCGCGCCGCGCCCGGCAACAGACCCGCGCGCTCGTAATAGCGGATGGTCTCCACCGGCGTTCGCGTGGCCTCGGCCAGTTCTCCGATCTTCATGGTCTTTCCTTTCGTGCACCGTGCCCGATCCGGCCCGCATCCTACCGGCTTGACTCTGGAGCCACTACAGGGTTTGCAATCCTGCCCAATGCACATCGAAGGAGTCGCCATGGGTCATGGATGTTGTTCAGGTGGTTGTTCGGCCGAAACCTCGCGCGCAAGGTCGACGCGCTTTCGGCGCGCGTTATGGATTGCGCTGGTGGTCAATGCCGCGATGTTCGGCGTCGAGATCCTGGGCGGCGTGCAATCCGGCTCGGTCGCATTGCTGGCCGACGCGGTCGATTTCTTCGGCGATGCGATGAACTATGCGCTGTCGCTGGCGGTGCTGGCGCTCGCGCCGATCTGGCGCAGCCGCACCGCGCTGCTCAAAGGCCTGACCATGGGCGCGTACGGCGTC
>CAYUYC010000221.1:0-5728 GCA_964448945.1 uncultured Burkholderiaceae bacterium
CCCCGAGCCGGCATCGTGATCACCGATGTCCATGCGTGCATCGAATACGCCAATGAGTCCTTTGCGCAGATGACGGGTGCGCCGGTGCAAACCGCGCTCGGCCGCGATCTGCGCGCCATGCATGCCGCACATACCGACGCACGCGTGTGCGACACCGCATGGGGCGCGCTGTATGCCGGGCTCAACTGGACCGGCGAGTTGCGCGCTGCGCGCGCCGACGGTACCGAGTACGTGGTGCGCGCCTTCATGGCGCCCATCCGCGACGAAGAGGGTGAAGTCACCCATTACCTTGCGATTCAAGAGGACATCACCGAGCGCAAGCGCATCGAGTCCGAACTCGAGCGCCATCGCCACCACCTCGAAGAATTGGTCGCCGATCGCACCCGCCAGATCGACATCGCGCATCGCACGCTCACCGCGCAATCGGCGCAGATCACCGATCTGTATCACAACGCGCCTTGCGGTTATCACTCGCTCGATGACGCCGGCGTGTACGCCAGCGTCAACGACACCGAGGTGCGCATGCTGGGCTACAGCCGCGACGAACTGGTCGGGCATATGCGCATGATCGACATCCTCACCCCTGAAAGCCGGCGCCAGTTCGAGTACAACTTTCCGCGCTTCAAGGCCTCGGGCGAGGTGCACGACCTCGAGCTCGACATCGTATGCAAGGACGGCAGCGTATTGCCGGTGGTGGTCAGCGCCACCGCGGTGACCGATGCGCAAGGCAAGTTCCTGCACAGCCGCTCGACGATGTTCGACAACCGCGAGCGGCGCATCCGCTCGGCCCAGATCGCCGCACTCAATCGCAAGCTCGAACAGCGCGCCTTCGAGGCCGAGGCGGCCAATCGTTCCAAGAGTGCCTTCCTGGCCAACATGAGCCATGAGATCCGCACGCCGATGAACGCGATCATCGGACTCACGCATCTCTTGCGCCGCGACGCGCGCGAAGCCTTGGAGCAGGACCGGCTGCGCAAGGTGTCGGACGCTGCACACCACCTGCTGCAATTGCTCAACGACATTCTCGATCTGTCCAAGATCGAATCGGGCAAGCTGCAACTCGAACAGACCGATTTCTCGCTCGATGCCTTGGTCGCGCGCGCCTGCGGCATGCTGGGCGAGCGTTCGCGACAGAAGGATCTGGAACTCATCGTCGATACCGACCATGTGCCCGACATGTTGCGCGGCGACCCGACGCGCATTTCGCAGGCTCTGGTCAATCTGCTCGGCAATGCCGTCAAGTTCACCGAGCGCGGCTCGGTGGTGCTGCGCGTACGCGTGGAGGCCGATGACGCGCAAGGACTCCTGGTGCGCTTCGAGGTCCGCGATACCGGCATCGGCATCGCGGCCGACAAGCTCGATGCGGTCTTCAACGCCTTCGAACAGGCCGACAGCTCGACCACGCGCCGCTTCGGCGGCACCGGCCTGGGCTTGGCGATCACGCGGCGTCTGGCCCACATGATGGGCGGCGACATCGGGGTCGAAAGCACCCTCGGCGTCGGCAGCACGTTCTGGTTCACCGCGCGACTGGCGCGCGGCCAGGTCACACCCACGCGCGATCTCGGCGCCTCGCTCGTCGGTCTGCGCGCCCTGGTCGCCGACGATCTGCCCGAGGCGCGTACGGCACTCGCCGACATGCTGACCGCGCTCGGACTCAAGGTCGATGTGGTTGCCGACGGTGCGCAAGCGGTGACCAGCGTCAAGACCGCGCACGCGCAGCACCGGCCTTACGACATCTTGTTGCTGGATTGGCGCATGCCGGGCACGGACGGCGCGCAGACGCTGCGGCAATTGCGCGCCGACGACCCCGACAACCTGCCGCCATGCATGCTCGTCACCGCGCACGACGATGCGCAAATGTGGAACGTCGCGCATGAAGTGGGTTTTCGCGCGGTGCTGGTCAAGCCCATCACGCCGTCGGCCTTGCATGACGCCTTGACGCGCGTGCTGCGCGACAGTGCGCCGCAGACCATCGTCGATGCGCAATCGAATGTGGCCGAGGCCGAGTTGCGGCACCGCCATCAAGGCGCGCGCGTGCTGTTCGCCGAGGACAATCCGGTCAATCAGGAAGTGGTGCTCGAGTTGCTGCAATCGGCCGGTCTGGTGGTCGATCTGGCGGTGGACGGCGAACGCGCGGTGGCGCTGGCCAGCGCGGCGCATTACGACCTGATGTTGATGGACATGCAGATGCCTCGCCTCGACGGGCTGCAGGCGACGCGTGCGATCCGCGAACTGCCGGGGCATGCCCAGACCCCCATCCTGGCCATGACCGCCAATGCCTTCGGCGAAGACCGGGCGGCCTGCCTGGATGCCGGCATGAACGACCACATCGCCAAGCCGGTCGATCCGCAGGCCTTGTTCGAAGCCTTGTTGCGCTGGCTGTCGGTGACCGGCGCGTCCGCGGCCGAGCGGACACAGGCACCGACCCAAACCCAGCCAACCCCGCCGGCTGCGCGCACGCGCGACGAGGCGCCGACCGAAGTGCGCCATGCCGAGGGCGCGCCGGTCCCGCATGCGCTCAACGCCATCGACGGGCTCGACACGGTATTGGGGCAGCGCTATTGCGCCGGGCGCAGCGATGTCTTCGTGCGCGCGCTGCAGCAATACGCCACGCATTACCGCGACGGCATCGGGCAGATCGACGCCGCCATCGACGCCGGCGATTACCCCAAGGCGCGCAATGTCGCGCATTCGCTCAAGGGCGCGTCGGGCGCGCTCGGTGCGGTGCGGGTGCAATCGCTCGCGCTGGCGCTCGAATCGGCGCTGGTCGCCGGCCAACCGGCGCAATCGTTGCGCAGCGCATCGGCGGCCTTGCAAGACGCGCTCGCCGCCTTGGTCGACGACATCCAGCGCTGCTTGCCGACGACGGCGCCCGCGCCGGTCGCCATTCCCGATGCGCCGACGGTCGCCGCCTATCTCGATCGGCTCGACGCTTTGCTGCAGGCCGCGGATTTCCGTGCCGGCGCGCATTACCGCGAAATGGCGGATTGGATGCGCGCGCTGTATGGCGATGCGCTGGCGACCTTCGATCGTGCGCTGCAGGCCTACGACTATGTCGGCGCGCTCAATGCGTTGCGCGCGCTGCGCGGTTCGGCGTCTGGGCGCGCACCGCATTGAGCACTTGGTGGAGTTTGCCGCTGGCCGCATCGCGCACCGGCGCACCGCCGTTCCAGTCGATGCGTACATGCGTGAGCCCTTGCGCATCGAGCAGGCGCGCGAGTGCGGTGCGACAACGCTCGGGCGCTTCGCAATCGCGTGATTGCGGCGCCAGACGCAGCTCGAGCGAGGCCGGTCCGGTCTGCGCGAGCTGAAAGCCGAACACGCCCGCGTCCTCCTCGACGGCGGTCGCGAGTGCGAGCGGCAGCAGCTTGACCATGCGCCCGTGCGGATCGCGAAACGCCAGGGTGTCGTTGCAGCGTCCTTCCACCTTCACGGTCGGAAAGGCGCTGCCGCAGGTGCAGGGCCGGCTGTTCCAGGTCACGCGGTCGCCGATGTCGTAACGGATCAAGGGCTGGGCGAAGTTGGCCAGATTGGTGATGAGCGTGGTGTGCGAAGGCCGGTCGGGCGCGGCCGGCCGCAAGTGCGCGTCCACCGGTTCGATGATCACCCAGTCGGCGTTCACATGCAGTGCGCCGTGGTCGCATTCCCAGGCGATGGGCATGAACTCGGACGCGCCATAGGCCTCGCGCACGCGGCAGCCCAGGTATTGCCGGATATGCGCGCGCACCGCGTCGGACAAATGTTCGCCGCCGCTCCACAACTCCTGCAGCTTCAGGTGCAGGTTACCCGCCGCCTGTTCGTCGGCCAGGACTTCGGCCACGGTCGGATAGGTTGCCAATAGCGTCGGCTGATACGCATCGAGCGCATCGGTCAGTTGCGCCAAGGGCTGCTGGATGGTGAACACCCGGGCGTGATCGCCGAGCCACGGGTTGATGCGCGCCAGCCGCGCCGCGGTGGCGTGCGCCGCAAAATGCCCGCCGGTCGCCGCGACCATCGCATAACGCTCGCCGAACAGACAGGCGGCCGACATCCATTGGGTCGGCGGCAAGCGCCGAAAGCGCACCAGTTCGAGCGCGTCGTAGACCGCGAGCGCGTGTTCGTCATGCAGATAGATGCCGTGCTCGCCGGTGCTGCCCGAACTGGTCCAGACCGCGTACTTGCCGAGAAAGGGCGTGCCCAGGCGTTCCGGGTCGGCGATGAAGGCGTCGACATCGCAGCGCGTCACCGCGCGGTCGGTGGCCCAGTCGTCGAAATGCGCCATCAGCTCGGTGCGTGTGACCGGCGGCAAGGCGCTCAGCGGGGCATCGTCGGCGCCCACGGCGCGCAGATGGCGTGCATAAAACGGGGAGCCTTTGCGCGCCGCATGCACCAGGCGCGTCAGGCGCTGGCGCGCCGCGGTCTCGATGGCCGCGGTACCGCCCACGCCGGTGACGGCGGCGTCCCACAAGATGCCGGGCCATGTCCACAACATGTCTGCCTCCTGCACGTCGGCATCCGGACCGACATCTCTTCAGTGTCGTCGCCCGCCCGCGTACAGGCGAGATCGGCACTTGTTCGGGATCAACTCCGCCGCAAACCGTTCAGGGCTCGTCGCGCGTGTGGCCATTGAGCGCGTAATCGCGCCGGATCGCGGCCCAGGCTTCTTCCGCGGTTTCGACGAACTCGAACAACTGCTCGTCGCCCGGGCTGATCATGCCGCTGTCGATGAGGACATCGAGATCGATCAGGCGGTTCCAGAAATCGCGGCCGAACAACAGGATCGGACGCTTGCGGCATTTGCCGGTCTGGATGAGCGTGAGCATCTCGAACAATTCGTCGAGCGTGCCGAAGCCGCCGGGAAAGCACACCAATGCAATCGAGCGCATCAGGAAGTGCATCTTGCGCAGCGCAAAGTAATGGAACTGGAAGCACAACTGCGGCGTGATGTAGGGGTTGGGCTCCTGCTCGTGCGGCAGCACGATGTTCAGCCCGATGCTCTTGCCGCCCACTTCATGCGCGCCGCGGTTGCCTGCTTCCATGATGCCGGGGCCGCCGCCGGTGACCACGTACAAGGGCGGATCCATCGTGCGCGAGGCTTCGGTCACCAGGGTGGCGAAGCGCCGCGCTTCCTCGTAATAGCGCGACATCTCGACATGCTTCTCGGCGCGCCGGATCGCCGCGGCGTCGCCGTCGGCGCGCGCGGCGGCCAGGCGTTCGTGCGCGGCATCGGCCGGCAGGATGCGCGCACTGCCGAAGATCACGATGGTCGATTCGATCCCATGTTCCTGCTGGATCATCTCGGGCTTGAGCAACTCGAGCTGCATGCGCACCGGACGCAATTCCTCGCGCAGCAGAAAATCGACGTCGGTGAAGGCCAGCCGGTAGGCGCTCTCGGGTCCGCCATAGAGCGACGGCGCCTTGAGCGCGTTGGCATCCTCGACGGCGGTGGGGAAATTGCGGGCGGTCAGGTCTTTGCGTTTGTCCAAGTGCAGCTCCATCGGGCGCATGGCCGGGAGCGCGAGAGGATACCCCGACGTGACGACGCCCGCCGGTAAACCCAGGCGGGCGTCGCATTCTTGCCGCGCGCCGATCAGGCGCTGACGCTCAACGAGCTGCCGGTCGAGTCGCCGGTGGCATCGGCTTGTTGTGCCCGATATTGCTGCAACAAGGCGGCCAGTACCGAAGCGGCGAGGTCCTGGCTGTTGGTCGAGCTGTCGTCGCTGCTGCCGCTCGACGCCTTGTCTGCCGG
>CAYUYC010000222.1:0-5716 GCA_964448945.1 uncultured Burkholderiaceae bacterium
TGCGATCCGGATCGATCTGAGTTGGGAGATCGATTTCTTCGGCAAGCACAGCGCGGCGCTGGACGCAGCCTTGGGCGCCGAGCGCGCGGCCCAGGCCGAGCATCAGGCCGCACGCGTGGCGCTGGCCGCGAATGTCGCGCGCGCCTATTACGGGCTGGCACGCTTGATCGCGCAGCAAGACGTGGCCCGGGCCACGCTCGCCCAGCGCGAACAGACCTTGGCCCTGGTGAAGGACCGCGTGCAGGCCGGCATCGACACGCGCGTCGAACTGCGCCAGGCCGAAGGCGGCGTGCCCGAGATGCGCCAACAGATCGAGGTCTTGTCCGAACAGATCGCCTTGGCGCGCCATGCCTTGGCCGCGCTCATCGGGGCCGGGCCCGACGCCACTGCGCAACTCGCGCCCACCCTCGAAACCAGCCAGCCGATTCCGGTGCCCGCTACCGTGCCGGCCGAACTGATCGGACATCGCGCCGACATCGTCGCCGCGCGCTGGCGCGTCGAAGCGGCGCGCGACGAAGTCTCGGTGGCCAAGGCGCAGTTCTATCCGAACATCGATCTGGTGGCCTTCGCGGGGTTTTCCAGCCTCGGGCTGGACCGGCTGCTCGATCACGGCAGCCGTCTGTATGGCGCCGGTCCGGCGCTGAGTCTTCCGATCTTCGAAGGCGGGCGCCTGCGCGCCAATCTGCAAGCCCGCAATGCCGACGTCGACGCTGCGGTCGCGAGCTACAACGCGACCTTGCTCGACGCCGTGCGCGACGTGGCCGACCTGTTGGTGTCGACCCGTTCGCTGCAGGTACAGGCCCAGGAACAAGCCCAGGCGCAGGCCGCGGCGGAAAGCGCTTACGACCTCGCAGTCCAGCGCTATCGGGCCGGTCTGGGCAACTACCTGACGGTGTTGTCGGCACAGACCAATGTGCTCGCACAGCGCCGCGCCGCGGTCGATCTCAAGGCGCGCGCCTGGGATCTCGACATCGGCCTGATCCGCGCTTTGGGCGGCGGCTTTGCCGACGCCGACACCGAACTAGCACACAACGATATGCATCGCCCGACTGGAGCCGAACATGAGCACAACTGATCAAGCCGCGAGCGCAGGCGCGCCGGGCAATTCGCAAAACCCCAAGCGTCGCCGCGCGCTGCTGGCCGTCACCGCGGGGGTGGCCATGGTGGCCGCGGTCTGGGGCGGGTATTGGGCGCTGGTGGCGCGCCACCACGAGACGACCGACAACGCCTATGTGCAAGGCAATGTGGTGCAGATCACGCCGCTGGTTTCGGGCACGGTGCTCGCCATCAACGCCGACGACACCGACTTTGTGAAGGCCGGCCAGCCCCTGGTGCGACTGGACGCGGCCGACGCGCATGTGGCGCTGGAGCAAGCGCAGGCGCAACTCGGCCAGACGGTGCGCGAAGTGCGTGCGCTTTACGCCAACAATTCGGGCTTTGCCGCGAACATCACCTTGCGCGAGGCCGACGTGGTCAAGGCGCGCAACGATCTGCAGCGCGTCGAAGACGACGCGGCGCGGCGCTTGAGTCTGGTCGACAGCGGCGCGGTCTCGACCGAAGAACAGCGCCATGCCCAGGCGGCGGTCGCCAGCGCCAAGAGCGTGCTGGCCGCGGCCGAGGCGGCGGTGGCGGCCGCGCGCGACCAGCTCCATGCCAATCAGGCGCTGACCGAGGGCACGAGCGTCGAGCAGCATCCGCGCGTGCAGCGCGCCGCGGCCCAAGTGCGCGAAAGCTATCTGGCCTTCAAGCGCGTGGAACTGCCCGCGCCGGTGAGTGGCTATGTCGCCAAGCGCAGCGTGCAGGTGGGGCAGCGGGTGCAGGCCGGCACGCCGTTGATGGCGGTGATCGCGCTCGATCAACTCTGGGTCGATGCCAATTTCAAGGAAGTGCAATTGCGCGAAATGCGCATCGGGCAGCCCGTGAAGCTGGTGGCCGATGTGTACGGCGGCAAGGTCGAGTACGACGGCCGCGTGATCGGCCTCGGTGCGGGCACCGGTTCGGCCTTTGCGCTGTTGCCGGCGCAAAACGCGAGCGGCAACTGGATCAAGGTCGTGCAGCGCGTGCCGGTGCGCATCGCGCTCGATGCCAAGCAACTGGCCGAGCATCCGTTGCGCGTGGGGCTGTCGATGGAAGTCGACGTCGATGTGAGCGACAAGTCGGGCCGGTCGCTGGCGGAGTTGCCGCGCGAAGGCAGCGTGGCGCAGACGCCGGTCTTCGACGCGGTCACACGCGACGCCGATGCGATGGTGGCGAAGATCATCGCGGCCAATCTGCATGGCAAGGCGGCGACGGTGACCGTGCCGGTCGCGCAAACCTCGGCGCCCGCGTCGGCCGACGTTCGCATCGCCAAGCTGCATTGAGCGCGCCATGGCCTCATCGGAATTGACCGACGGCGGCGCGCGGCCGATGGCGGCGCCCACCGCGCCTGCGCGCCCCGAGCCTTTGCATGGCGCACAACTGGTGCTGGGCACGCTGGCGCTGTCGCTGGCGACTTTCATGAACGTGCTCGACACCTCGATCGCGAATGTCTCGTTGACCGCGATATCGGGCGATCTGGGCGTGAGTCCCAATCAGGGCACCTGGGTGATCACCAGCTTTGCGGTCGCCAACGCGATCTCGGTGCCGCTGACCGGCTGGCTCACGCAGCGCATCGGGCAGGTGCGCCTGTTCACCGCGAGCGTGTTGTTGTTCGTGCTGTCGTCCTGGCTATGCGGTCTGGCGCCGAGCATCGAGACGCTGATTGCGTTCCGGGTGCTGCAAGGCGCGGTCGCGGGGCCGATGATCCCGTTGTCGCAGACCTTGCTGTTGTCGAGCTATCCGAGCAGCAAGGCCGGTACCGCGCTGGGCATGTGGTCGATGACCACGCTCATTGCGCCGGTGGTCGGCCCTTTGCTCGGCGGCTGGATCACCGACCACATCAGCTGGCCCTGGATCTTCTACATCAACGTGCCGGTGGGCTTGATCGCCGCGGCCATGACCTGGTCGATCTATCGCAAGCGCGAATCCGCCACCCGCAAACTGCCCATCGACGCGGTCGGATTGGGACTGCTCGTGGTCTGGGTCGGCGCGATGCAGATCATGCTCGACAAGGGCAAGGAACTCGATTGGTTCTCGTCGGGCTTCATCCTGGGTCTGGCGATCGTGGCCGTGGTGAGCTTCGTGTTCTTTCTGGTGTGGGAACTGACCGAAGAACATCCGGTGGTCGACATCCGCTTGTTCGCGGGACGCAATTTCTCGATCGGCACGATCACGCTCTCGCTCGGCTATGGCCTGTTCTTCGGCAACGTCGTGCTGTTGCCGATGTGGCTGCAGCAGACCATGGGCTATACCGCGACCCAGGCCGGCCTCGCCCTGGCGCCGGTGGGGGCGCTGGCGATCCTGCTCACGCCGCTGGTCGGGCGCAATCTGCACAAGTTCGATCTGCGCGCGTTGGCGACCGTGTCCTTCGTGGTGTTCGCGCTCGTGCTCTGGATGCGCGCGCAATTCAACACCCAGGCGGATTTCGGCACGGTGATGATCCCGACCGTGGTGCAAGGCGCGGCATTGGCATTCTTCTTCATCCCCTTGGTCACGCTGGCGCTCTCGGGCATCGGACCCGATCGCATCGCCGGTGCTTCGGGCTTGTCGAACTTCGTGCGCATCACCGCGGGCGCGATCGGCACGTCGATCTCGACCACGCTATGGGATGACCGTGCCGCCATGCATCACGCGCATCTGGTCGAGAGCATCACCAGCGGCAGCAATGCCGCAACGGCGGCGCTCGCGGGTCTGCGCGCGCAAGGCCTGAGCAGCGAACAAGCGCTCGCCCAGGTCAATCGTCTGATCGATCAGCAGGCGATGACGATGTCGGCCACCGACGTGTTCTGGATCTCGTCGTTGCTGTTCATTGCGATGACGGCGTTGATCTGGTTTGCGCGGCCGGCAAGCACCGCCGGCGGTGGCGGAGCAGGCGGCGCGCATTGATGTCGCGTCGATCGAGCAGTCGCGGCCGACGGCGCCGATTGCTCGACAAACCGGCGGCCCAACCCCGCGCGTGGCGCGGGGTTCTTGTTTGCGTCAGTCCTGGGCGACCAGCTTGAACGCGGCGCGCGCGGCGGTCAGGGTTTCGTCGATCACCGCATCGTCGTGACTGGCCGAGACGAAGCCAGCTTCGTAAGCCGAGGGCGCGAGATACACCCCCTGATCGAGCATGGCGTGGAAGAAGCGGTTGAAACGCGCGATGTTCGAGCGGCTCACTTCCGTCAGCGCATGCGGCAGCGTCGATGCGAAGTACAGACCAAACATGCCACCGACCGCGTCGGCGATGAACTCGACGCCCGCGGCCTTGGCTTCGCGCGTGAGGCCGTCGACCAGCTTGGCGGTCTGGGCGCTCAGGCGAGCGTGAAAGCCCGGCGCCTGGATCAGGCGCAGCGTGGCCATGCCCGCGGCCACCGCCACCGGATTGCCCGAGAGCGTGCCGGCCTGATAGACCGGTCCGAGCGGCGCGAGGAATTTCATGATCTCGGCCTTGCCGCCGAAGGCCGCGACCGGCAGCCCGCCGCCGATGACCTTGCCCAGGGTGGTGAGGTCGGGCGTGATGCCGTACAGCGATTGTGCGCAACCGAGCGCGACGCGAAATCCGCTCATGACCTCGTCCCAGATCAGCACGCTGCCGTGCTGGGTGCACAGCGCGCGCAAGCGGTCATGCCATGCCTGGGTGCCGCGCACCAGGTTCATGTTGCCGGCGATGGGCTCGACGATCACGCAGGCGAGTTCGCTGCCGTATTGCGCGAAGCAAGCTTCGAGCTGCGCGATGTTGTTGTACTCGAGCACCAGGGTGTGCGCGGCGAATTCGGGCGGCACGCCGGCACTGGTCGGATTGCCGAAAGTGAGCAAGCCCGAGCCGGCCTTGACCAGCAGCGAGTCGGCGTGACCGTGATAACAGCCTTCGAACTTGACGATCTTGCTGCGCCCGGTGGCGCCGCGCGCCAGACGGATCGCGCTCATCGTCGCCTCGGTGCCGCTGCTGACGAAGCGCACCTGTTCGATCGACGGCACCAGCTTGATGACTTCTTCGGCGATCTCGATCTCGGCCTCGGTCGGCGCGCCGAACGACAACGAGCCGTCGACGGCGCGTTTGACCGCCGCGCTGACCTCGGGGTGCGCATGGCCCACGATCATCGGACCCCAGGATCCGATGTAGTCGACATAGCGTTTGCCGTCGGCATCCCAGACATGAGCGCCTTGCCCGCGGGTGAAGAAACGCGGTGTGCCGCCAACCGATTTGAATGCGCGCACCGGCGAGTTGACGCCGCCGGGAATGGAGCGTTGGGCGCGGGCGAAAAGAATGTCGTTCTGGCTCATGATGACTTCAGTGTGAGGAATGCGGTTGGGCGCTAGCGGCCGTTGGAGTTTCGAGCAAAGTTTGGAAGGCCTGGGCGCGTTGCGCGATCTCGTCGGTGTTGCCGAACAGATCGCTGATCACCGCACAGGCATCCGCGCCGGCGCTGCGGACCGCGGCGCAATTGGCGCGCGTGATGCCGCCGATCGCGACCACGGGCACGCCGAGGGCGCGCGCGCGCGCAAACAAGGCCAGCGGCGCGCGAACCGCGTCGGGTTTGGTGGAAGAGGCGAACACGCTGCCGAAGGCGACATAGTCGGCGCCTGCGGCCACGGCCTGCTCGGCACGGGCGAGATCGGCATAACAGCTCGCGCCGATCAAACGATCGGGCAGCGC
>CAYUYC010000223.1:0-5682 GCA_964448945.1 uncultured Burkholderiaceae bacterium
GGACCAGCACGCCAGCCCTCCGCGACACTGATGACCCCGCCTCGGGTGTTGAACACCCGTCCGGTGATGCCTGCCGACTCGGCGCTGCCGAGCCAGACCACGATCGGCGAGATGTTGTCGGGCGCACCAGGGTTGAAGGCACCGGGTTCGGGCTCGGGTCGCTTGGTGCCGCGACCGGCTGCCAATCGACCGTCACCCAGCCGCCGGCATCGGGCGCGCCGGTGGCGACGGCGCGCGCGTTGGGCAACTTGCCCAACGCGGTCAGACGCGGCAGCAGACGCGAGCGCGCGGCCTGGTAGAGCACTTCCTGCTCGGGCGGCAGCACGCGGAAGGCTTCGCGCTGGGCCAGCTCGGCCAGTTGCTTGGGTGCGAGCACCGCGAGCGTGGCGCCGGTGGCGGGCAGGGTGTCTTCGAGGCTCGGGTAACGCTTGGCGAGTGCGTCGAGGGTCAGGCCCACCAGCGCATCGTCGGGCGAATAGACGATCCATTGCCCTTCGCGCGCGAGCATGGGCCGGTAGCTCGCCTTGTCGCCCGCGGTATGCGGGCCCCAGGGCGCGATGACTTCTTGTTGCCAACGCGCATGCAAGGGGTCGTTCTTTGCGCTCAGCAGGGCCAGTGCGGTGGTCAGCGCTTGCGGCTTGGCATCGGCGACGGGTTTGCCCTCGGCATCGAGGGCCGGCTTGGGCTCGCCGGGCTTGCGCGCCAGCCATTGCGCGAGCGCATCGAGCGCCACGGTGGTGTCGGCGCCGGTGTCTCTGGTATGGGCGACGAAGACCGGCGTATGCAATTGCGAACGCGCGTACCAGCAGACCGCGCCGGGGCCGTCGAGCTGCTGGGTAAAGCGCTTGAGCGCCTTGGTCTGCGCATCGGTCGGCGCAAAACCCGAGGCGTCGGTGAGCACTGCGTCGATCTGCGTCCATTGCGCGGGCACCAGCGCGCACGCGGCGGGGTCGACCGGCAAGGCCGACCACATCGGCGCATGCTCGGCCGGCAAGGCGCGCGCATCGGTCACGCGCAATTGGGTGCGCAGCTCGGCACCGTCGGCGCCGAGGTTGACGCGCAGCGCGCGATAGCCGGGGATGAATTGCTGATAGCCCAGCGCGAGCAAGGGCGCGTCGGCCACCAGCACATGCCCCTTGCCCGGATCGCCGATGCCGAAGCGTTGCTGATACACGCCTTGCGTCTTGGCATCGTCGGAGAGCAAGGCCGCGACGACTTTCAGTGCATCGGGGTCGGCCTCGCCGGCCTTGAGAAAGAGCAGACCCGGATCGCTCAACACCACCACGCGCTTGCCTTGCGAGGCGATGGCGAAGGTGCGGCGCGGCGACAGGCTGAGCGCATAGACCGTCACATCGGCATCGTTGGCGCGCACCGTGCCGAGGATGCTGAGCTGCTGATCGTCGGCCGCGATCGCGGCGGCGCCCTGGATGGCGCGCGCGAGCGTGTTGCGCGTCATCGCGATCAGCCAATAGCGCGGCGCGCCTTTGTCGTCGGACCACAAGGCGACTTCGGCCGGTTCGTCGAGCGCGGTGGCGATGAGCTTGTCGGTCAGCGTGGTCTCGTGCTCATACGCAATGCGCTTGAGCGCGCCGCGCAGGCCGAGCTTGTCTTCGTGTTCTTCGTAATAGAAGACGAGGTCCTGCGTGAGCACGTCCTTGAGCACCGGCGCCTTGACCAGATCGCGCGGCAAGCGCGACAGCGCCGCGGTGATCACATAGGCCTGCGGCGCCGACAGATCGACCCCGCGCGCATTGATCGTGCCTTCGTACTTTGCAAAGCCCGTGGTGGCAATGACCACCCCCGCGCCCACGAGCGCCACCGCAGCGGCGCCCAGCCAATGTTTACGCTTCAACACGTCGGGGTACTCCCGGCAAGAATGGAGATGTGCATCGGAATGCCTGCGCGGCGACGTGCTTGCGCCGTCGTCGTCATGGAAGAAGGGAGGGGAGGAGAAAGCACGTTGCGGGCCGAACGAGGCCGCGAGTGTCGCGCGCGGCGCGGCGGCGCGCAATGGCAAGGGCCATGCCCGTGCGCAAAGTAGGCACGGGCATGACGCGTAAGCGCTAATGCGCAGCGATCGACCGTTGCGGCGCCGCGTTCAATCGTCGAAGCCTGCGCACCATTCGTTGCTCGAGTTCGAGGGCGTATCGCCGCACACCTGGGTGATGGCCTGCGAGTTGAATTTGCGACCGAAGCAGCGATCCTTGATCGTCTCGGCGTCGTCGTTCAGGCGGTCTCGTTCTTCATTGAGCCGGTCGGCCCGTTTGTTCAATTGCTCGTTCGCCCGGTTGTAGGCGCGCAGGCGATTGTTGTAATGATCGATGGCGGCCTGGGTGCTGCCGTTGTCGGTGTTCTTGTAGCCCATGCTGTTGAAGTTGTTGGTCACGCCGATCTGCATCTCGACCAGCAGCCGTTCGTTGTCGATCGAATCGCTTTCGCTGTCGAGCGCGGCGCGCTCTTCGTCGAACTGTTCGCGGCGTTCGTCGTACCTTGCCTTGCGCCGCTGATGATCGGTGGTGAGGTCATAGCAGCTCTTCGCTGCGGCCAGTTCCTCGGGCTTGGGCGGCGGTGGCGCAGTACGCCGCGCGTATTCCGCCTTGAGCGCTTCGTTGGCGCTGTCGAGCCCGGCCTTGATCGCGCGCGCATAGGCGAGGCGGCTGTCGGCATCGAGCGCCGTGTTGGCCGCGAGTCTTTCGTCGATGATGCGGTGGGTCTGGCCCAGATCGGTGAGCGCGAAGTCCGTGCCGTCGGCGAGCCTGCGGAACGCGCCCGCGAGTTCGCGCGCAAAACGGTCGGGGCTTTGCAGATCGGCAGGCGGGTCGAAGCGCATGCGCGCATACGCCGTGGACAACAACAGCTCCAAGGACTGGTGGACCTTCGAGTCGGCCAGATAGCTGACATAGTCTTCGTCGACTTCATGCGGGACCAGGGCCCAGGCCCAGATCGCATCGCGCAGGCTCTTCACGCCGCCGAAATGATCGATGAGATCTTGCGCAATGCCGTACATGCCTTCGCCATTGAGCTTGGCCAACACGGTGTCCGGCTGGCTTTGCAGGCGCGGCCACAGCTTGGCGATGGCATCCGGGCCATCGGGTGAACCGCAAGGCAGATCCGACAACTTGCGATACAGCACATAGGCCACGCCCACGGGGGTATCGATACCGGGCAGCTTGTCCGCTTCGGCGAGCTGGCCGAGCTTGAGCATGGCGTAGGTGCCGCGCAGACGATTGCCGGCGTCGAGCAGCCTGAGGCCTTCTTCGATCTGCGGCTTGGTCGCCCCCGGGCGCGTGACCAGGTCGTAGCCGAGTTCGGCCGCGGCGCCTTCATGCATGCCGAGTTCGAGCGCACGGCGCATCGCGGCCTCCCAGGCTTTGCGATCACCTTCTTCGAGCTTCATCGTGCCGTAGGCATACCAACCGTGCGGATCGCCCTTGTCGGCCCCGGCCTTGTACAAGGCGGTGGCCTTGGCCTTGTCCACCGGAATTTCCTTGCCGCCGTCGAATTCGTACAGCCGTCCTTGCAAGGTCAGCGCAAAGGCGGACCCCGAAGCCGCCGCCTTCTGGAAATACTCCAGCGCCTGGGCCTTGCTCACGGTGAAACCACCGCCGCCGTATTCGTAAAGCAAACCTTGGATGATGAGCCCCACCTGCTTGGCCGACGCGCTCGCATCGGGCGCTTGCGCGAGCTGCGCGGCTTTCTCGGCGGCCTTGCGCTCATTGAAGCCGCCGTTGCAACGAAAGCCTTGAATCAGATGCACCTGGCTGACCATGGTGGGCGGCGACGAAAGGCCCTTGATGGAATAGTCGAGCGCGATGTCGTTGTCGAGCGTGTACGCGAGCGCCGCAGTGAAGGCGATGGCCCGCGCATCACCCTGGTCGGCCAGCGCCCGCAAGGCGCTGAACTTGGCCTTGGCATCGTCGACCTTGCCGTTGGACGACAACTCGAAGAACAAGTCGTCCGCCTTGGACGGCGTTGCCGGTGTTGGTTTGTCGGGCTTGCCGGCGGCGAGGCTGGCGGTGTGCGAGAACGTGAGGACGATCAGGGACGCAAAGGCGTTGGCGACGATACGGCGTGCGGACATGGAACACTTGAACGGTCAGGTGGAAAGGCGGCCGATACTGCGCCGTGGCGATGCATGGTAGAGGCGCGCCCGACGACGGCATGTGATGGGTTTCACATCGGCCATGGACGACCGCGCATCGCGCCGATGAAGCAAATGCGCGACACCGCCTGTGCCTGGTGCAGGCCGGCGGTAGTAGGCTGCGGCACACCTGTTTGCCCCACCCTTTACCGAGCCCCTTGCCGATGAACTCCCCCACCGTGCGTTGCCCGCGTCGTGTTCTTCCGATCGTATTGAGCCTGGCGCTTGCGGGCTGCGGTGGCGGGGGCGATTCGGGCGGCGGCGCCCCCAACACCGGAGGTTCGCCACCCACCGCCGGCACCGGCGCGGCCGCGACGCTGGCCGCACGCATGGGCCGGCCCAACCGCCTGATGGTGGGTCTGGGCGGCGGCGTGGCGCCGAGCACCATGCAAGCCCAAGGCCTCACGCCCGACATCCATGAACGTTATCTGGTGGGCGCGGGCGGCAGCTACGACTGGCCGAGCTGGAACTCGCCCGCGGGCGCCTATGTGAACGTGGTGGCCGCCGAGGCCGACTCGGTGGGCGCGGTGCCGATGTTCACCTTGTACCAAATGGCGAGCAACGGCGACGGCAACCTGGCCGGCTTGTCGAGCACCACCTTCATGAGCGCGTACTGGGCCAATGTGGTGTTGATGTTCCAGCGCCTGGCGATCTACGACAAACCCGCGCTCGTGAATTTCGAGCCCGACTTCTGGGGCTATGTGGAGCGCCAGGCCACCAACAGCGACCCGACCAAGCTGTTTGCCTACGTGAACATCACGCCCGATTGCGCGAGCCTGCCCAACGACGCCACCGGCCTGGCCGCCTGCCTGGTGCGCATCGCACGCAAATACGCGCCCAAGGCCGTGGTCGGCTTCTCGCCTTCGGGCTGGGGCGGCAATTCCACGGCGGAAGTGGTGAGCTTCATGAACAAGCTCGGCGCCGCGCAAGCCGACATCGTGGTCATGCAGACCTCGGACCGCGACGCCGGCTGCTTTGAAGCGCATACCGACGCCGATTGCCAGCGCAGCGGCAGCGGCTGGTACTGGGACGAGAGCAACCAGACCCATCCCAACTTTCAGGACCATCTGCAAGAAGCGCTCGCCTATCACCAAGGCATCGGCGGCCTGCCGCTGGTCTGGTGGCAAACGCCCATGGGCGTGCCCGCCGCGAGCTACGGCAGCGCCAACCATTGGCGCGACAACCGCGAGCATTACTTCCTGACCCACGCGAGCGAACTCACCGCCGTGGGCGGCCTGGGCATCGTGTTCGGGCCGGGGGCGGGGACGCAGACTTCCGTCACCACCGACGGCGGGCAGTATCAAACGCTCTCGAAGGCGTATCTGGCGAGCCCGGCGGCGCTGCCTTGATCAGGCGATCAACCGTTCCACCAAGGGCGAGACGCGCGAATAGGTCAGCAAGGCTTCGTGCGTGGCGCGCGTGATCGCCACATAGGTCAGGCGCACCTCGTCTTCGAGCGCAACGTCCTGGCGCGCGCCGAGGGCGCCGAGTCCGCCGACGGCCACGCACGGAAACTCCAGCCCCTTCGCGGTGTGCATGGT